>JAIXRU010000306.1 GCA_027485045.1 Opitutaceae bacterium | reverse complement strand
GAGTTTTTTGTTCTCGGGCTGGGTGAGGTCGATGTCGCGCCGGAGGTCCTTGGAGATCTTGGTGACGAAGAGGTTTTTGCGGACGATGGTGGGGACGTCCTCGAACATGGCCTCGCACTCGTGCGGGTTGATGCCGCGGGCGCTGATCATGTAGAGGAGGGAGTCGGCGTGGATGTTTTCCTCGTGGGCGTGGCGGCCGAGGACGAGCTTGAGCTCGGGGGCGGTGACGAGTTCGCGAACAACGTGCTGGATGTTGTCGCCGACGATGCCCTCGGCGGCGGAGAAGTAGCCGATGCCCATGCGGATGATCCAGCGCTCGGCGTCGGAAACGAGGGTGGTGTCGCGCCATTGCTCGATGTCCTTGCCCATGGGGATATCCTCGGGCTCCCAGTGGTTGGCCTTCATCGTGCGGTAGAGATCGTAAGCCCACTGATATTTAAGCGGGAGGAGGTTAAAGCACATGGTCTGGTGGCCATTGATGACTTTTTTGCCGGCGAAGGCGGCCTCGGCCTTGTTTTGGTCGAGGGTGAAGGTCTTGGAACCTACGGTGAAGGTTTTTTGCATGAGAGTAGCGGTATAAAAAGGACGGAAATTGAGCGTAAAAAGGATAGGAAACGAAGACGGGAAAGTGGTAATTCTGAGGTTAAGTGACTCATCAACAGCAGCAAGCAACCTAGAGTTACCGCAACTTATTGACACACCATCAACCACTAGGGGTAGTGGTGCGGAGGCGAATCTGCCACTAGGGATGGGACCCTAGGGAGGCTTCGTCAAATTGCTTTCTTCATTTAATAAAAGAATTCACATGAGTTTTTCACTTGCGTGCCGGAGACGAGGTGCGGGGCGAGGGAGCGGGGCGAAAATCAGCATAAAAGCGGCCGCCGCGACCGCACAAAAACGACCGGGGCCGGGCGGGCGTGGGCGGGGCACGTCGGAGGAAACCGGCATAAAAAAACCCGCCACGCGGTGGGCGCGGGCGGGCGGGCGGCTGGGGCGGAAACGATTAAAAACGGCGTTTGGGGCCTGGTTTGCGAACGGCGGGGTGCGGCCACCCCGCCCTACATTAAACGCGCAGGGTGCCGGCGGACTGTTCGGCGAGGAAGCTGGCGTAGGTGCGCTCGATGCCTTCGCGCAGGCCGGTGCGGGCGCTCCAGCCGAGGGCGGAGAGACGGGAGACGTCCATGAGCTTGCGCGGGGTACCGTCGGGTTTGGTGGCATCCCAGACAATCTTGCCGGGGTAGCCGACGACGGCGGCGACGGTCTCGGTGAGCTCGCGGATGGTGACGTCGGTGCCGGTGCCGACGTTGATCCAGTCGGGCGGGTTATCCAGGGTGAGCAGGAAGGCGCAGGCGTCGGCGAGGTCGTCGACGTGGAGGAATTCGCGCATGGGGGTGCCGCTGCCCCAGGCGACGACCTCGGGCGCGCCGGCGAGGCGGGCCTCGTGGAAGCGGCGTATCAGGGCGGGCAGGACGTGGGAGTTGGTGGGGTGGTAGTTGTCGCCCGGGCCGTAGAGGTTGGTGGGCATGGCGGAGTGGAAGAGCGCGCCGTATTGCTTACGGTAATACTGGGCGAGCTTCAGGCCGGCGATCTTGGCGATGGCGTAGGCCTCGTTGGTCGGCTCGAGCGCGCCGGAGAGCAGGCACTCCTCGGGCATGGGCTGGGGGGCGTGCTTGGGGTAGACGCAGGAGCTGCCGAGGAAGAGCAGGCGGGCAATGCCGGCGCGCTGGGCGCCTTCGATGGTGGCGGTGGCGATGGCGTGGTTGCTGAAGAGGAATTCGGCCGGGTAGGTGTTGTTGGCGTGGATACCGCCGACCTTGGCGGCGGCGACGATGACGGCATCGGGCCGCTCGGCGGCGTAGAAGGCAGCGACGGCGGGACCATCGGTGAGATCGAGCTCGCGGCGGGTGCGCAGGAGCAGGGTGACATCGGGCTGGCTGGCGAAGCGGCGCACGAGGGCGGAACCGACCATGCCTTGGTGTCCGGCGATGTGGATTTTCATGGGGGAATAAATCTCAAACGCCAAAGGTCCAAACGCCAAAGGATCAGCGAAGCTGACCGACGGGGGTTTGAGCTTTTTTTGCGATTTAGCGCTTTGGAGTTTGGAGTTTTCTGGTCCTAAGAAGTTCGGATCAGAGTTTCGGGAGTTTCGCGATCTGGGCTTCGCGTTTGGCGAGGGCGAGGTCGTGCTCGGTCATGATTTTGACGAGGTCCTTGAATTTGACCTTGGGTTCCCAGCCGAGCTGTTTACGGGCCTTGGCGGGGTCGCCGATGAGGAGTTCGACCTCGGCGGGGCGCTCGTAGCGGGCGTCGTATTTGACGTATTTTTCCCAGTCGAGGCCGAGCAGGCCGAAGCTTTCCTGGCAGAATTCGCGCACGGTGTGGACCTCGTTGGTGGCGACCACGTAGTCGTCGGGTTTATCCTGCTGGAGCATGAGCCACATCATCTCGACGTAGTCCTTGGCGTAGCCCCAGTCGCGCTGGGCGTCGATGTTGCCGAGATAGAGGGAGTCCTGAAGGCCGAGTTTGATGCGGGTGGCGGCGCGGGTGATCTTACGGGTGACGAAGGTCTCGCCGCGGCGTTCGCTCTCGTGATTGAAGAGGATGCCGTTGGAGGCGTGAAGGTTGTAGGATTCGCGATAGTTTACGGTGAGCCAGTAGGCGTAAACCTTGGCGCAGCCGTAGGGGGAGCGCGGCCAAAAGGGGGTTTTCTCGGTCTGGGGGACTTCCTGGACTTTTCCAAACATCTCGGAGGAAGAGGCTTGGTAAAAGCGGACCTTGTTGACGAGGCCGGCTTCGCGAATGGCTTCGAGGATGCGGAGCGCGCCGAGACCATCGACATCACCGGTGTATTCGGGGATGTCGAAAGAGACGCGGACGTGGGACTGGGCGCCGAGGTTGTAGATCTCGTCGGGTTTGAGATCGTAGAGGAGTTTCACCATCTGCACGGAGTCGGCGAGATCGCCGTAGTGCAGGAAGAGGCGGGCTTTATCAAAGTGCGGGTCTTGGTAAATGTGGTCGATGCGGGAGGTGTTAAAGGTGGAGGCGCGGCGCACGATGCCGTGGACCTCGTAGCCTTTGGCGAGCAGGAGTTCGGCGAGGTAGGAACCGTCTTGGCCGGTGATACCGGTGATCAGGGCTTTTTTCATGGTGTTGGGTGAGTGTTCAGGACCATGGACGGGGCGCGAACGACGACAAGCCTGCACGCCATTGTATTACCTATCTGAAATTGACCTAATAAAGATGTCTGCCGCGTGACTTGCGCGGGACGGGCGGGCGAAACTAACTCGGGGTATGAACGTGGTGTTATATGCGGCTCAGTCGCTGGATGGATGGATCACGCGCCACGCGGTGGCGGGGGATTCCTTTACCTCGGCGGCGGACAAGGCGCATTTCCGGACGGCGATTCGGGGCTGCGATGCGTGCGTGATGGGAGCGGCGACTTACGAGCAGTCCAAGGAGCGCATGCGGCCGGAAGCGTTTCCCGAGCTGCGGCGGGTGGTGTGGACGCGCACGCCGAGGGCGGCGGAGCGGGTGGCGGAGGCGGTGGCGGGGGTGCTGGAGTTTACCGACGAGGCCCCGGCGGAGACGGTGGCGCGGCTACGGGCGGATGGGCGGCGGCGGTGCGCGCTGCTGGGCGGCGGGCAGGTGAACGCGGCGTGGCTCGCGGCGGGGCTGGTGGACGAAGTGTGTGTGACGGTGGAGTCGCGGATTTTCGGGGTCGGCACGCCCTTGGCCGGGCCGGGGTGGGCGCTGGGCGTGGAGTTGGCGTTAATCGAGGTAAAAACCCTCGCGACCGAAGGGCCGGTGCTGTTGCGCTACTCGATCAAAAAATGAAGCAGGAAACCGTAAAACTGTGGGCGGGGCGCACGGGAGGATTTTTCTTCACCGTATTGGAGATATGCGCTCTGGGGGCGCTGCTGGGGGCGATCACGTTTCCCTTGGCGGGGAAGATCGGCGGGGCACACAAAACCGGGGCGGAGCTGGTGGTGCTGGGGGTGAAAACCGGGGCGTTTTTCTTTATGGTCTGGGCCCCGGGTTTCGCGCTGGTGCGGGAGTTTGCGCGCGCGGCGAAGCGCAAGAACGGACAGGCTTAGATCGAAAAATCGCCGCGTCCGCTGATTTCGTGGAGGCCGCACTCGCGTTTGACGCCGCCGAAACGGGTTTGCTCCTCGGTCTGGCCGGGCTGGAGCGGGGCGCTGCTGTGCCAGTCGCCGATGGAGACGTAACCCTGATCCCAGAGCGGATGGTAGGGCAGGTCGTTGGCGGTGAGGTAGCGGTAGATCGCGCGGTTGTCCCAATCGAGGATCGGGTGGATTTTGGAGATCTTGTTTTGCACCTGCACGAAGGGCAGCGCCTCGCGGGTGGAGGCCTGCACGCGACGCAGGCCGGCCAGCCAGGCAGTGGCGCCGAGCTCGCGCACGGCGCGGTCCATGGGCTCGACCTTGTGGTCGAAGTTGTAGGCTTTGAGGCCGTCGAGGCCGAGTTCCCAGCGTTTGCCGTAGCGGGCCTCGTAGTAGGCGGGCGAGAGGCGGGGCGCGTAAACCTTGATGTTGAGGCTTAGCCGTTTGGTCAACTCGTCGGCGAAGCGGTAGGTCTCGGGGAAATGGTAGCCGGTGTCGATAAATACGACCGGAATCTTGGGCGCCACCTGCGTCGCCAGATGCAGCATGACAGCGGCCTGGATGCCGAAGCTGGTGGAGAGGATGAGCCCGTCGCCGAACTCGCCCACGGCCCAGCGGATTCGATCTTCGGCGGAGAGAGTCTCCAAGTCAGGTTTAATAACGGCAACAGGATCGGCGGCGACGGGAACGCTCATTTAGCTTAACTTAGGTGCGTTGGGTGGAAAAGTAAAGATAAGGGTCGCCTAACGCATTTAACGATAGGCGAGATGATCAGCCCAGGCTGGCGAGCAGGCGTTCGAGTTCGGCGCGTTTGACCTTTTGGTCGGCGAGTTGTTTGCGCGCGCCTTCCAGCACGGCCGGGGGGGCTTTGCTGGTGAAGGCTTCGTTGCCGAGGCGGGCCTTGGTGCCGGTAATGTGTTTGACCACCTGCTCCAACTCTTTGGCCAAGCGGGTGCGCTCGGCGGCGGCGTCGATTTTTACTCCGGTATCGAGGTAGAGCGTGCCGAGCGGCGTCACGATGGCGGGCAGGGCGGGCTCGGCGGTGGTGCGGGTGAGCGAGGCGGCGCCGGCCAGGCGGGTGAACTTGGCGGAGGCGGCGCCGAGACCGGCCCACTGAGCGTCGTCGGCGAGCACGGAGAAGAGCACGTCGCGTTTCTGGGCGACGGCTTTGTCGGCCTTGAGCTGGCGGGCGAAGGTGACGGTATCCTTGAGCTTGGCCACTCGTCCGGCGGCGGCGGTGTCGATGCTAACGCCACGGGTGGCGAGGGCGGCGCGGAGGGCGGCGGCGGTTTCAATGCGGGTATCCTGCACGAAGCGCGTGCCGGGGGCGACGTAGCCGAGCAGCGACCAGAGCTCTTCGGTGATGAAGGGCGCGAAGGGCTCGAAGAGGAGCAGGAACTGGCGGATAACAAGGTCCTGCACGGCGAGCACGTGGTCGCGGGCGGCGGGATCCTGCACGCGGGCCTTGGCCACCTCGACATACCAATCGCAGAAATCGGTGTAGAAAAAGGTGTATAAACCCTGGGTGGCGGCGGCGAATTCGAAGTCGGCGAAGCACTTTTCGAGCAGGGCGGTAAGGTCGAGGAGAGAGGCGAGCAGGGCGTGGTCGTCGTCGTCGACCTGGGTGGCATCCAGGCGGGCCAGCACGGCGGCGAGCGAGGAGTTGTCGCCGGCTGGGCCGCTCATCTGGCGGAAACGGACGGCGTTCCAGATTTTGTTACAGAAGTTTTTGCCGCTCTCGATGCGGTCCTCGTCGAACTTCACGTCCTGGCCGAGCGGGGCGATCTGGAGCAGGCCGAAGCGCAGGCCGTCCGCGCCGTATTTCTGGATGAGGTCGAGCGGGTCGGGCGAGTTGCCGAGGGTCTTGGACATCTTGCGGCCCTGCTTATCGCGCACGATGCCGTTGAAATAAACGTGCTTGAACGGAATGCGTTCTTCGACGGGCGCGCCGGGTTTGGCGAATTCGAGGCCGGCCATGATCATGCGGGCGACCCAGAAGAAAATGATGTCGGCGCCGGTGGCCAGTGTGGTGGTCGGGTAGAAGTTGGCAAAACCGGCCTTGGCCTGGGCCTCGGCGTCGGGCCAGCCGAGGGTGGCGAAGGGCCAGAGCCAGGAGCTGGCCCAGGTGTCGAGCACGTCGTCCTCCTGTATCCAGTTCTCGGGGTCGGCGGGACCGGCGAGGGACACGTGGATTTTGGCCGGGTCGCGCAGGTCGGCCTCGGTGAGTTTCTCGCGGTCCACGCCCTTGGCATACCAGACGGGGATGCGGTGGCCCCACCAGAGCTGGCGGGAGATGCACCAGTCCTGAATGTTTTCCAGCCAGTTGAGGTAAACCTTCGACCAGCGATCGGGGTGCATCTGGATAAGGCCGTCGCGCACGACGGCCTTGGCCTCCTCGACGCGGGGGTAGCGCAGCCACCATTGCTGGGTGAGGCGAGGCTCGATGGGCACGCCGGCGCGCTGGGAGTGACCGACGTTGTTCTCGTAGGGTTTGGCCTCGATGAGGTGGCCGCTGGCGGAGAGGAGCTCGGCGGCTTTTTTCCGTGCTTCGAAGCGGTCGAGCCCGGCTAGCTCGGGGCCGGCCAGCTCGTTCATGGTGCCGTCGGCGTTGAGGGCGTCGATCACGGGCAGGCGGTGGCGCTGGCCGATCTCGAAGTCCACCTTGTCGTGGGCGGGCGTGACCTTGAGCGCGCCGGCGGCGAAGGCGGGATCGACGGCCTCGTCGGCGATAATGGGGATCTGGATACGCTCGCCGAGCGGGCGCCAGACCTTTTTGCCCACGAGGTGGGTGTAGCGCGGGTCGGTCGGGTGGACGGCCACGGCGACGTCGGCGGCGATGGTTTCGGGGCGGGTGGTTTCGAGGAAGAGGTGGGTGAGCGGGAGGGTGTTGCCCTCGGCGTCGGTGGTGGTGGACGGCTCGACGAGTTCGTATTGCAGGCGGTAAATGTGGCCCTTGGTCGGGCGCATCTCGACCTCTTCGTCGGAGAGGGCGGTGAGGGAGACGGGGCACCAGTTGACCATACGTTTGCCGCGGTAGATGTGGCCCTGGTCGAAGAGTTTGATGAAGGACGTGAGCACGGCCTGGGAGTAGCCGGGGTCCATGGTGAAGTGGGTGCGGTCCCAATCGCAGGAGCAGCCCAGCTCGCGGAGCTGCTTGAGGATGTGGTCGCCCTTTTCGTCGCGCCAGGACCAGACGCGTTTCAGGAACTCCTCGCGGCCGAGGTCGCGGCGGCCCTTGCCCTCGGTTTTTTTGAGGTGTTTTTCCACCATGGTCTGGGTGGCGATGCCGGCGTGGTCGGTGCCGGGGATCCAGCAGGCGGCTTTGCCTTCGAGACGGGCGCGGCGGATGAGGGCGTCCTGGAGGGTGTTGTTGAGCACGTGGCCCATGTGCAGGATGCCGGTGACGTTGGGCGGCGGGATGACGATGGTGTAGGTCTCCTGGCCGGGCGCGGCGACGCCGGCGAAGCACTTGGCTTCCTGCCAGGCGGCATACCATTTGGCTTCAACATCGCGGGCTTCGTAGCTCTTGGTGATCTCGGGCATGGGCGTAAAATAAACCGCCGAGCCAACGGGGCGGCTGCGGGCGAGGCAAGCTTGACGGCGGACGGGCGATGAGCGGACGGGCGGTTACGCGAAAGGCGCTGCCCGAAAGGAACCAAGCGCAATGGGCTGCCCGGCAAAACCTCAAGCCACCTCCCCTGCCCGCCGCCGAAGCCCGGTCGAGCGCCGAAGCCTTCAACCGGTTGAGTGCCCATGCCAGTTCGGTCGGGGGGAGGCCAAGCTAAGGCACAGTGTAACCAAATTGGTTACACTGTGCCTTAGCTTGTTGTGTGAGATTTGGTTAGGATTGTTTAAACTAAGTGCAAAGGGGCTAGGGAGTGAAAGGGGCGGCGGCATGGAGGTATTTAACGCTTTGCGACACAGGGAATTTACCCCCACGGTGGCATTGTTACGTTTCCGCATACCCACCGCACCGCGCATGCCCAGCCCAGCTCCTTTCATCGGCCGTATTCAAAAACACGCCCGAGAACGTCTCAACTTTGAGCCGGACTCCCCGCGTGCGACGCGTTTGGCGGCATGCAAAGTCTTCCTGCGCTTGGAAAGCGCCATGATACGGATGCGTCACGATGGCGGGGAGTCGGGCTTGCCCGTGGCACGCGCCCGCTCGGCCATGGTGGATGTGATGTTGTCCCATTTGTATGCGCATGCCTTGGCCAGTTTTGAGCGTCTGAACGGTGACTTGCCGACGACCTGCGCGTTGGTCGCGCTGGGAGGCTACGGGCGGGGCGAGCTCAGTCCGCTGAGTGATATCGACATCATGTTTTTGTTTCCGTCGAAGGTGCGCCTTTCGGTTATCAAACCGATGCAGCAGCACCTGATCGACGAGGTGCTTTATGTTTTGTGGGATTGCGGGCTAAAGGTCGGTTATTCCACGCGCACGGTGGATGATGTGTTTGAGGAGGCGAAGAAGGATATTCAGACCAAAACCGCGCTTTTGGAGGCGCGGTTGATCGCAGGCGCGCAGGCCCTTTTCGATGGGTTCGGGTCGGCTTACCGCAGCTACTACACGCAGGATGACCCGAAAAACTACATCCGGGTGCGTTTGGAAGACCAAGCGACGCGCCGGGCGAAGCATGGGGGCTCGGTGTTTTTGCAGGAGCCGGATATCAAGAGCGGAGTGGGCGGACTGCGGGATTATCAAAACACCCTGTGGATGGCGCGGGTGAAACTGGGTATCAGCTCGATGGACGAGTTGGTCGAGCAGGGTTACTTGAAACGCAATGAGTTGAGGGACTTTAAGCGTGCCTACGAGTTTCTGCTGCGGGTGCGCAACGAGCTGCATTTCCAGAGCCGGCGGCCTACGGACTTGCTGGATTTGGAGGCGCAGCCACGCATCGCGCTGGGTGTGGGTTACACCAATCAGGATACGCTGGGGCGGGTGGAGCAGTTCATGCACGATTATTACCGATCGGCGCAGTTGATCTTTCGTATCTCCCGACTGGTGGAAAACCGGCTCGCGCTGACGCTCGAAGCCTCGGCCGGGAAAGCGATTTCGTTTCGCGAGACGGTGCGCGCGCATCGCTACATCCGGAGCAAGCGGATCGATGGTTTTATCCTGCGTGGCAGCGAGTTGAGTGCGGAGAGCGCACAGGTTTTTAAAAACGACCCGGTGCGGTTGGTGCGGGTTTTCCGGCACTGCCAATCGCTGAACGCGCAGCCCGAATTCACGCTGCAGTCGCTGATTCGTGAATCGTTGCCGTTGCTCACCCGGAAGGTGACGGAAGATCACGCCGCTAACATCAGTTTTAAGAGCATCCTGGAGGAGGCGGGGGCGGTTTATCCGACGCTGGCGTTGATGCATGAGCTCGGGGTGCTGGCGCGGTTTATCCCCGAATTTCAGGGGCTCACCTGTTTGGTCCAGCACGAGTTTTATCACCGCTACACGGCCGATATTCATACGCTGAATGCCATTCGCGAGCTCGACGCCATTTTCACCAGCACGGAGGAAATGACCCAAAAATACCGGGCGATCCTGCACGAAACCGCGAACCCGGTGCTTCTGTATCTCATTTTGCTGCTTCATGATATAGGGAAAGCCAAGGGAATCAAGGGGCACGCGGATTTCGGGGTGGATATCGCCTTGCCCCTGCTGGCACGCATGCAGGTTGGCGCAGCGGAGCAGGATATTGTAACTTATATTATAAAAAACCACCTGATCATGGCACGGTTTTGGCAAAAGCGGGATATTGATGACCCCGCTTCCGCCGTCGCTTTCGCAGAACTCGTCCCTGATCCGGACAAACTTCGCTACCTCACCGTGCACACATTTTGCGATGCGCGCGGCACGTCGGCCGGCCTGTGGAATGGCTACAAGAACACCCTGCACAGCGCACTCTATCGGGCTACGCTGGATCAGCTAATCCACGGAGCCACCCTAGCCACCCGTAACACCGCGCTCATGCAGTCCACTTTCCAGGAACTCGTAGCCAAGAAGATCCCCGGCATCAGCGCGGAGGAAATCACGGCGCATTTCCATCTGCTGCCGGAGCGTTATTTTGTCCACACCGACGCGGAGCAAATCGCCCTGCATATCCGCATGGTGAACAAATTGCTCACTTCGATCTCACGATCGGATGCGGTGAGCAGCCTGCGGCCGGTGATCGAGTGGCATGACGACCTCAATCGTTCGCTCACGGTGGTCGATGTGGCGACTTGGGATCGGGCGGGGCTGTTTTATAAACTGGCCGGGGCGTTTTCGGTCGCCGGGTTGTCGATTTTGTCGGCCAAGGTTATCTCGCGTAATGATCATATCGCGATCGATACCTTTTATGTGGTCGAGCCCGGGCGCGGTGTGGTGCAGAGCGCCAAGGCGCAGGAGATTTTCGCGCGCACCGTCGAGCAGGCCCTGAACACGGGCAAGGACCTTTACCCGGACATCGTGGCGCAGGCCAAAAAAGTCCGCAGCACCCGTTATGGCATGGATAAAGCGCCCGAACACGCGGCGAGTTTTCCGCCTTCGGTGGAGGTGTATCACGAAATCTCGCTGGAGCGCACGATTGTCGAGGTGCAGGCGCGCGACGAAATCGGCCTTTTGTTCAGCCTTGCGAAACTGATCAGTGACCACGGCTTCGACATCACCTTTGCCCGGATCGGCACCGAGCGCGATATTGCGATCGACACCTTCTACATCGAGAACGCCACACCGGACAAACAGTCGAATACAGAACGATTGACCTTATTGCGCGATGCCATCTCGGCGGTGATCACGCCCGCTGCCGTAGCTCAAACTACGTAATCTGGCGGGCCTTGCGCATGCAAAGGCTGCAAAAGCCTGGGGTCATAAATTTGGGGTAGGCTCGGCGCTCGCCGACGACCGCGTGGCCGGGTGTGCGTACAGACTCCAAACACGGTCGTCGGCGAGCGACGACTCTACGCATGGCCTTTATCCCACGGCATGCGAAGGCGGATCAGGAGGCCTCGGGATCGAAGACCACTTTGATGCCTTCCTGGCGGATGTTTGCGCGCATCGCTTCGTCTAGTTTGGCGAGCGGGAAACGGTGGGTGATGAGTTCTTCGACCGGCAGGCCGATGCCTTGGGCGCGGCGCAGGAAATTATAGGCGATGGGATATTCGTCCACGGTGTACACCCAGGAGCCGACCACGGTGATCTCCTTTTGGCAGATGTCGCGGTGGGGGTTGATCTTGGATTCGCCGTTATCGACGAAAAAGCCGACTTCGCACAAACCGCCTCCGCGTCGCACGAATTTCCAGACGTTGGCGGCGGCGGCGGGCACTCCGGTGCATTGAAACGCGAAGTGGGCGCCGGTGCCCTTGGTGGCCTGTTTGACCGCACCGACGAGTTGTTCGGAGTCGGGGTAGTTTTTAAAATTGATGAGGTTGTCGGCCCCGAGTTTGGCGGCCATGCGCAGGCGGTTGTCGTCGCCATCGACCGCGACGATGTGCTGGCATCCGGCGGTGCGCACGGCGGCCAGCAGGAGCAGGCCGATGGGGCCGCAACCCTGCACGACGACGCGGCTGCGAAAATTCAGCAGGCCGGTGGATTTGGCGCGTTCGAGCGCATGCACCACCACCGCAGCGGGCTCGATGAGCATGCGGAGGTTGGCATTCATGTCATTGACCACGAAGAAGGTGGCACCTTTTCGGATGATGATGTATTCGGCAAACCAGCCGTTGAGGTGGTCGCGCGGCGTATCGGGCAGCAGGCCGTAAACGCCCAGGGTATCGCAGAGATTGGTGCGTCCGGGGGTGTAGAGACAGGCGTCGCATTTGCCGCAGGTCATCACGCTGGTGACGATGCGGTCGCCGACTTTGACCACCTTGCCGCCGTTGTCGCGGGTCACGTTTTTGCCCAGGGCGATGATGGTGCCGGTGCCTTCGTGCCCGAGCACGACGGGAATAAGGTTAAAGGGGTCGTGGCGGAACTCGTGTACGTCGGTGCCGCAAACGCCGCAGCCTTCGACTTTCACTAGGATTTCGTCGTCGGTGATTGGACGGACCGGGAATTCGCGCAGTTCGATTTTTTCCTTCGCCACCAGCACGGCGGCCTTGGCCTTGGTGGGCAACTCGCGGGTGATGACGATGGGCGAACTGGAGGGAGCGGCGGGCAAGGGCGCGGGAGCGGGGGTTACCGCCGTGGCGACCGGAGTGCGTAGGTTCATGCGACTTACGACATCGTTTACTGCCTTGCGGACTTGATCTTCGGTGATCATGGGGAGGAGCGCCTGGGGCGGGAAAAATGCGGGGTTGTGGAAAGGTTTGGTAGAATTTGATAGATAGTGGTAGATTTCAGGCAGGTCAATGGTGAATAGGTCGCCGACGTGTTACTGGCGTGCGTCTATTAGCGCGACGCAGTTCCCTGAAAAGCGGGCGGCAGGCTCCGGGCTAGCGAGCCGAGGAGCCGTTGCGCAGGGTTTTCTTAAGCGCGGAGCAGCCGCAACCACCCTCGTCGCCGGAGCCGCAGCCGCCGGTGGTGGTGGCGGCGCGGCGCTTGCGCCAGGCGCGCAGGATCAGCCAGGAGGCGGCGAAGGCGACCACGGCGAGGGCGAGCGGTTGTTGCCAAGTGGCGGGCATGGTGTCGGGCGGTGGACGAGAAATCTTAAAACCCGAGGGCGCGGCCGACCTGGTAGATCACGAAGCAGGCCAGCCAGGCGGTGCCGGTCATGTAGGCGAGTTGAAAGAGCGGCCACTTCCAGCCGCCGGTCTCGCGTTTCACCACGGCGATGGTGCTTATGCACTGCATGGCGAAGACATAAAAAACCATCAGGTTCAGGCATACCAGCGGGGTAAAGAGCGGGCTGCCTTCGGGCCGCGTGGCGGCGTGCAGGGCATCGCGGAGCTGGGCGCGGGAGGCGTCTTCGTCGTCGGTCTCTTCGACGGAAAAAATCACGCTCATGGAGCTGTTGAACACTTCGCGGGCGGCGAAGGATTGGATGAGGCCGATACCGATGCGCCAATCGAAGCCGAGCGGGGCAATGGCGGGCTCGAGGATATGGCCGGCACGTCCGGCGTAGCTGTAGGCGAGCGGATCGGCGGCGGGTTGATCGGCGGGCGGCTTGGGGTAGTTGGCCAAGAACCAGAGCACGACGGAGAGGGCGAGGATGACGGTGCCGGCGCGCTTGACGAAGATCCAGCCGCGCTCGGCCATTTGGAAGAGCACGTCGCGCACGCGGGGCAGGCGGTAAGGCGGGAGCTCCATGATCATGAGCGGGGGTGCGCCGCGCAGCAGGGTTTTCTTAAAAAGCCAGGCAAAGAAAAAAGCGCCGCCGGTGCCGAGCGCATACATGAGCAACATGAGCCCGACCTGGGTGCCGACCGGAACTTCACTGGCCCCGACCAAGGCGGCGATGAGCAAGAGATAAACCGGCAGCCGCGCCGAGCAGCTCATGAAGGGCGCTACCAGAATGGTGACGAGGCGATCCTTGGGCTCCTCAATGGTGCGGGCGGCCATGATGCCGGGGATGGCGCAGGCGTAGGAGCTGAGCAGGGGAATGAAGCTTTTCCCGTTGAGCCCCACGCGGCTCATGACGCGATCCATGATGAAGGCGGCGCGCGCCATGTAGCCGGTGCTTTCGAGCAGGCCGATGAAGAAAAACAGGATGAGAATCTGGGGTAGAAAAATGATCACGCCTTCGACGCCGGCAAGGGCGCCGTCGAGGACGAGGTCGTGAAACTCACCCGGAGGAAGGAGGCCGGAGACCTGGCCGGATAGAGCGGCGACCAGGCTTTCGATCCAGCCCATGGGAATGGAGGCGAGGGTGAAGATGCCGAAAAACATCGTCGCCATGATGGCGGCGAAGACCGCCCAGCCCCAGACCGGATGGGTAACCACGGCGTCGATACGGTCGCTGGTTTGCAGGGCGGAGGAGCCGGGGTGGACGGAGCCTTCGGCGGGACCGGTGATGGTTTCCTGAGCGAGGCGGCCGATGGCGTCGTAGCGGGCGGCTACGAGCACCCCGGACCAGTCGGTGGAGGTGGCGGCCCAGCGTTTTTTCCAGGATTCGAGGATTTGGGTGGTGGCGTGGGAGTGGGCGGTGGAGCCGGCGACGCGCACCGGATCGTTGTCGGTGAGCAGCAGGAGGGCTTCGGCGCGGGCCACCAGCGGAGCCTTGGCATCGTTGGCCATCAGGGAGGCCTGCAATTCGGCCACGGCGGAGGCGAGCGCGGCGGGCACATCCCAGGCGTGACGGGGCAGCGGCAGGTCGGGGCGAGAGAGGGCGAGCTTGAGTTCGATCAGACCCTTGCCGTGGGCGGCTTCGCAAGGAATGACCGGGATGCCCAGTTCGCGGCTCAGGCGGTCGGCGCGCACCGTCAGGCCGGCCTGGGCCGCGAGATCCATCATGTTAAGCACGAGCACGACCGGCCGGCCGAGGTCGAGAATCTGGTGAACGAGGTAGAGGTTGCGCTCGAGGTTGGTGGCGTCGGCGATGCAGATGATGCGGTCGGGCGTGGGCGTATCGGCGCGGCGACCGAGGAGCACGTCACGAGTGACGGCTTCGTCGGGCGAGCGGGCGGCAAGCGAGTAGGCCCCAGGCAGATCGATGAGAGTAAGCGGCTGGCCGTGCTGGGTGTAGGCGGTGCCGACCTTGCGCTCAACGGTGACACCGGGGTAGTTGCCCACCTTTTGTTTCAGGCCGGTGAGGGCGTTGAAAAGGGTGGATTTGCCGCAGTTGGGGTTGCCTACGAGCGCGTAAACCGGAGTGCGCGAGGGGGAGGCGGAGGGGGCGGGCGGAACAGCGGCGGAAGGCGAGGACGGGTTCATGGCGTGGCG
>JAIXRU010000029.1 GCA_027485045.1 Opitutaceae bacterium | reverse complement strand
GGGATCAAGTTTTTTTTTGCCGAACGTTGTGTAGGTGACGCGAAGTTGGCCTAAACAGGAAGGAGCCTGCAAATGCTCAAAAAGCTGGACTTTTTGGGCGGGACTTTTTGGGTAAAAGGATGGTAAATAATCTGCCGCTGCGGGAATTGAAACCTTGGTCGCGTCGTGTCTTGGAGGTTAACCAGTTGGATCCCTCCGAGGAGCAAGCGCATTGGTGGGGGATTCATATGGAACGGTTTGTGGGGTTTGCGCGATTAAATTGCGAGTCTTTTGAGCTGAATGAGTGTATCGCAGCTTATAAGGCCTTCTTAATCAAGGATGTGCCTCCGCCGACTGAGGCCTTGTTGGGTGAGATTCGCAAGTCTTTGGTTTTACTAAGTAGGGCGGTGGAGCGGTGGCGGTGGGAGGTGAGTCCGGGGGAGGTTAAGGCGAGTTTGAAGTTTCGGGTGAAGGCGAGCGGGGTGAATCAGGTGGTGGCGGTTGCTAATGTAGCGGGGGGGGCGGGGACCAAGGAGGGGGCGCATCCGGAGTCGGCGGCTTGGGTGGAGGGGTTGCGGAGGTCGTTGCGGGTGAATCATTACTCGATTCGCACGGAACAGACTTACGTGGAATTGGTGAGTCGGTATTTGTTGTTTATTGGCGCAGCGGAACCGGAGGCAAAGAATGTGCGGGCGTTTTTGGAGTATTTGGCGGTCGAGCGAAAGGTGTCGGCGAGTACGCAGAATCAGGCGTTATCGGCGGTTTTATATTTTTTTAAGCGGGTTTTAAATCGGGAGTTGGGGGACTTGGGCGATACGTTGCGGGCGTCGCGGGGGCGGAGGTTGCCGGAGGTGTTGTCGAGGGAGGAGGTGAGGGGCTTATTGGCTCAGGTGGAGGGGACGCCGGCGTTGATGTTGGGTTTATTATATGGGGCGGGTTTGCGCTTGATGGAGTGTTTGCGATTGCGGGTGAAGGAGGTGGATTTTGATCGGGGGGTGCTGATGGTAAGGGATGGGAAGGGTGGGAAGGATAGGGTGGTGATGTTGCCGCAGGTGTTGCGTGCGGGTTTGGCAGATCATGTGGAGCGTTTGCAGGAGCGTTGGAGGCAGGATGTGAGCGCGGGGGTGGATGGGGTGTGGTTGCCGGGCGCATTGGAGGTGAAGTATGCGAATGCGGGGAGGGAGTGGGGGTGGCAGTGGTTGTTTCCGGCGAAGGGGTTTTCGGTGGATCCTCGGAGTGGGCGGGAGCGTAGGCACCATTTGAGCGATAATGCGTTGCATCGAACGGTGAAAGTGGCGGCGCAGCGGGCGGGGATCGTGAAGCCGGTGAGTTGTCATACCTGGCGGCACGCGTTTGCCACGCATTTGCTGGAGGCGGGCACCGATATACGGACGGTTCAGGATTTACTGGGGCATGCGAGCTTGGAGACCACGCAGATCTATACGCATGTCATGCAGAAACCGGGGCTGGGGGTCAGGTCGCCGTTGGATGGGTAGCGGCCGCGCGGCCGCTTGAGCTAGTAGAGCTGGTAAGCTGCTAGAGCTAGTAAGCTAGTAAGCTGGTAAGCGGGGCGGAGGGCGGGAAAAGGGAAAAGTTGAAATTTTGAAATTCGGAAATGCTGAAAAGCGGAGGGAGCTGGCAAACTGGTATAGCTAGTAGAGCGTGTAGAGCTGGTAAGCGGAGCAGGTAAAAAGAGAATTTTGAAACGCGGTAACGTTGAAATCCGGAGCATGGAACGGCTGGGTTAATACTCGATGCGTTCGCCTGGCAGGGCTGGGGCGTGCAGGGGGATGCGCAGGGCGTGGGTGGCTTGTTCGTAGGCGTAACCGAGCGCGAGCAGGCGCGGCTCACTCCAGGCGCGGCCAAAGAAGCTGATGCCGACCGGGAGGCGATTGCTATTGAACCCAGCCGGTATCGTGAGCTCGGGAAAGCCGGTCAGATTGGCAAAGGTATAGGGGGAATTGGTCGGGGCACCGGCTCCCACACCCGAGGGACTGGGTGGCTCTTCCCCCACCCTCGCGGTCGATTTGGGATTGGTCGGATAGACGATGGCATCGAGTTGGTTGGCCTCAAATACGCCCTGCATAGACGCCCGAACAAAGGGCATACCAAAATCTATGGCAGCGCGGTAAACGGGATCGGTGAGAGGGGGCATTTTTAACTCTTGGCGATACAGGGTGAGGCGACCTGGGTTGGGCTGCACGCCGTGGGACGTAGGCGAGGTGACTTTTTCGGATAAGGCCAACACGTCCGCCAGATTCTTCGGGTAACCGGGCCGAAGGGTGGCGAGGTAGTCGGCGATTTGGGCCTTAAACTCGGGTTTGCGCACCGCATTGTAGAGTTCGTTACGGATTTTTAGGACGGTGTCGGGATACTGAACGTCGACCAAAATCGCGCCTTTGGCTTTCATGGCGGCCAACGCGGACTCAAACACGGCGTCCACATCGGCATCCTGCCCGAGAAAGCCGCGGGCCACGCCGATGCGCGCTCCTTGCAAGGCTGCAGGGTCCAGAGCGCGGGTGTAGTCGGCCACGGTTTTCCCAGCGGACAGGCGCGTGGCCGGGTCGCGCGGGTCCTCGCCGCCCGCAGTCGCATTGAGCGATGCCGCGAGGTCGTAAACGCTGCGTGTCATTGGGCCTCCTGTATCCAAAGATAAGGACAGGGGGATGATTCCAGCGCGGGACAACAAGCCGAGGGTGGGTTTCAAACCGACTATTCCGTTGGTCGTGGATGGGCTGCGGATGGAGCCGCCGGTGTCGGTCCCGAACCCGAGGGGAGCGTAGTAGGCGGCGATGGCGACGCCGGAGCCGCCAGAGGAGCCGCCGGGGGCGCGGTCGAGCGCGTGGGGGTTGCGCATCGCGCCGGCCACGGAACTCATCGCCCCACCGGAGGCGAATTCGGACATGTTGGCCTTGGCGAGGATGATCGCGCCCGCCGCTCGCAGGCGGGCCACCACGGTGGAATCCTGGAGAGGCAAGGACCCTTTGAGTCCGAAAAAACCTCCCGTCGTAGGCAGGTCCACGGTATCGAAGTTGTCCTTTAAAATGACGGGGATGCCGTGCAGCGGGCCGCGAGGGCCCTTGGCGGTGCGTTCGACGTCCAGTGCGCGGGCTTCGTCCAAAGCGCGTGGGTTTAGCGCGAGCAGGGCGTTAAGGGCAGGTTCGTAGGTTTCGATGCGTTTAAGGTAAAGCGCGGTGAGCTTTTCTGCATTCAGAGCGCCGGAGGCGTAGGCCTCCTGAATGTCGGACACGGTGGCGCCGGCCAAGTCGAAGGTCGCAGCGGCGAGGCGCGGAGCGGGGGAAACCCAAGCAAGGGTAATGAGTGCCCAAACCAATAAACTAGAAATCCTTAGGGAGAAATTGACGGCTGAAGGGCGAAGAAGCGAGTGGTGTTTCACATCCGCTTATTAGCAGGCTACATGCCCCGGTGATGCCAATTGGACGCCAGAATCTCTTGGGGGGAAATCAGCGAGTGACTGGAATGGCACTTAGTTAAGGGGGCTTATAGGTGTATCTGACTTAGACCGCCCCTTCAGGGCTTTTTATCGTTAGCTTCTGATGCCTAAGGCGTTGCCCTAGGCTAGAGTAAGACGCCCCGTTGGGGCTACCCTGCCTAACTAAGCGGCATTCGCGAGTGCCTGCTTTAACTCCTGTTATGGCATGAAATGAGACTTTCGTTTGGTGTAGGCCCAACCGGTGTTCGGGCGTTTACCAGAGACCCCGACCACCGGTCGGGGCTACATCGGGCCACGCTAAAGTCCCATTACGAGGTGTTTTTTGATTTAACTCCAAACACACCGTTAGAATTGAGCTCACGCTCAATCCTACGTAATGAAACAAAGCAGGCATTCAACAAGTGTTGTCGTTACGCCTGTAGCCGGGACCCGCAATAGTTTACGAAACCGAAAGGGCCTCGAAGGAGGCGCGCAGGGAGTTGAGTTGCGAGGGGGTGACCTGATCACCCAGATCATTTTTGACCATCTCGATCAGATCCTCGCGAACGGCCAAAAGTTCTTCGCGATTCGACGCCGAAACCTTGCGCGAAATGCCCATCAAACCCAGCACCTGGCCCTGAGGCGAGGCCACAAGCTGCTTAATGGTGAGAGTGTAAAATTTTTGACCGGATTGATGGCGGGTAAGCTCCACCTTTACCATCGGCAGGTGATCGCCGAAAAGTCGGGTCTCATCGGCGTAAAAGGCGTTGGCGTATTCCTCTGGATACAGCTCAAGGTCGTTTTTGCCAATTAGCTGGTCTTCGGTGCGATGCAGGTGTTTCGAATGCGCCCGGTTGCTATAAAGAAAACGGCTGTCGGTGTCTTTGATAAAAACGAAGTCGAGCGACTCGTCTAAAAGTTTCAAAAATACAGACTTCCGGTGGGTACGGATGTGAGACTCAAGATCGTGACAATCCAGGGTAATCATAGGGGAAAACGGCGAGGTAAAAGCCGGGACTTTGAAAGCATGGGTTTGGCGGATAGCCAAGCCGTAAATCGCTTGTCTTAGGGGGCGTGTCTGGATTTAAAATCCGCCCGTCGCCAAGGCCTTACAGGGAAAGCGTGGAGCAAGTCTGGGCCGGCGTTGTGAGAGGCGGCATGGCCCTCTGGGCCACCTCCGCCTCTCACGCCTTGGCCGAGCTTGGTTTCCCTCTCACGAAGCATCGGTTTATTATGAACACAGCTCCTAAACCCGAAATCATAATGGGAATCGGTTATCTGTGCAAGCTGCCGGGCGTCTCAAGGCGTCGTAGCGGTTGAAGTTTTCGATTTCTGCTTAAACTGAGCGATCAAGCCCTCAATTAATGAGTCGAGGCTGGGCTTGGCGGCCACGAAATCCGGTGGCATGCCCAGTTCGGTGAGGCTTTCGGAGGTTTGTTCGCCGATACTGCCGACCAAGGGGGTTTTCGCAGTAGAAGCGAGTTTCAGGCCTTCCGCCTGGGCGTGGAACGACTCGGCGGCGGAGGAGCTGGCAAAGAGGATGGCGTCGGCACCGTGCTGACGAAAATCGTCCGCCACCGGGTCGTCGGTCAGATCGGTTTTTTCCGTCTTGTAGAGCGGCAACTGGTCTACGATGGCGCGGGCAGCTTCTAGCTTACGCACCAGTTTATCGCGGTTCAAATTTCCGGTGACGACGATGACTTTGGCGCTATCGAGGCTGCCGGTGGCAATCAAGGCATCGGCGAGGGAGAGGCCGGTGGCGGTGTCGGGCATGCACTCTACACGGATGTGGTATTTCTCGATTTCCCGCGCAGTGGCGCGACCGATACAGGAGAAGCGCAAGAGGCCAAGCGCACGAATGTCTTTAAAGCCTTTGAGGAAATCCTCGAAGAAATAACGGACGCCGTTCGCGCTGGTGAATACGATCCAATCGTAGCCGCCTAGCTCGGCCAGAATCTCGACGAAGCCGTGTTTATCCACGGCCTTGGAAATCGTGATCAGCGGGATTTCCAGAACCTCGGCTCCGAGGGTTTCCAGTTTTTCGCGCAGTTCGCTGTTTTGGTCGCGGGTGCGGGTGATTGCTATCCGCCGACCAAAGAGCGGCAGATGCTCAAACCAGTCTATCGCTTCGTGATCGCGGACCACTTCGCCGATAAAAATAATGGATGGTGCGGCCAACTTGGCGGCCGCCACCTTGCCGGGTAAATCCGCAACCGTGCCGGCCACGCTGCGCTGGCGTCCGAGCGAGGCCCACTGGACGACCGCAGCCGGGGTGCTGGCGGCAAGCCCGCCGGCCTGCAATTCGCCGAGGATAAACTCCAGCCGTCCCATGCCCATGTAGATTGCGAGGGTGGTATGCTTGAGCGCGCCGAAGCTACGCCAATCGACCTGCGCACCGGTCTTGTTCGGGTCTTCGTGTCCGGTGAGAAGCACGAGCGAGGTGCTGAGATTCCGGTAGGTGAGGGGGATGCCGGCATAAGCCCCGGCGGCGAGCGCGGCCGTGACCCCGGGCACCACCTCGAACGCGACTCCGGCCTTGACCAGTGCGCGGGCCTCTTCGCCACCGCGCCCGAAGATGTAGGGATCGCCCCCCTTCAGACGCACCACCTTCTTGCCCGCCATGGCCTGCTTCACGAGCAAGGCCTCGATTTCTTCCTGCGGCACCGTGTGGCAGCCGGCTTTCTTGCCGACATAGAAGACTTCGCACTCGGGGCGGCACCACTTCACCAGCTCGGGATGCACGAGGTAGTCGTAAACGAGCACGTCGGCGCTCGCGACGAGTTCCTTGGCGCGAAAAGTGACCAGACCGAGGTCACCAGGGCCGGCGCCGACAAGATAAACAATACCAGTGGAAGAAGACATGAAGAAGGGAATTACACAGCGGGCACGGGAGGTAGCACAGAGGTCACGGAGGAAATCATTTTGGCAGCCCGGTGCTCTCTGTGACTCCTCTTGTGCCCGCTGTGGAACTAAATCTGAAATCCGAAATATTTAAGGGTCACGCGGGCGGTCTCGACCGGTGCATCGATCTCGGCATCGCTCAGGGGCAAGCTGCGCAGGCCGATCTCGGGATGGTAAAACCAGAGCGTATCGGCCGTCACATGAGCGGCAAACGCTGTCTGACAGCCTCCGCCCAAGGCATGCTGAAAGGCACGCTCCAACGTAACTGCGCGCCACGTTCTGCGATCCAAGACAGCGGCAAACTGCGGGGCATCCTCGGTGCGGGTTTGCAACGCGATGGCCGCCTGCCCCACCGCCGGGACCATGTGGGCGCAGGGCAAGGCGTGAAAGCTCGCCCCCTGCCAGCCGCCAATCCCGAGTCGCCGCAGGCCGGCGCAGGCCAGCACGGTGGCGTCGGCCACGTGGTCCTGGGCGATCTTTCGCAGGCGCGTATCCACATTTCCCCGAATTTCGGTAAACGTGGCCTCGGGAAAAATCATGCCGAGCTGCAAACGGCGGCGCGGGCTGCTGGTGGCGATCAGCGCCGGGGTTTCCACTCCGTCGCGCAGCACGAGCATGTCGCGCGGATCCTCGCGTGGCATATAGCCGGCGACAGAGAGGCCGGCGGGCAATTCGCCCGGCAGATCTTTGCAACTATGCACGGCCAGATCGGCTTCGCCGCGAAGCAAAGCCTCCTCCAGCTCTTTGGTAAAAAGCCCCTTGCCGCCTTGCTTTTCGAGGGACCACTCGGTGCGTTTATCGCCGGTGGTGACGATTTTGAACAACTCCACCGCGCAGCCCAGGGTGTCGCGCAGATGCGCGGCCACCTGCTCGCTCTGAGCGAGAGCGAGCGGACTCTTGCGAGTGGCGAGGATGATTTTTTTCACGCGAAGGGATCGAGGGGCTCGGAGGATGAGCGAAGGAAACGAAAACGGGCGCCACCCGGAAAAGGTCGGCGCCCGCTTGGGATTACGAGAGGAAACGCTATGGCTTACGAGGCGTAGGAGCCGGCCACGCCGCTGATGTTGCGCTTGGGCATCCAAGGCATGAGATTGCGGAGGCGTTCGCCGGTCTTTTCGATCTGGTGCTTCTCGCCGGCCTTGAGCAGAGCGTTGTAGTTCTTCAGGCCGCCCTTGTATTCGGCAACCCACTGCTTCACGAACTTGCCGGATTGGATCTCGGTGAGGATCTTCTTCATCTCCTTCTTGGTGTTGGCGTTGATCACGCGAGGACCGCGGGTGATGTCGCCATACTTGGCGGTCTCGGAAATCGAGAAGCGCATGCCGGAGATGCCTTTTTCGTACATGAGATCGCAGATGAGCTTAAGCTCGTGGAGGCACTCGAAGTAGGCCAGCTCGGGCTGGTAACCCGCCTCGACCAAGGTCTCGAAGCCGGCCTGAACGAGGGCGGAGGCGCC
>JAIXRU010000076.1 GCA_027485045.1 Opitutaceae bacterium | reverse complement strand
CGTCGCCAGACAAGGGCGATGTAACCGGGGCTTTTGGGTCTGCTTGGTAAGTCTCCATCCCAAGCCTATGTCCGCTATTGCATGTAAAGTACAGTAAAAGAATGCCTTAACGGCATTGCACCAAGCCCGGCTTGGTGCCTAGGCAGGGTTAGTGAGTGTGCTCTTCGCCTTGCTGCGAATCTCCTTTATTCTGTTTTAATGTTTTTATGGGGTGGTGACTTTTAATCGGATAAAACGGCGGGTCGTGGTGCCATCCATCGCTGTCTTGTCTCGTATTCGGAGGATGCGCACGCCGTTGCTGGTCGTATCGCTCACCACTTCGGTGTATTCGGCGCCCGACTGCCAGGTTTGCAGATCCCCCGTTACCTCGGTGCCGATCGTCAAGGTGGTTGCGGCGGCGGAATTGAGCGAGGCGTTCAGGAGCAGGTGGGATAGGCCGTCGGCCGGATTTAGTTCCACCGTGCCGGCGGGCAGCGCTCCGTTGGTCGGGGTGCGGGGATCGGTACCGAAGGCGTATTCCAGCAGGTTGTTGAGTCCGTCGGCATCCGGGTCGGCGGTGGCCCCGGGGATGTTGGGGTCGGCCAGTTCTCCGGCCGAGAAGTACCCTAGCAACCAAGAGGCGAAGTTGGCGGTGACAGAGAAGGAGCGGTCCACCCCTGCTGCCGCCGCGTAGGTGGCGTTTCCGGATTGTGCCGCGCGTAGCGTGACGGTGCCGGCACCGGTGAGCGTAAGCAGGCTGCCGTCCCAGGTTGCCGGACCGGAGACGACGCTAAAGGTCACCGTAAGCGCCGAATCGGCAGTGGCCGAAAGGGTGAAGGGCGGCGTGCCGTAGGGTGCATCGGAGAGCGCCGCGAAGGTGATGGTTTGGGTGAGTTTGTTGACGGTGAGCGTGCCTGCCGAACTGGTGGCCGTGCCGCCGATGTTGGTCACGACAACTGTGTAGTCTGCCGCATCGGACGTTTGTACATTCGCCAAAGCCAAGGTGGCGGACGTCGCGCCGGAGATATCCACGCCGCCCTTCCGCCACTGATAGGTGAGTGGTGCGGTGCCGGTGGCGGTGATCGAGAAACTGGCGGAACCGCCTACGTTGGTGGTTTGCGCACCGGGCTGGGTGGTGATGGCGGGGGCGGCCGCCAGCTCGATGAGGACGGGGGCGTCGGCAAGGGTGAGGTTGGCGTTGCCTGAAGTGACGGCGCAGGTAGAGGTCGTCCAGGTGGGAGTCAGCCCGTCCGAGGAAACATTCGCGGGCACGACGGTTGTTAATGCGAGGCCGGAGACTCCACTCAGGCCGGCAAGCGTCGTCGACTGGTTGTTGGGGCTCCACGCCACCCAGCGCCGGGTTCCGTTGGCAAAGTCAAACCGCACGATCCACACTCCCGAACCGCCGGTGGTGTTATCGTCGTTCGTCACGCCGGACGAGACGAGGGTGGCGGCGGTGAATCCTTCGATCTTGTCGTGCAGGAGCTTGCTGGAGTGCCAGGATTTTTTGCGGATGCCGTTGGCATCTACCAAGCCCATGTTGCGAAAGCCCGAGGTGTCGGTGGAGCTGTCCCAGTAGCTGTGCCAAAAGACGGTTTGGGCACCCTTGGCGAAGAGCAGACAGGGACGGCGCCAGATATCGGAGGCCTGCCCGTCCACGTTGGCGTAGGGCGGGTTGATGTTGGCCCCGCTGAAGACGCTGGCCTGGGCTGTTTCGGTTATCCAGATAGGCACGGACTGGAGGCCGTTTTCGTCGAGAATGGAGCGGAACTGGTCGTAGTGCGTGGGCAGAGTCCACCAGGATTTGTAATCGTGGTAGTTAAAGACATCGAAGCCCGCCCCGCCGCCGGCCGCCAGCACGTCGCGCAGCCACTGGTACGCATTGGCTATGGGGTAGCCGTAATTGACCATCAGCCCGGCGATCACGACCTGCGCGTCTGGATCGGCGGCGCGTATGGCGTTGCGATTATAAATCAAAAACTCCGCGTAACCCGCCGCCGAGAAGCCTGCGGGCGGGGTCGTTTTCACGTTCATCTCGTTGGCGATTTCCCAGTACTTCACCGTGCCCTTGTAGCGGTTAACCACGGTTTGCAGGTAAGTGGTGGTCTGGGTGCCGTAGGTGGCTGCGCTCCAGGCGTTGGTCGATGCCGTGCCTGGGGGGACGTAGTAGTTGCCCGAGTCGGCACCATAAAACGTAGGCAGAAAACCAATGGACTGGCCGGCCGCCAGCATGGCGTCCGCGTTGGAAAAGGTGAACAGGCCGTTCGAGGTCTGGATCGAGGACCAGCCTACATCGCCTGATGCCATGTGGCGAAGGGCGGCCGCACCCGCCTCCTGAAAAAGGGGAACTTGCTGGGCGGTGGTCAGCGATGAGTTGCCTACGAAAGGGTTGTTAAGACCGATTCTATACGGCGGTGTAGCCGGCGCAGCGGATGCGCAAACCAGGGCCGCCAGCCAGAGCAAAGCCCAGGTGAACAAGCGGCCAGTGGCGTAGGTTTCGGAAATTCGGGGCGGGGACATAAACGACCGACTTTAACCTTAGTTAACAAGGTCGGAGAGTCACCCGGTATGCAATCTTATCTTACCCCGTAAAGACACCCAGGTTTCTTCGGTCGGGGGGTAAAAAAAAACCTGCGAAATTTATTTTGTATTGTTAATGCCTTACGCTTTTTAAAAGCCGCCCGAGGGTTCTGTCGGGGTTTTTTATCGGGCCAGTTCGCGGATGCGTTTGCCGTCGGTCAGGGTGTCGGGCGGGTAGACGACCACTCGGTCATTCTCGACTAGGCCTGAGGTGATCGCGGTGAGCAGGCCGTCGCTTGGTCCGGGTGTCACTTCGCGCAGGCGGGCGCGGGAGCCGTTGGCGACGTAGGCATGCCAGCGCCCTTCGAGCTGGAACAGGGCGCCGGCGGGGGCGCGGAGGGCGTTGGTCAGCTCGGTAGTAATGACACGGGCTTCGACCCGGTAGGCGTCGCCGAGGGAGGGGCGTTCAGCGACGGGGGCGAGGAGGTCGGCGATCACGTTGACGCGTTGTTCCTCCACGCCGAGGGCGGAGATTTTGGTGAAGGCGGCCGGCTCGACCAGGCGCACGCGGGCGGCGAGCGGGGCGGGGCCGCCCCAGCGTTCGAGGATTACGGGCGCGCCGGGGCGGATGGCGACGGCGTCGCGCGAGAGCACCTCGACGACGATTTCGAGGTCGGTCGGGTCGCCGATTTCGAGCAGCGGGGTGCCGGCGGCAACCGGGCGGGAGCTTTCCTCGTAAACGCGCAGGACGACCCCGGAGACGGGCGCGGTGAGGGCGAGGCTTTGCGGGGCGGCGGCGGGGTCGAGGCCGCGCGCTAGGGTGGCTCGGGCTTGCGTGACCTCGTGGCGGGCGACGGCGAGGGCGAAGGTGGCGGCGCGTTCGTCCTGGGCGGCGGTGAGGGCGCGGGTGGTGGCGAGTTCGTTTTCCTGGTTGGAGAGCACGCCTTGGGTGGTGAGGGCGGCGGCGCGGTCGCGGTCGGCCTGGGCTTGGGCGAGGGTGGCTTGGAGGGAGGCGAGGCGGGCTTCGGTTTGGGATTCGGTGGAGCGGGCGGCGGCTAGGCGGGCTTCGGCCTGGGCGAGGGCGCGGGCGTCGAGCAGATCGGGCGCCCCAGTGGCGAGGGTGGCGAGGAGTGTCTGTCCGGCCACGACGGGGGCGCCGGATTTGAAAGGGATGCGTTGCAAAGTGCCGGAGACGGGCGCGGCGATGGTGTAGCGCTGGGTGACGCGGGTGCGGCCTTCGTCCTCGACGCCGATGGCGAGCGGGCCGCGGGTGACGGCAGCGGTCTCGACCGGGAGGGCGCGGGGCCAGAGACCAGCGGTGATGAGCGCGAGCAGCAGGCCGACGCCGACGTAGGGCAGCCATGGGCGGCGGGTGCGCGGAGCGGGGGCGAGGGTGTCGAGCGGGTTGGACATGGTGGGAAGCGGCGGGAAAAGAATTTAGAACTTAACCGCGGATGGCGCGGATA
This sequence comes from Opitutaceae bacterium, assembly GCA_027485045.1. Lineage (GTDB taxonomy): Bacteria > Verrucomicrobiota > Verrucomicrobiia > Opitutales > Opitutaceae > IMCC26134_A. The sequence goes on along the minus strand of JAIXRU010000076.1, from coordinate 18,268 downwards.
GACGCGGATAGATTTTGGTTATCCGCGAGTATCCGCGCCATCCGCGGTAAACTATCCGATTTTCGCAGCCTTGAAAACATGGGACGGGGGATTAGTCGCGGGCTTTGAGCACGCTGACGAGGTCGAGTTGGGCGAGGCGGCGGCAGGCGAGCCAGAGGCTGGCGGCGGTGGCGAGGGTGACGACGAGCACGGCGAAGGCGTAGTTGGCGGGGGTTAAAATGAGCGGCAGGCGTATGGTCTCGGTGCTAACGGTGGCGATGATGCTGGCGGCGATGCCGGAGCCGAGCACGAGTCCGAAGGGCATGGCGACGAGGGCGAGCAGCACGATCTCGCCGATGAGCACGATACTGACCTCGCGCACGGTGAAGCCGAGCACACGCAGGGTCGCCAGTTCGCGGGTGCGTTCGGAGAGGGCGATGCGGGCGCTGTTGTAGCAGATGCCGGCGGCGACGATGATGGCGAAGGTGCGGTAGAGCATCTGGATAAGACCGATGCTTTCGGCGGTGGTCTTGCGGAAGCTTTCGCGGAGGGAGTTTTTGATCATCACGCCGGCGGCTCCGGGAGTGGCCTTGAGCGCGGTGAGAAAGGCGGTCCATTCGCCGGCGGCGACGGTGAGGTGCGCGCCGCTGAGGCGGTCGCCCTCGCGGAGGAAGCGGTTGAGCGCGTCGAGTTCGAGGTAGGCGGCGGTGCCGGCGAAGTCGTCGGTGATGGCGACGACGGGCAGGGTTTGGTGGACGCGTTTGCCTTGCAGGACGCGGACTTCGACGGAGTCGCCGGGTGCGAGATGAAGGGCATCGGCAAGGGCGTGGGAGAGCACGAGACCGTGCGGGGGAAGGGAGAACGGGTGGCCGCGGGCATCGGTCAGGCGTTGGAGCGTGGCGGTGGCGGGGAGGCCGTTGAGCGAGACGCGGCGGGTGCGGGGACCGACGGCGAGTTCCACCGGCACGCTGCGAAACGGTTCGGCGAGGATAACGCCGGGCAGGGCGCGCAAGTCGGCCAGGGCGCGGAGCGGGCCGGGTTCCTGGAGGGCGACGGTGACGGTCTGGCGTTGCACGACGTCCCACTGGAAATCGAGCACGTGGCGGATGCCGTCGCGGAAGGAGCTGGGCACGACGAGGATGGCGGTGGCGAGGGCGAGGGCGGCGGTGGTGAGGGCGGCTTGCAGGGGTTTGCGGGCGAGGTTGCGCAGGGCCATGCGCAGCGGCACGGAGGCGTGGCGGGCGGGGCCGAGGCGTTCAAGCAGACTGGGGCGAAAATCTGCGGGTGGCTCGGGGCGCATGGCCTCGGCGGGGGCGAGGCGCGCGATGCGGCGCACGGTGACGGCGACGCCGATAAGGGCGGAGCAGGCGCTGGCGGCGGCGGCGGAGAAGATGGCTCCCCAGGCGGGGATGAAGGCGAGGTCGGGGAAACGAAAAAAGAGGTGATACATGGCCACGATTTTGTGGCCGAGGAAGAAGCCGCCGACAGTGCCGAGGGTGGTGCCGGCGGCGACGATGAGGAGGGCGAATTTCAGGTAGTGGAAACCGATGGCGGAGTTTGCGAAGCCGAAGGCCTTGAGCACGGCGATTTGTTCGCGCTGGAGGGTGATGAGGCGGGCCAGCACGGAGTGGGTCATGAACGCGGCGACGCTGAGAAAAACGAGGGGGAAGCCGAAGGAGAGGCCGCGGAGGACGTTGATCTCGTCGGTGACGCGGCGGTTGCCCGGGTGGCGTTCGCGGTCGTAGGCGCCGAGGCCGCCCCAGGGTTCGAGCAGGCGGTCGAGGTCGGCGATGAGCGCGGCGGGGCGGGCACCGGGGCTGAGCAGGACGGAGATTTGGTTGAACGCGCCGTCGAGGTCGAAGGCTTCGGCGAGGGCTTTTTCGCGCAGCCAGAAAACGCCGAAGGTGCGGGGGTCGGGCAGGGCGGAGCCGGGCGGGGCCTCGAAGACGTAGTGCGGGGCGAGCACGATGCCGACCACGCGGAGGGCGGTGAGGCGGCCGTTAAGGAGAAGGTTAATCGTATCGCCGGGTTTGATACGACGGGCTTCGGCGAAGGCTTCGCCGACCAGGACCTCGTCGGCTGCGGAGAGGGAGAGGGCGCGGCCGGCGCGGAGCACGGGGCGGTCGAGGAGCGGGTCGCGGCGGTCGGGCAGGGAGTGGACGAGGCCGGAGGCGGGTTCGAGCAGGCCGGGGACGTCGAGGGTGACGCCGACGCGCAGGGAGGGTTCTACGGCGGCGACGCCGGGCAGGGCGGCGATCTGGGCAGCGAGGGAAGAAGGGGCGCGTTTGAGGGAGGCGAAGAGGTCGCCGAAGCGTTGTTCGCGGTAGTAGGTGTCACGGGCGTGCTCCAGCGAGCCCATGAGGCTGCGGGTCATGATCATCATGGCCAGGCCGCAGGCCATGACGAGGGCGACGGCGAAGAGCTGGGTGCGGAGTGCGCGGGCGTCGCGGAGAAGCTTTAAGTCGAGCGGATGCAAGTGTGGAGCGACGTGGCGGGGAGCGAGTAACTAGGAGAGGGTGCGGGCGTGTCGTGAGCCCGGCAAAGTGTAACCAATTTGGTTACACTTTGCCGGGGGATGGCTGGATCGGTGACGGGAGAGGAAGCGGGGGCGGAATAAGGAGAGCGATGAGCGGGGGGAGCGAGGGAGCGACGGAGTGGCGGAGGACGGCGCGAAGGCGGGGTTACCAGGCGAGTTCAGAGGGGGGCTTGCGGGTGGGGTTGGTGGTGAGGCTCTGGATACGGCCGTCGGAGAGGTGGATGACGCGGGCGGCCATGTCGGCGATGACGGCGTTGTGGGTGATGACGACGGTGAGGGTGCCGAGCTCGCGGTTGATGCGTTCGATGGCGGTGAGCACGGTGATGCCGGTCTGGATATCGAGGGCGCCGGTGGGTTCGTCGCAGAGCAGGACGGCGGGTTTTTTGGCGATGGCGCGGGCGATGGCGACGCGTTGCTGTTCGCCGCCGGAGAGCTGGGCGGGGAAGTGGTCGAGGCGGTGGGAGAGGCCGACGAGGTCGAGGGCGGCTTCGGGGGTCATGGGATCGGGGGCGAGGGCGGTGATGAGGGCGACGTTTTCCCGGGCGGTGAGGGACGGGATGAGGTTGTAGAACTGGAAAACGAAGCCGACGACGTGGCGGCGGTAGCGGGTGAGCTCGTCCTCGGTGGCGCGGGCGAGATTCCAGTCGCGATAGGAGAGGGTGCCGGTGGAGGGAAGGTCGAGGCCGCCGAGGAGGTTGAGCAGGGTGGATTTGCCGGAGCCGGAGGCACCGAGCAGGACGACGAGCTCGCCGCCGAACAGATCGAGATCGAGGCCGGCAAGGGCGTGGACGGCGGCGTCGCCGTGGCCGTAGGTTTTGGTCAGGCCCCGGGCTTGGAAGACGGTTTCAGGAAGGGGGACGACGGGGGAAAGCATGGTGGGCGGGCGGCTGGGATCTTGCCCGGCGGCGCGGTTATTCGATGCGGCCTTCGTCGAAGTCGATAAGGTCGGGCACGCTGAGGATCTGGCCGATGCGGTCGGTGCAGCCCATGGCGGTGAGGGCTTCGGCCAGGAACTTGCGGCCTTCCTCGCTCATGCCGCGCTGGCAGAGTTCGCGGTTCCATTTGATGGCTTTTACATCGGCAGGGAAGAGGGTTTTGAGACCGGCCTCGACCGAGGCCTCGTCGGCTGCTTCGTGGACGATTTTTTCCACGTCGGCCGGGTCTATGCCGAGGTGGAGGCAGAGGAAGCGGTCGAGGCCGCGTTTATAGTTTTTGGCGTAGCTTTTGGGCAGGGCGCCGTGGGTTTTGACGTAGCGGCATTTGGCGAGGAAGCGCGGGAGGTAGAGCAGGCCGGTGGCGGGGTGGGGGAGGTAGGGCGAGGGCAGGCAGGTGAGGACTTCGCCGGTCGATCCGGGAATGGGCTTGGAGGGCATATTGCATTAACTGAGGCGCATGCAGGGTTGCGGAGCAAGCGAGGGCGTGTATCGGTGGCGGGATGAAGCCTTTTCGCACGATCGGAGTCCTGCTCGGGTTAACGGCGGCCTCGTTTTTGCAGGCCCAGGAGCTGACGAAAGACGCGACCAAGCTGTATGAGCAGCTTTGTGCTAGCTGCCACGGCGATAAAATGCAGGGCGGGCAGGGAACGAGTTTGATCGACGACGTGTGGAACCGGGGTGACGGGAGCGACGAGTATCTGACCCGAATGATCACGGAAGGGTTGCCGGATGTGGGCATGCCGGGGTTTGGGGGAGCATTGGATGCGCCGCGGGTGCGCGGTTTGGTGGTGTATTTGCGGGAACGCGCGGTGCGATCCCAGGAGGAGCAGACGGAGTATGCCAAGCCGGTCGAAGGCATGGAGGTTAAAGGACGGGCGGCGAATTTCCGGATTGAGACGGTGGCGAGCGGCTTGGGCGTGCCGTGGTCGTTGGCTTTTTTGCCCGGGGGCGATTTGTTGGTCGCGGAGCGGTCGGGCCAGTTGCGGCGGGTGCGGGGCGGGGTGCTCGAGCCGGAATCGATTGCGGGCACTCCCAAGGTTTGGGCGAAGAGCCAGGGCGGGCTTATGGTGGTGGAGGCGCATCCGGACTATGCGCGGAACGGGTGGATTTATCTGGCGTTTAGCGATCCGGGGGAAAAAGCGGGCGAGGCGATGACGGCGGTGGTGCGCGGGCGAATTCGTGACGGTCGCTGGGTGGACGAGCAGCAAATCTACCGCGCCCCGCGCGAATCATATCGGTCTGCCGGGGTTCACTTTGGCACTCGGTTGGTGTTTGCCGAGGGGTATCTGTTTTTTGGCATCGGGGACCGGGGCGCGCAGGATCAGGCGCAGGATTTAAAGAGACCCAACGGCAAAATCCATCGCGTGCATGATGATGGTCGGGTGCCGGTGGATAATCCTTTCGTGAAGACGCCGGGTGCCTTGCCGACGATTTGGAGTTACGGGCACCGCAATCCGCAGGGGATCGTGGCCAGACCGGGGACCTCGGGGGCGGGTTTTCAGCTTTGGGAGACCGAGCACGGGCCGCGCGGGGGTGATGAGCTCAATCTGGTGCGGCGCGGGGCGAACTACGGCTGGCCCTTGATCACTTACGGCATGAATTATAACGGCACGCCAATCACTTCGGAGACGGGGCGGCCGGGACTGGAGCAGCCGGTCCTGCACTGGACGCCCTCGATCGCGGCTTGCGGATTGGATGTCTATTCGGGTGATCAATTCCCCGGCTGGCGGGGGAATTTACTGACCGGCTCTTTGAAACAACAAGAGTTGCGCCGACTGGTTATGAACGGTGAACAGGTGATCGAGCAGGAAGTGCTTTTTCGAGGCATCGGGCGGGTGCGATCCGTGCAAGTATCCAGAACCGGTGATGTTTACGTTTGTTTGGAGGAGCCCGGCCGGGTGCTGCGGCTGGTGCCGGTGAAGTAGTTTTTGGTTTGGTTTTCTGGCCTTGAGGGTGGCACGGGATGTGCTGAATTCATGGAGTCCAACCCTCAAGGAGACTTGAGGCGCTTCGCTGTCTCCTAACTTAACCAAAAACATCCATGTTCCTCCTTCAGAATGTTACTAAATACGCCCGGGTGCTGGCCGCCACCGGTGCGATTCTCTCGACTCAATTCGTTTTCGCCCAGCATGAGGTCGATGACACCGCCGATGCGGGCCCGGTTCGTATCTCGGGCAATGAAAATGCCTTCGGTTATTCCCCAGCCGCCATGACGGCCATGATGCAGGCCTTGGGTGATGTTAATCGCTATGCCCGCACTCAGGCGGAAGATTTCACCGCCGCCGTCGCCGCGCACGAAAAAGTCCCGGCCAATTTCATCCTTCCCACCCCTGGCTCCGGTCCGGTGTTGAGCATGACCGCGCTGGCTTATGCCGCTCCGGGCAAGAATGTGGTCACCGTGACCCCTGGCTACACCCAGCTCACCAGCCTTTTTGAACGCATGGGTGGCACGGTTAAGTCCGTGCCCTTGAACGAAAACCTCGCCTACGATCTCAAGGCCCTCGAAGCCGCCATCGATAAGGACACGGTCATCGTTTACATCTGCAATCCGAACAACCCGACCGGCACCGTGCCCGATCCTGAAGAGCTGAAGGCCTTCGTCCGTCGTATCCCGAAGAACGTGCTGATTTTCGCTGATGAAGCCTACCTCGAGCTGGCTCCCGGTGGCGTGGAGAAGCACACCTTGGCCCCGCTGCTCAACGAAGGCCTCAACATGATCGTTTCCCGCACCATGTCCAAGGCCTACGGTATGGCTGGTTTGCGTGTCGGCTACGGCATGGCCAAGCCTGACATCCTCACCAAGCTCCGTCCTTACTATCAGGGCGGCCCCAACCTGCTCGCCCTCGTCGGCGGCACTGCTGCCATCCTCGATAAAGAATTTCTCGCCGAGAACATCGCCAACTACTCCAAAGTTCGCGAGATGGTCACCAAGGAGCTCGCCAGCTTGGGCATCAAGTTCGCCGAGCCCAATGGCAGCTTCATCTTCATGGAGACCGGCATCGAGGCCGTTGAGTTCCAGAAGTTGATGCTGGCGGAGAAGATCGAAGTGGGTCGTCCCTTCGCTCCGATGACGAAGTGGGCCCGCGTGAGCATCGGTACCGAACCCGAGATGAAGCGTTTCCTCGTCGCCTTCAAGAAGGTCATGACCGCCCAAGGTAAGTTGAAGGGCTAATTTTGTTTAACTAACCTGGTTGGAATCGGCTGCGGTGGCTTAACTCGCCTCGCAGCCGATTTTTTTTGTCCAACCGAGGGCGATTAAGGCGACCTACGACAAAATCCACGCATGACGGAGCAAGCCGAGTTTCGGGACCGGTTAGGCGCGCAGTTGTGCGCCGCGATCCAGTTTGTGCTTACGGCGCAATCGTTGCTGATGATTCCGATGTTGCCGGCCTTTGCCGAGCGGCATGGGCAAACCGGGGGCAGCGTGGCGCTTATCCTGGTGGTTTATGCGGTGGTGATGGGGGTGGGGACCGGATTGATGGGGCCCTTGTCCGATCGGGTGGGGCGGAGAAAAATGATCTTCGCCGGCTCGGCCCTGACGGGGCTTTGCCTGACGGCACACTTTTGGGCGCGAGATTTCTCAACCTTGTTGATTTTGCGGGGGCTGACTGCGGTGGGTCATAGTATTTTGATCGGGGCGTTTACGTGTTTTGTAACGGATCGGTTTCCGCTTAAGCAACGGGTGAGGGCCAACGGGCGCATCCAACTCGGGTATATCGCCGGGCAGACGGCCGGGGTGTCGGCCGGGCTTTTCTTAATGGACCGCTTGGGGCCGGAGGGAGTGCTGGGTGCCTGGGGCTTGGTTTTGTTGCCGCTCAGCCTGCTTTTCGTGTGGGTGGTGGTTGGGGAACGCGGAGAGGAGCTCCCGCCCGCTGCGGTGCGCTTGCGCTGGCGCGACCACGTGGAGGCTTGGCGTGCGCTTTCGGCGAGCTTTGGCACGGTCAGCACCTTGGCGGCTTATGCGCTGATGTTTGTGGCGGCGCATGCGTTTCTGGTTGTTTTCCCGCTATGGGGCCATGACCGGCTGGAGTTTAACTCGGATACCCTGGGTTTTGTGTTTTTGGCGGGCGGCATCGTGCAGGCGTTTTTTTTGGCGGTGCCGAGCACTCCGCGTTTCTCTAAACTACACGGTTCGTTGATCGTCGGCTCCCTGCGTTGGAGTGGTTTCGTGGTCATGGCGGCGGCGCTGAAGCCGGAAGCGGCCGGGGTTATCATCGGAGTTTATCTGGTGTTTTCCGCTTTGCTGGCGGTGCGCATGGGGCCGCTGCAGGTCGCTCTTTCCGGTATCTCGGAAAGGCGCCATCGCGGCACGTGGACCGGTTGGGTGCAGTCGAGCGGGCAGGCGGGCCGGGCGGCCGGTGCGTGGTTGGGCGGCATGTCGTATGCGTTTTTGGGAGTGCGGGCCGTGTTTTTGATCGCGGCGGCGATGTTTATTGCATCTGCCCTGCTTTTTGTGCGTGGCCGGGCTTTAAAAGATACGGTCGTGCCCGAGGTCTCATGAACAGATGGCACGTTGAGTGCTTAGCGTGAGTATGGGTACGGTAGTCCACCGTCGCCCTTAACCAGCCACAATGACCAATAAACCCCTTACTCGCAGAGATTTCATTCATCTAGCCGGGCGCTACGGCGGTACCGCATTTACCGCGATCACCGCGTTGGGCTTGATCAGCAAAGCCTCCGGCCAGGGGGTGGTTTTATCCGACCGGCCCAAATTAAGCAGCGGCAAGAAGGTTTTGATCCTTGGTGCGGGTGTGGCGGGTATGACTGCAGCTTATGAATTGGCCAAGCTCGGTATCGACAGTGTGATTTTCGAGGCCGGCAAACGCGCTGGCGGGCGTTGCATCACCATACGCCGTGGCGACGTGGTGGAGGAGACGACCGGGGTGAAGCAGGTGTGCGATTTTGACGAGGGCGAGTTTTTCGATCCGGGTCCGGTGCGCTTCCCGCAGTGGCACGTCACGATGGATTACTGCCGCGAGCTCAAGATCCCCATTCAGCCCTTTGTCGGTCTGAACGAGAATGCCTACTACCTCAGCACCAAGGAAGGTGGCCTGAAGAACAAGCGGGTGCGCATTCGCGAGGCCAAGGCCGATTTACGCGGCTACACCACGGAACTCCTGGCCAAGCTCGCCGACCAGGCCGCGCTGGATCAGCCGCTCGATGCCGCCGATAAAGAGAAGCTGATGGCCTTCCTGCGCTACGAAGGTGGCCTGGATAAAACGAATAAATACGTGGGCCACAGCCGCCGCGGCTACGACGTCTGGCCAAGCGCCGGTCTGGAAGAGGGCAAACTGGGCCAAACGCTCGCCTTCAAAGATCTGCTGCAATCTGAACTGGGCATGCTCTTCCACCGCGCCAACGAGTATCAATATCAGTCGGGCATGTTCTCGCCGGTCGGCGGCATGGATAACATCGCCAAGGCCTTGGAGCGCGAGACGAAGGACAAAATCATTTACGGCGCCAAGGTTAAGGAGTTCCGCAAGACGCCCACCGGGGCCAAGGTGACCTACACCAAGGACGGCACCGATACCGAGGTCACGGGCGATTACCTGATCTGCACCATTCCCCCTCCGGTTTTGAAGCGCATCCCGAACGATTTCGCCTCAGCGGTGAAAAGCGTGATCAACATTGTTCCCTTCCAGAACTCCGGTAAGATCGGTCTGCAGTTTAAAAACCGCTTCTGGGAAAACGACGACCGCATCTTCGGCGGTGTTTCCTGGACCAACCTGCCCAACGGGGAAATTTGGTATCCGAATCAAGGTTACTTCAAGCCCAAGGGCGTGGTCACCGGTTATTACGTGTTCGGTCCGGTGTCTGATCAACTCGGTCGCATGGCGCCGGCCGAGCGCACCGAGTTTGCCCTGGCCAATGGCGAGCAGATGCATCCGCAGTATCGCGGGGCCTTCGAGAACGCCGTCTCCTACAACTGGGCGACCATCCCGAACATCGAGGGCTGCCTGGCGCACTTCCCGCAGGCGATGATCAAGACTTTCTACCCGATGTTGGTGAAGCCGGATGGTAACTTCTACATCGCCGCCGACTGGGCCAGCCATCTTGGCGGCTGGCAGGCGGGCGCCTTCGAGGCCGCGCGCCTCGCGGTCGATAGCATCTACAAACGTTCCGTAGCCTGAGGCATTGGTTAATCATGAAAACTTTCGGTTCTCCCTACTCCCGGGGCAGGCATTTCGTCGTCTCCGTTCTCTTGATCGGCGGACTGGGCTTCGGCTCAGCCTGCGCTAAAAAACCGGAACGCTCCGCCGCTAGCGTCAAGCAGGGCGATGTGGTGAAAGTAGCGGCTGGAGCCGGCGCTGCGGCAGCGGCTTCCGCTGGTGGCGACCGCAACACGGTCCTCGCCGCGATGGCCAAAGACCCCGCCCTGGTCAAAGCGGGCGGTGAAAGCTTCGAGATGTTCTGCGCCAGTTGCCATGGCCGTCCGGGCGCGTTGCTCGCTGGTGTGGCCGATGCCTCGCCCTCCAACCTCTTCGACCAGGCGTGGGTCCATGGCGGCAAACCCGCAGAAATCGAGCAGCTCATCCTTAAGGGCTTCAACGAAAAGGGCATGCCCGGCTGGGACGGCATGCTGGAGAAAGACAAGATCGAGGCGCTCGTCGCCTATCTGTATTCGTTTCAAACCGCTTCTAAAAAATAATCCATGACCACCACCGCCAAACTCCGCACCGCATTCGCCTGGACCGGCTTCCTGCTTTTGGCGGGGGTCGCCTCAGCTCAAGCCGTCGCGGCACGCATCCCCACCGAGGCGACCTACGACGCCTACATGGATAACCTTATCCAGGAGTACTCCTTCTTCACCGCCAGCAACGTGTGGCTGCTGGTGTGCTGCGGGTTCATGATCCTCATGCACCTCGGGTTTCTCTGTTTGGAAACCGGCCTGAATCGCTCGAAGAACGCGGTCAACATCCTCTACAAAAACGTCTTCATCCTCTCCATCGGCATGGTGCTCTACGCCCTCACCGGCTTCAGCACGATGTATCCGCCCGATACCTTCAACGGCATCATCCGCCTCGGCGGCTGGATCGGGGTCGATAAGACCAAGTTCCTCGAAATCATGACCACCAAGTCGGGTGCCAACATCACCTACTGGGCCGATTTCCTCTTCAAGGCTACCTTCGCCGCCACCGCCGCCACCATCGCCTCCGGTGCGGTGGCCGAGCGCGTGAAGCTGGTGCCTTTCATGATCTACACCGCCGTCATGGTGGGTCTTTGTTTCCCGGTTGCCGGCTCCTGGACTTGGGGCGGCGGCTGGCTGGCGCGTCACGGTTTCGTGGATTTTGCCGGTGCCTCTGTGGTGCACGTTTTCGGCGGTTTCTCCGCTCTGGCCGCCGTGTTGGTGCTGGGGCCCCGTCTCGGCAAATACCTGCCGGATGGCAAACTCCGCCCCATCGTCGGTCACAGCATGCCGCTGGCCGCCATCGGTGTTTTCCTGCTCTGGTTCGGCTGGTTCGGCTTTAACGGTGGCTCGGTGCTCAACGCCCAGCCCGAGCGCATCGGCCGCGTCTTGGTCGTTACCGCGCTGGCTGGCTGCACCGGCGCACTGAGCTCGATGATCATTAGCCAGATCATTCTGCGTCGTCCCGATCTCTCCATGGCGCTCAACGGCGTGCTCGCCGGCTTGGTCAGCATCACGGGCGGGGCCGACTCGATCGAACCGCTTTGGGGCATGGTCGCCGGTGCGATTGGCGGCGTCATCGTGGTGTTCTCCGTGCTCATATTCGACAAGATCAAGGTGGACGATCCGGTCGGCGCGATCTCGGTGCATGCGGTGTGCGGCCTGTGGGGCACCATTGCGGTCGGTATCTGGGGTAGCGGAAAACTGCTCTGGCAAGTGATCGGCGGCCTCTCTTACGCGCTCATCGCGTTTGTGGTCGGCTTCGCGCTTTTCTCGCTACTGAAACTCACTCTCGGGGTGCGTGTGACGGAGGCGGAGGAGATCGAGGGTCTCGACCTCGCCGAGCACGGTCAAAAAGCCTACACCGAAGAAAACCACGGGGTCTAAGGATCTCCGGCCATGTCCGTCCTTCACTCTTCCCACCGCCCCGGCCTCATCTGGGGCATATTCGGAGCGGCTCTGGCCCTCTGGTTCGGGCTCGCTTGGACCGTGGTGCGCGAGCATCCCGAATTCAAGGTCGTCAAAAGCGCCCCCAAAGATGTTAAGCCCATCTCGGTCGTGGCCCAGCCCGGCACTTCGTATTTTTTCACCTGGGGTGTCACCGCCCGGCCTCGCTCCAAGCTTATCGCCCAGCGCTCGCTCCCCGAGGAAGAGCGCTTCGGCAACACCTACCAGCAGACCCATGGCGTATTGACCAATCTACGCGACGACTTGGAGCAAGTAGGGCTCAACCTGCGCGATGTCGTACACGTGCGCGCCTACGTGGTGGGCGATGCCGAGAATCCGCCCGACTTCGAGGCTTCGGACCGCGCCTTCCGCGATTTCTTCGGCACCGCACTCCAGCCGCATGTGCCGGCTATCACGAAGATCGGCATCGCCCGTCTCTTCCTGCCCGCCTACCAGACCGAGATCGAGTTCATCGCCGCATTCCCTCCCGGTCGCGGTCCGCTCGTGCCCGGCACGCGCCCCTGGTTGAATCAAGAGCGTCTGCGCCGCGTCGAGACCCGCCCCGAGTGGCGCTCCATCGGCCGCCCGATGTTCCAGATGAGCACCGGCAAGGCCGTGCAGGGCGGTCAGGCGCTCGCCGTGACCTCCGCGCTGCAAGCCTCGCCGCTGAATCCCAAGCTGCCCGAAGCGGCTTGGACCTTTGGCACCACCGCGCAGCAATCCACCTCTCTGCTAAAAAGCGGTGAAACCATGCTCGCCGCAGCGGGCATCGACTACAAAGACGTGTTCTTCGTGCGCACCATGATGTTCCCCGAAAAGGGCGTTAACATCGGCAGCAATTTCGCCCTCTTCGGCAAAGAATACGGCAAGCTCTTCAACAACGCCAAAAACCCTAACCGCCCCACTCGCACCGTGATGTCGGCCCCCGGCTACGCCTACCGCAAGGAAGCGCTCGCGTTGGAAATGTATGCCTTGGCGAAAGATCCGGCCACTGCGGTGCCCGAGGATGCGCGCCTCAAGGCCTATCCCCGCCCCGGCCAGCCGATCAGCGATGTCGTAGTGGTCTCGCCCCGCGCCGCGCTGGGCTGGATGGCGGGCATTGTCGAGCCTGCCGCCGGCAACTTGGAAGCGCAGGCGACCGCGTGTTTGCAGACTTTGGAAACCCGACTCACCTCGCTTGGCGGTGGTTTGGCTGATGTTGCGCATATCCGCGCCTACGTCGTGGCCAAAGATATGGAGCCCCGGCTTGCGGTGGCGGGCTGGATGAAGGCCTACTCGGCCATGTTCGGCACCGAGAAGAATCCTCACAAACCCGCCCTTACGGTGCTTCCCGTAGTCGCCTTGCCTGGCGGCGCGGTCGTGGAAGTCGAATCACTCGCGGCCCTCCCGGCGGCGGCGGCAAAAAAATAACCCGTCCTGTGCCCATCGCTCCCGCAGCCGCTCCGGTTTGGCGTCACCCTGTGACGGCCGCTCCCCTGGCCGATTATCAAGTCGATGATAACGCGGCGGTGGAGCGCATCCTGGCGGCCACTCAGCGCACCTACGAACACTGGTCGCGCCTGAATCCGGTGCAACGAGTCGCTCCATTTCTGCGCCTGGCCGAGTTGCTGCGTTTGGAAATGCACGAGCTCGCCCCGATGATTTCGGGCGAGATGGGCAAGACCCGCCACGAAGCTGAGGAGGAGTTGGCCCAGTGCGCCCGCATTTGCGACCACTACGCGGCGGTCGCCCCGATGCTGCTTAAGGACGACGAAGTCCAGACCCGTGCCGGTCGGCATCTGGTCGCGCGCTGCCCGATCGGGCCCATTCTGGCGGTGTTGCCCTGGAGTTTCCCGTTTTGGCAGGTGTTTCGCACCGCCATTCCGAATCTGGCGGCGGGCAATACCGTGGTGGTAAAACCCGCGCCCAACGTCCCGCGCTGTTCCCTCGCGCTGGAGGATCTGTTTGTTCGCGCCGGCATGCCGGCGGCCGCGCTATCGATGGTCCACGTCGAGCCCGGCCGGGTGGAGCGTTTGGTGGCCGATCCGCGCATCCGCGGCGTATCGGTGACGGCTGGCGTGGTCGCGGGCCGCGCGGTGGCCGAGGCGGCGGGGCGTCATCTTAAAAAAGTCGTGCTCGAACTCGGCGGCAGCGATCCGTGGTTGATCATGGAGGACGCCGACCTGGATCAGGTGGCGGCCGACATCGTGAAAGCCCGCCTGCGCAACAACGGCCAGTGCTGCATCGGCCCCAAACGCGTGATCGTGGCCCGCGCGGTCAAGTATGCGCTGGCGGAGCGGCTGGTGGCGCGTCTGACCAAGCTCAAGTTTGGCGATCCGCTGGCCGATGGAGTGGATTTGGGGCCGATGGCGCGTTTCGATTTACGCGACCGGGCCCATGAAGTGGTGCAGGAAGCGGTGGCCAAAGGCGCAAAGGTGCATTGCGGAGGCTACGTGCCCGAGCTGCCGGGCGCATTTTATCCCGCCACGCTGGTTTCGGGGGTGCGCCCTGGCATGAAGTTGTTCGACGACGAGATTTTCGGCCCGATCGTGGCGGTTTGTGCGCACGACGGCTGGCAGGAGGCGGTGGCGCTGGCCAACCGCTGCGATTTCGCACTCGGCGCGGCGATTTACACCCAAGACGAAGAGCGCGCGAAGAAGACCCTGCTGACGGAGATTTCCTGCGGGGTGGCGGCGATTAATTCCATTCCGCGCTCCGACATGTCGCTCCCTTTTGGTGGCACCAAACACTCCGGTTTCGGCCGCGAGCTAGGCTCGGCCGGCCTGACCGAGTTCACCTGCCCCGTTACCCTGCGCATCGGGGCTTGAGGGGGTGGGGCTAGGTGCATTTAAAGTAAAACTATAGCCGCGATGTAGGGCGGGGTCGCCGCACCCCGCCGTTCGCAAACCTGGTCGCGCTGCGGCGGGGTGCGGCGACCCCGCCCTACATTTTCGGCCATGGTTTGATAAGCAGATACACCTTGGTGTAGCGGTCATTGGAGCCGCATGGAATTACACCACCGTCTTGGCATAGAGGTGCTTCTGGAAACCCGAGAAAACCTGGCCGATTTCCTCCGGCTTTCCGCCCAAGTCCGCCACGGCGTCGGCGATGGAGTCGTGATACTTGAGCCGCAACAACGGCTTCAGCTTGCTCTGATCGAGTTCCGTCACGCCTTCCGTGACATAGTGCTGAAGCACAAAATTGAGGAACGCCTGCTGTTTCGCAGTGAAGTGGGAGTTGATATACACCCGCGCATGGTCTGCCCGTTCGGACCTGGTAACCGGTGGCAACAGATAGGCGACGTAGGCGAGCACGTCGAAGAGGTCGCTTTTCTCCGCGTCGATCAGGTGCTGCATCGCGACCAGTTTGTCGTGGCCGAAATCCTTATCGGCGAGGCCCTGAAGGAGCTTGGCGCGGGTGTCGGGCGCGCTCCAGAGGGCGCGGAGTTCGGCTTCGCTCTGGAAGAAGTCGGGCAGCTTGCCGAAGAGCAGCTCCATGAATTGCTGCGCGCTCATCGGCGTGCCATCGGGGTGCCAGAAGGTCGTCGTCATCATGTGCTGGATGCTGCGCTCTTTGCCGTCGGCGAGACGGACTTTCACTTTCTGGCGGGGTGGGGCGATGGGCGGTTCGGGGGGCGTGGGTGGCTCCGGCGGCGGGGTGATGGGAGCTGTGGGAGGAATGGGACTGATGGGAGTGATGGGATCGCCGTCCCACTCGGGGTCTTGGAATTTTAGGTGGGCTTTTACGAAGTCGTAGATCGTGAAATAGTCCTTCCCGTCGTAGAGGCGCGTGCCCCGGCCGATGATCTGCTTGAACTCGATCATCGAGTTGACCGGCCGCATCAGGACGATGTTGCGGATGTTGCGGGCATCCACGCCGGTCGAGAGTTTTTGCGACGTGGTGAGAATCGTGGGGATGGTCTTCTCGTTGTCTTGAAAATCCCGCAAGGCCTGCTCGCCGCGCTCGCCGTCGTCGGCGGTGACGCGCTGGCAGTAGCTCGGATCTTTGCTCGTCTTGAGCTGGTTGACGAGGTCGCGCACGAGCAGGGCGTGCGACTGGTTGGCGCAGAAGACCAGGGTCTTCTCGTTCTGGTTGATCTGGGCGAGAAAAAGCTGCACGCGCTTCTTCTCGCGCTCACGGATCTCGATCCGGCGGTTAAAATCCGCTTCTTCGTAAAGTTTCCCCTGCTCGATCTCACCCTCCATCACGGCGTCGTCGGGCGTGTAGATGTAGTAGTCTAGGGTGGTCTGAATCTGCTTCACCTTAAACGGCGTCAGGAAGCCGTCGTTGATGCCCTGCTTGAGTGAGTAGATATAAACCGGTTCGCCGAAGTAGGCATAGGTATCGACGTTGTCCTTGCGCTTGGGCGTGGCGGTAAGGCCGAGCTGAACCGCCGGGGCGAAATACTCCAAAATCTCCCGCCAGGTGCTCTCGTCGTTGGCGCCGCCGCGATGGCACTCGTCGATGACGATGAAGTCGAAAAAATCCGCTGGATACTCGCCAAAGTAGGGCGTGTCGCCCGGTCCCGACATGAAGGTCTGGAAGATGGTGAAGAACAGGCTGCCGTTCTTGGGGACCTTGCCCTTCTTCTTGATGTCGGCAGGCTCGATGCGCACCAGCGCGTCTTCGGGGAAGGCGGAGAACGCGTTGTAGGCTTGGTTTGCCAGAATGTTCCGGTCAGCGAGGAAAAGGATGCGCGGGCGGCGGGTGGCTTCGCGGCTCAGGTTCCAGCGGGCGTGGAAGAGTTTCCAAGCGATCTGAAAGGCGATGAAGGTCTTGCCCGTGCCGGTGGCGAGGGTGAGCAGGATGCGCTGGCGATCCTCCGCAATGGCCTGCATGACGCGCTCGACGGCGATGTCCTGATAATAGCGACCGGGGTGCGATCCGCCCTTGTCTTCAAACGGCACGGCGGCGAAACGGTCGCGCCACGCGTTCGCTTCGGCGAAGGTGAGCGCCCAGAGTTCGTCGGGGGTCGGGTAGGCGGCGATTTCGCCCTCCTTGGCCGTCTCCAGGTCAATGGCGTAGATTCCCTTTCCGTTGGTGGAGTAGGCGAAGCGGATCGCCAGCTTGGCGGCGTAGTCCTTGGCCTGGCCGACGCCCTCGGTGAGCGCCTCGTCCCACGCCTTGGCCTCGATGACGGCGAGCTTGGTGTTGCGATAGACGAGCACGTAATCGGCGATGTCGGCTTTGCCGCGCCGGCCGTGGCCCTCGATGCGACCGGCGGTGATGCGGTGCTCGCGTAGGATCTTGCTCCCCTCGACGACGCCCCAGCCCGCCGCTTTTAAAGCGGGGTCGATATGCTCGGCGCGGGTCTCCGCTTCGTTCATGATTGGTCCAACCCTGAGTCGAAGTCCGATTGCCCGTTAGGCTCGAAGTGAGACTTACTGAAACCGTCCTCCAGTTTTACCGCGTGGACAGACAGGACGTATTTGGCCCTTAATTCGCGGCAAAACTTATACAGGCTGCGACCGTCTTCGGTGAGGACGAAGGCGATGTCGTTGGCCTTCACTTGTCCGAGCAGTTTGAAGTCATCCTTCAGGGCGTCACGGGTGACATCGGGCGTGCCTTTGTAGAGTGTGAAATCTAGCTCGGCCGCACGCATCGCGTCGATCAAGTTGAAGGGCAGGACGATTATGGCATCGAGGGGCAGGTCGGTGACGGGTTGCTTTTGATGAAACTCCGATGCGGCGATGGCCGAGAGAAACATCGGGATGCCCTCGCTGGCGAAAAACTTGAAATACTGCACCGCGACCGCGTGGTGCGGGCGTGCCGGATCGGCGAAAGAAATCAGAAAACTGGTGTCGAGCAGCACGCCGTCAGACATGAGCGCCTCCCCGCAGGTCTTCCACCCAGGCTCCGGCATCGGGCACGCCCGACCAAGCCTTAGCCCCTTTCTCGAACAGAGCCTGCAAACGCTCGTCGCTCACCTCGGGTTGGTAGGCACGTAGGTCGAGCAGGCGATAGTCCTTCAGTTCTCCGGTGCGCGGGTTTTGCTTCGCCCTCACATGGACGATGGCCTTGTGGAAAACGAGGTTCTCGCGCTGGGCGCGGATTTGCTCGGCCGAGGCGTCCACGATAAGCGTCTCCCGCGAATTGCGGGGGCGAAGGTGGATGTTGGGCGACTGCGCGCCGCCCCAGTCGGTGATTTCGCCGATCAGGGTGCGCTCGACTTGGACCCACTGGGCGCGCTCCTCGCGGCGCAGGGTGGAATCTTTCGTGATGATTACGGGGGCGAACGCACCCGACGGGCTGCGCACCGCATATGTGAGCGAAGGTTCGGAACGCGCGCGTTCCTGCCAGCGGAGCATCACCTTCGCGCGATTCGGATCGATTTCCCCGATCGCAGCGGGATCGGCGAGGCGTGCGGTGTCGGAGATAAGAGAGGAGAGCAGGCCGGCGGGGATGAGCACGCGTAGCAGGTAGGAACCTTCGTGGATCTGGACCTTCAAATCGCGCAACACGCTGCGCTCATCACTGCCCTGCACGTATTTCTGTACGTCCTCGTTGAATTCCAGAAAGCGGGGGAAGGGAACGCCCTCGGACGCGGAGACGCGCTGGCCGGCGATGGATCCGTCCAAGGCGAATTCGACTGTTTCGGGATGCGTCATGCGTGGAAGAGTAGCGATACTGTGCGCGGGTCCTATGGCGGGGGCAAGTCCGGTGGCTGAGCTTGTCGAAGCCGCCGGTGAAGGCTTGGTGCGGGAGCGACTTCTTCAACGCCTCCAGCACGGCGAGCTTTTGCTCTTAGAGGCGGGCGAGGCGTTG
>JAIXRU010000067.1 GCA_027485045.1 Opitutaceae bacterium | reverse complement strand
TCATCCCCGAGCGCGGCTTTGAGCTGGGCCTTCATCGCTTTCTCCGCCTCCGAACGCACCTTCCAGTCTTCGCTCTTGGGTTTACGCACCTTGTTTCCATAGCTGTCGTATTCGCTGTACTGTTCATCGAAATCCCGCTTGATTTCGAAAATCGCCTTAAACTCCGCTTCAGAGGCATCCATCTGGGCCATTTGCCAGCGAAGATTGCGGGACGTTCCGGACTGGCGGAGCTCGTAAGCCTCCAGCTCTTGGGGTGAAAGCAAAGCAGACAGATCCCGCTTTTTTTCCTGCTGTAAAAAACGGGTTTTTTCCACGTCGGAAGGAATGCTAAAGCCCTGGGTCTCTTGGCGCAGCTCATTGCCGAGTTCGTTGTAATCTTGCTCGATCTGCTGCAAAGCCTCCCGCTTATCGGCCGGCAAATATCCGTATTGACGGGCCAGCCACGAACCTGCCCCTGCGCCTTCAGCCTCCCGGCCCAGCAAACGCAGCGTCTCCGCCTTCACCTCGGCCTGCAACGCCTTCATCTGCGCGCGCTGCTCCTTGGTCTGGCCGCCCCACCAATCCCCATCATCTTTCCACCAGTCCGGCTTGGCCTGACTAGGTCGCAAGGCCTTGAAGCGGGATTCATAGCGCGACCATATCAGGGAGCTTACCACCGACCTTACCATCTGTTCATCTAAACCCGCCGCCCGCAGTTGGTCGCGCAGCCTTTCTTCATTTCCCGGTCGCAAAACTTCCCCCAGCAAGCGGCTGGTCGGGCTCGCTTCCACGGTTCCTACCAAGGCCGGACTGCCTGCCCCTGAAAGATTTTCACTCGACGCTCCTTGGGCCGAACCACGGCGCTCAAACGTTAAAAGGCCTGATCCGAGCACCAGAAAACCAGCGTTCGCGATCAAAGATGCGCCAAGCACAAACGGAAGGACTTTCATGGGGTAAAAGAAAACTAAGATTCACAGCTATCGTGGCGCGTAAGGGCCGCCAGCGTAAACTACCCCGGCCACTTCCCGACAAGATTTCGCTGTCAGCCAGTTTCCCCCATTGACCACCCCGCCTTCAGGCCTAACTTGGAACCAAAATGGCTAAACGCCGTCGTAGCTAGACACCGCAACCGCTCCCATGCTCCCAGCCCTCACCCGCCACGCCTCTTCGCTTCTCGCCGCAGTCCTGCTCGCCTTGCCGCCCGCACTCTTCGCCCAAAAAGATCCGGTGGTGGACGATGGTCTGAATCTTCGTTTCGCCAACGGCATCGCCGCCGTAGCCGAATCCAAGGTAATCACCGTGGACGACATCCGCCGCGAACTCGCCCCTATTCTCCCTCAAATTCGTCGCGATTCGAGAAACCAACAGGAATTCACTCAAAAGCTGGAGAAGATCCAGGACGACATCATCCGCAATCTCGTGGACAGAGTCCTTATCGTTAAGGAGTTCCGGAAAGACGAGAAGCGTCAAATTCCTCAAAGCTACATCGACAACTCCATCCAGGAGCAGCTAACCAACCAGTTCGAAGGCGACCGCGCCCGCTTCCTCGGTTACCTGAAATCACGTGGCTTCACCCTTCGCGATTACCGCAAGGAAGTGGAGGAGGACATCATTTACGGCTATATGCGCAACCAACAGCGCAAATCCCAGAACGTCGTCAGCCCGGCCAAAGTAGAAACCTACTACGCCGCCAATCAGGATAAGTTTTTCGAGGAAGAACAGATTCACCTTCGCATGATCCAGCTCAACCGCGCCGGCCTGAGCGACGTCGAGCTGCTCACCCGCGCTGAAGAGATTCTCACCAAACTCCGCGCCGGCGAAAAATTCGAAAACCTCGCCAAAACCTACACCGAGGACGCCCGCAAGGCCAAGGGCGGTGACTGGGGCTGGCAAAAACGCGCCGACCTCAAGCCCGAATTCAGCGACCCGCTCTTCGCCCTTTCCGCCGGTCAGGTCAGCGCTCCCATCATCCAAAAAGAAGGCGTTTACCTGCTCTTCGCCGAAGAGCGCAAAGCAGCCGGCGTTCCCGCCATAGGTGAGGTCCGCGAACAGATTGAGATTGTTCTAGCCCAGCAAATGACCCGCGAAGCTCAGGAAAAATGGCTCGAACGCCTACGCAAGGGTTCGTACGTGAAGCTCTATTAGTTATCCCTCCGCCCCGAGCCAAATTCACTCGGCGCGCTCATTTTAGCATCTTCTGGCCCGACCACCTTGGTCAGGTTTTTTTGTGCCTTGCGCCGGACAACAAATGCGTAGCCGCGAGGAGCTCTTTTTCTTAGACTAAAAGCCTAATCAGGAACTTTCGCACCTCTTCCTTTCACCATGTCCTTGCCATTCCCAACACTCACCGCTTCTGAAGCCGCCGCCTTGGTCCGCCATGGCGACACCGTAGCCTTTGGCGGATTCACGCCCGCCGGTTCGCCGAAGGACATCCCGACTGCGATCGCGGCCCGCGCCACCGTCGAACATACCGCCGGTCGCCCTTTCCAAATCGGCGTGATAACCGGTGCATCCACCGGTGCCACCCTGGACGGTGCCCTCGCCAAAGCCGACGCCATCAGCTTCCGCACTCCCTACCAATCCGACCCCGATCTCCGCCGAGCAATCAACGCCAACCGCGTACGCTTCTTCGATCTTCATCTCAGCCAACTCGCACATCACGTGCGCATCGGCTCTCTCGGCCCCATCAACTGGACGGTACTCGAAGCCGCCGACATCACCTCCGATGGTCGCGTGGTTCTGACCAGCGGCGTGGGTGCCGCCCCCACCTTCGCGCGCTGCGGCCAACGCATCCTGATCGAGATCAACCGCCGCCACCCCGCCAGCCTCTGCGGTATCCACGATATCTACGAGCCCATCGACCCGCCCAATCGCTGCGAAATTCCCCTCTACACGGTTTCTGATCGCATCGGACAGCCTTGGCTCCAGCTCGATCCAGCCAAGATCGCCGGCATCGTTTACACGGACCGCGAGGACGAGGTCGGCGCTTTCGCCGAGCCAGACGCCGTGACCACCAAGATCGGTGAAAACGTCGCCAACTTCCTCGCCGCCGAACTCGCCAACGGACGCATACCCGCCGACTTCTTGCCGCTTCAATCCGGTGTAGGCGATATTGCCAATGCCGTCCTCGGTGCACTTGGCGCACACCCTGATATACCCCCTTTCGCGATGTATTCCGAGGTGCTGCAGGACGCCACCTTGGACCTCCTTCGCCAAGGTAAGCTCAAGTTTGCCAGCGGTTGCTCGCTCACCCTCAGCCCGCCCGCGCTCAAAGCGCTCTACGCCGAATTACCCACCCTCCGTAACCGCCTCGTGCTTCGTCCGCAGGAGATCAGCAACAACCCCGAAATCGTTCGCCGTCTCGGCATCATTTCCGTCAACACCGCCATCGAAGCCGACCTCCAGGGCAACATCAACAGCACCCACCTCTTCGGCAAAACAATGATGAATGGCATCGGTGGCTCGGGCGACTTCACCCGCAACGCCTATCTGTCCATCTTCACCTGTCCCTCCCTCCAGAAAGGCGGCAAGATAAGCACCCTCGTCCCTCAAGTCACCCACGCCGACCACAGCGAACACTCCGTGCAGGTCATCGTTACCGAGCACGGCGTAGCCGATCTGCGCCGCCTGGATCCACGCCAACGCGCCCACGTCATCATCGATAAGTGTGCGCATCCCGACTTCCGCGCAGACCTTCACCACTACCTCGCGCTCTGCACCGACGGCCACGAGCCTTTCAACTTCGAACACGCCTTCGCCTTCCATCGCCGCTTCCAGCAAACCGGCGATATGCGTGGCGCCTTCAACGCCTGAGCCGTTTCCCGCAGCTATCGTCCGGGTTGACCGCGTCTGCCGCACGGTCAGCCTCGCACCATGACGTTTCTGGAACAGCTCGAAGCCCTTAGCTATGTCGTCACCATCATAGGCCTGCCGTTCGGCATCTGGGTTTACCTGCGCGACCAACGCAAGGAGCGCAAAAACGAGGACGAAGAGGTCTATGTCCGCCTCTCCGACCAGTACTCCGAATTCCTCGAACTGGTCCTGAAAAACGCGGATCTGCAGCTCACCACCCGCAACAGCCCGGCCACCCCGCCCACGCCGGAACAACAGGAACGCCGCATGGTGCTGTTCGAAATTCTGGTCTCCCTGTTCGAACGTGCCTACATCCTCGTTTACGAACCCGAAATGGACCGCGAGGAAGCCCGGCTCTGGGGCTCCTGGGAAGACTACATGCGCGAGTGGTGCAGGCGGGCCGATTTCCGCGAAGCCCTGCCCACTTTACTACGCGGCGAGGACCCGGATTTCGCCGCCTATATCAGCCGGCTCGCCACCGAGGAGACAGCGGCAAGCGCCGCCCGACTCTAGCCGCAACCCCTGCCCTGCACCGCTATCCTTTAAGCATTAGCGGCCACGCCGCAGGTGAAGAAGCTCCACTTTCAACGCGCGTTTCTGCGTTTCGTCGTAATCAACGATCGCGCCCGAGATCCGCACGTCACCCTCCGCTACTTCAAACTTTCGCGGCATACCGTCGAGAAATTTCTCCACCACGGGACGCACCTCACGCCCAAGCACCGAGGCATAGGGCCCGGTCATGCCGACGTCGCACAGGAAACCCGTGCCGCCCGGCAACACACAAGCGTCCGCCGTAGGCACGTGGGTATGCGTGCCGAGCACCGCCACCGCGCGACCATCAAGATGCCAGCCGAGCGCGATTTTTTCACTCGTCGCCTCCATGTGGGCCTCAACCAAAAACCCATCTGCTTCGCCCGCCAATTTTCGCATCATCTGGTCGGCGCCGATAAACGGACACTCCGCCTTCATGCCCATGAAGGTGCGTCCCAATACGGTGAACACCGCGAGTCGAAAGCCCTTCACGTTCACGATCACGTGATCCGCCCCCGGACACGCGCCGGGCAGGTTGGCAGGACGGCAGACCTTGGGGAAATCGTCGATCTCAGACTCCCAACCGCGTTGGTCCCAGACGTGGTCACCCAAGGTTATGGCGTCCACCCCGCTCTGAATCAGACCCTTGGCAATGCCACCGTTAATGCCCGCACCGGCGGCGGCGTTTTCCCCGTTGGCGATGACTGCGTCGAGCTTCAGCTCAGTGCGCAAGCGCGGCAGACGCTCCATCAACATCTCCCGACCGGGACGGCCCACGATATCACCGACAAAAAGAAGTCTCAACATACGCGCACCGTGCGCCCCCGCCACGCCCCCTCCAAGCCAAAAGCTGACCGGAAGGCGTATCGGACAATATCAACCCCCTCGATTGGCTCCCCTGCCCGCCATCTCAATTGGATAAGCCTCGATTGCAGAACTGATCAATTTGGGATTTGGCCTTGGGGATTTGGGATTTAGAAAAATGGGATGCCCTTACGTATCGCCTTCCTCGGAGCCGGCCGCATGGCCTCCGCCATAATCGACGGCCTGCTCGCCACCGGCGCCGCCACCAAAGCGTCGATTGCGATTCTCGGTGG
>JAIXRU010000280.1 GCA_027485045.1 Opitutaceae bacterium | reverse complement strand
GGCATCATGGACTGCAACGTCATCGCCGAAGGCGTGGTTGAAGCAGTCAAGGAAGTCGGCCTCAGCCTCCCGCTCGTCGTGCGCCTGGAAGGCAACAACGTGGCTGCCGGCAAGGCCACCCTCGCCAACTCCGGCCTCGCCGTCGTCAGCGGCGACACCATGGCGGACGCCGCCCAGAAAATCGTCAAACTCGTCGCCTGAGCCCGCTCCGGGAAAATCCTAAATCCAAAAAACAATTACACGTTCCCATGAGCATTCTCATCACTCCGCAGACCAAGATTCTCGTTCAGGGCATCACCGGCGCCTTCGGTGCCAAACACGCCCAGCTCTCCCTCGACTACGGCACCCAGCTCGTCGCCGGCGTCACGCCCGGAAAAGGCGGCCAGTTCTTTGAACACGGCGCGCACAAAGTGCCGATCTTCAACTCCGTCCACGAAGCCGCCGCCGCCACCGGCGCGACTGTTTCCGTGATCTTTGTGCCACCTCCCTTCGCCGCCGACGCCATCCTCGAGTGCGTGGATGCCGGTCTCGACCTCGCGGTCTGCATCACCGAGGGCATTCCGATCAAGGACATGATCCGCGTGAAGCGCTCCATTGCCGGCAAAAAGACCCGCCTCATCGGCCCGA
This sequence comes from Opitutaceae bacterium, assembly GCA_027485045.1. Classification (GTDB taxonomy): domain Bacteria; phylum Verrucomicrobiota; class Verrucomicrobiia; order Opitutales; family Opitutaceae; genus IMCC26134_A. Next base: position 7,335 of record JAIXRU010000280.1, on the reverse strand, counting down.
ATTGTCCCGGCCTCGTCACCCCCGGCACCGGCGATAAGAGCAACGGTGGCTGCCGCATCGGCATCGCCCCCGGCTACATTCACAAAAAAGGTCACGTGGGCGTCGTCTCCCGCTCGGGCACGCTCACCTACGAAGCAGTCTTCCAAATCACCTCCAAGGGCCTCGGCCAATCTACCTCCGTCGGCATCGGCGGCGATCCCGTAAACGGCACCAGCCATCTCGATGTGATCAAACTCTTTAACGAAGACCCCGACACCAAGGGCATCATCCTCATCGGTGAAATCGGCGGCAGCGCCGAGGTCGAGGCCGCCCGCTGGATCAAGGCCAACTGCACCAAGCCAGTCGCCGGTTTCATCGCCGGGGCCACCGCTCCTGCCGGCCGTCGCATGGGTCACGCCGGTGCCATCGTCGGTGGGGCGGAAGATACCGCCGCCGCCAAGATCGCGGTCTTCCAAGAGTGCGGCATTGAAGTCGCCGCCACGCCCACCGACATGGCCGACGCCCTTCTTCGCGCCGCCGCCAAAAAAGGCGTTAACCTCGCTTAAAGCCCTCGCTCCGAAGCGCTGAATTCTGGGGCCGTCGATTATCCGTCCCCGTCGCTCTTGCGACGGGGGCGTTTTTTGCGCCAGCCACCTCAAGGTCACCGGGGTTGCACCCCACCTCCACGATTTCGTATACAACTCACCACCGCAAAAAAAACGGCCGGCACCCGATTAACTCGGGGCCGACCGACCACAGGCAGGACGCTAATACGAACTACCGGGTGTTCTTCTTTTCGCGTTTTTCCGCTTTTTTCTCCGCAGGAGTTTTCAGCGGCTTTTTCTTGGTCTGTTTTTGGGAATTTTGAGATTTAGCCATAGTAGTAAGAGTGCTGATTATTTTAGTGCTGCGCGGACAGCTTATTTTTTCTTGTTCGCTGCGATCTTGGCCTTGGTGGCCTGCTGAGCGTTGATAAGTGCCTGTTTTTGCTGATTCACGCCATCAGATTTGGACTGCTTTTGTGATGCTTTTTTTTGCGTAGATTTCGGAGAACGGTCGCCCATGTTGAGATTCTTTCGTTAAGTTACCTCACCGTCGGAATGTTTGTTTCCCCGAAGGCGTAACCGTTTATCCGGACAAAAATCCCAAGTAGCAAGCCCCGCCCAAAGATTAGTAAGTGGGCCAAAATGCGCCGAGAAAACAAGTAACCGGTTTATTCGCGATAACGTGAATTGCCCGCACCACAACAAGGCGCCTGTTTTTTAACGAGCCCGCCAGTTTAAACCTGCAAATCGACGGCGGATACGCTGAATCAACTCATGTCGCGCCCCCCTCGCTTCTGGTTACTAAGCTCAGCGGTTATCCTCGCCGCCACGTTCCTGATTTTGCGCAACCTGCCGAATGAAGTTTTGTCGACGGCAGCTCCCAGCCATTCAGCGCAACCAGCGTCCCTCGCGCTTAGGACTCCCTCTGTCGCGACCCTCGCTCCTGAAAAAAAAGTTTTTTTCGAGACCGCGGTAAAATCCCAGACGTCCCCTATTAACTTAAATAACGCGTTCCTTGAATGGACACAGCGTTACCTCACTTCGCCAAGCTCCACACGCGACTCACTACTGCCAGAAGGCATCGCTCTTGCCCGCGCTCGCTTACCCCAACTCGCGGAGCTGATACGCAACGATCCTCGAACCGCACTCGACGCAGCCATTCCCCGCGAGCTACGCCGCCAGCTCCCACCAGAGCTTACAGCCGAACTGGAAACCCTCGTATCCACCCGTGCGGAACTGGCCGTCATTCAGACCTGTCTGCACCCGCCCGGAGTGGTCCACGATCACAGCTCCGAACTCTACCGCGCCACGGTTATAAATGACCGCGAGTACCGCGTCCACGTTTACGGTTCCCGTCTCGCCGACGCCTCCTTACCCCGAACCTCCCTCATCGGCATCTCCGTGGGCCGTGATATCGCAGTAAGCGAAAGCCGTTACCGAGTGCTTACCGCAGACGAAACCATAAACTCGCCCAAACTCTCCGCCGACGAGCTCGCCGTGGAGGCCGATGGTCAAATCACCCGCTTGGCATCGCGTGATGAACTACCCGACTTCGTGGCCAAGCTAATTGCAGCCGAAGCTAATCCCGTAATCCAAGAAGCCGACACCGGAGCCGGCTCCAGCGGCGTAAGCGGCCGTCCGACCCAAGCCTGGACCCACGGCGATAAGAAGCTGCTCGTTATTCGCGTCGATTTCTCCGACCTCCAGGGCACTCCGATAAACAAATTCGACGGCAACGCCCAGATCACAGCCTCCTATGTAGAGAACGCTATCAATGGCTTGAATGGCGTGCGTGCATTTCTTCAGGGAAATAGTTTCGGAAAAACCAACCTGCTTTTTAACCAAGCCACCGACATCACCGCAGTCTTGCGCGTCTCCGGCACCGCCACGAGCTACGCCACCAGCGGAGACAATAGCTTGCTGCATGATCGCGCTCGCGCCGCCGCCACCACCGCAGGTTATAACCTTAACAACTACGACCGCATCGCCGTGGTTTTCTCTTACCTCGGGGACATCCTTGGCTCAAAAATCACCTATGGTGGGCTCGCCAATATCACCGGAGCAAACCTCTGGATAAACGGCGCCTTCGATCTGCGCGTTGTCGCCCACGAGCTAGGTCATAACTATGGTCTTCGCCACTCCAACTTGTGGTCGGTTAGCGACGGCAACCCGGTCTCCCCCGTCGGCACCTCGCTCGATTACGGCGACCCTTTCGATATCATGGGAGACGGCGATTTCTTCGCCTACGATTTTAGCCATTGGAATAAAAGCCTCCTGCAATGGCTTCCCGACAGCAGTATCACCCTGGCAACCACAGGAAATACCTACCGTATTTACCGCTTCGACTCTCCAACCGCCGACCTGGCCCTTCCTCGTGCCCTGAAAATTGTCCGCGATAACACCCGCGACTACTGGATCGGCTATCGACGCGGCTTGGACAACGCGGCCACCGACGGCGGCGCCTACGTTCTCTGGGGCTTCAACACCGCGACCCAAGGCAACCTCCTCGACTTGGTTACGACCGGTTCCAGCGCCGCCGACGCCCCCCTGCCCTTGCTCAGCACCTTTAACGATACCGCCGCCGGCATCAGCATCAGTCCCACCGCTCAAGGTGGCGCTGGCGCCGAGGAGTGGCTGGATGTGCAAGTCACGTTTCAGCCCCGTATCCAGTGGGCCAAGACTGCATACCTGGTCAACGAACAGGGCGGAAGCGCCCTCCTGACCGTCACCCGCACCGCCAACGCATCCGGCTCCGTCTCGGTCAACTACACCACCAGCAACGGCACCGCCTTGGCCGGCTCGGATTACACCACCACCAGCGGCACGCTTACCTGGACCAACGGCGACACTTCCACCAAGACAGTAACCGTTCCCGTGACCGCCGACGCACTCGTCGAAGGCACCGAAAACTTTAATGTCACCCTGTCCTCGATAAGCGGCGGTGTCATCGCCGACAACGCCACCGCCACCATTACCTTGGCCGATCCCGGTGCCCGCGACACCACCTTTGCCGCCAACTTCATCAACAGCGCCGTGAACCGGGTGCTCGTGCAGCCCGACGGCACCTTAATGATCGCGGGCTGGTTTGATCTTTTACAGGATGTCAGCTTCAACGCCTACAACTATGGCCGCATCGCCCGCCTCACCGCCAACGGCGCTATAGACTCTGGATTCAATCCCGGCACCGGTGCGAATAACACGATCTATGCCCTGCTGCGTCAGCCTGACGGAAAAATCCTGATCGGCGGCGACTTCACTTTTTACAACGGCACCGCCCGTAACCGAATCGCACGCCTAAACCCCGACGGTTCACTCGACACCACTTTCGACCCCGGTTCGGGCGCGGATGGCACTGTCTACGCCCTACTCCTCCAGCCCGATGGTTCTATCGTGGCCGGTGGTAGCTTCGACAATTACAACTCCACCCCGCGCAACGGACTCGCCCGTATAAATCGAAGCGGTGGCATCGATCTCACCATGGCCGACTTCACCGGTCCTGTCGTTTTCAGTATCAAATCACTGGCCCTCCAAACCGACGGAAAACTGCTTGTCGGCGGTTCCTATTATCACTCCACCGGCGCTTTGCGCGCCGGCCTTAAAAGACTCAACGCCGACGGCAGTGTGGATGCTGCCTTCAGCGGTTTGAATCAAGGTGCCAGCGCTGCGTTCGACACCCAATACCTCGGCGACATTAAGGAGATCGCCGTCCAGCCCGACGGTAAGATTTTGATCGCGGGTGATTTCTCCCAGTTCAACGGCTCCGCGAGAAACGGCATAGCCCGCCTCACCACCACCGGAGCCCTCGACAACACCTTTAACCCAAACGCCAACGCAGTCGTTTCCTCCCTCCTTCCACTACCCGACGGCACCATCTTGATCGGCGGTAGCTTCACTACCATCGGCGGAGCCAGTGCAACTCGCATCGCCCGCCTAAGTGCCGCCGGTGCACTCGACGCCTCATTCGCTGCCGCTGGTGGTCACGCCAACTCTGTCGAAGCCCTGGCGCTACAAAGCGACGGCAACGTTGTCCTCGCCGGCGACATAGGTGCGTTTCAGAGCGCCTCACCCAGCCGCCCTCTCTGGCGTCTCGTGCCCGGCCTGAGTTCCACCCCCGGCGTCGTGCAATTCTCCGCCGACGCCGCTATTGGCGTCGAGGGCACCAGCACCACCCTGACCGTAACACGCACCGGAGGCAGCCTCGGCGCGCTCACCGTTGGCTACGCCACTGTGGTCGGCACGGCCACCAGCGCGGACTACACCCCGACCGCCGGTGTCCTCACTTGGGCAGACGGGGATAACACTTCCAAAACGATCACCCTTCCCATCACCGCCGATGCACTGGCTGAAACCTCCGAAACCTTTATTCTGAACCTCGGAGAACCCCAAATCGGAGGCACCCTGCTTGGCGACCGCCAACAAACCACCATCACCGTAAACAGCGCCTTCAACGCATGGCGAAATGCCTCCTTCACCCAGTCCGAGCTCGCCGACTCCGCCGTCACCGGCGATACCGCCGACCCCGACTCCGATGGCCTCCCCAACCTAGCCGAGTTCGCTTTTGGACTCAACGCCAAGACCGCCAACCTTACCGGCGGCCCTACCACCGCGATCCAAAACATCAGCGGCACTAATTATCTCACCATCACGTTTCGTCGTCGCAGCCCCGCCCTGGATCTCGCCTACGCGGCACAAACCAGCGGCGACCTGAGCGGAGCGTGGACGACCGATGCCGTCCAACTTGGCTCAGCCACCTCCAATGGCGACGGCACCGAAACAGTCACTTATCGAGACAGCGTATCCATTAGCCCCGCATCCAAACGATTCCTTCGTATCCAGATCACGCGAACTCCCTGAACGCCACGCAGGAAGGGGTTTCTTCTCTCGGCAACGCATTTACACTCTTGCCGCCGCCGCTTCCGACCGACGCCATAACCGCTTCATGTCAACGACTCCCGACTCCTCGCTTTGCCCTTGCGGCTCCGGCCTCGCCTTCGATGCCTGCTGCGGACCCATCCTCGCCGGCGCCCCCGCCCCCACCGCCGCCGCCCTGATGCGCTCGCGCTACACCGCCTACGCCAAGCGCGACTATAAACACCTCGAAAACTCGCTCACCGCCGAGCAAAAAGCCGACTTCAGCCTGAAGGACGCCCGCGAATGGGCTGAATCCGCCGAGTGGCTCGGGCTGGATATTCTCGAAACCACCGCCGGCGGTGAAACCGACCAGCAGGGCACCGTCCGTTTCCGCGCCCGCTTCCTGATCAACGGTGAAAACCGCGAACATCTCGAAAACGCCGCCTTCGCACGCGAAGAAGGTCGCTGGGTCTACACCGGCGTGGTTGAAGAAAAATCCGCGCCCGTGCGCCGGACCGAACCCAAGGTCGGGCGTAACGACCCCTGCCCCTGTGGTAGCGGGAAAAAATACAAAAAGTGCCACGGCACTGCCGCTTAAGAATCGAATCACGATTACCCCCACCCCGGCGTTACCACCATGATCCCCCCCGTTCGCGATATCTACCTCGGCACCGACTCCGGAGCCACCACCTCCAAAACTGGCGGCGTCTTCGCGAACGGGGTGCTAGTGTCCCTAAAACTCCGCCAAAGCTCCACCAACACCCAGCTCGGCACCGCTTCCGTAGTCGCCGGCTGGATAGAGGGCGCGGAAGGTTTTCTGAAGGAAAACGGCCTCACCTGGGATCGCGTTGCCGCCACCGGCCTGGCCCTCCCCGGTCCCTATCGTAGCTACGGAATCCTGGATAAATCCGCCAATCTGCCGGAAGCTTTTACGGGCTGGAATTTTCACCGCGATTACGCCGACGCGCTCGCCCAGGCTGCGGGGCGGCCCATACCTCTTTACGCGGGCAACGACGGGGACTTCGGCGGTGTCGGTGAAGCCGCCCGCCTGCGGGGCGACACTCCGTCCACTGTTCTTCTCCTCGCCCCCGGCTCCGGCCTGGGTGCGGCCTACATCGACGCGCGCGGCCTACCGCTCTCCGGCGATCACTTCGCCGGCATGGAAGCCGGCCACATGCCCGTCCCCCTTCACTTGCTCGGCCACGGCCTCGAACAAGCACCCGCCTTTCGCTGCGGTTGCGGCCGCGATTGGGGTTGCATCGAGGCCTACTCGACCATCTCCGGCTTGCCGCAATACCTGGACTTCTTCCTGCCCAAACACCCCGGCCACGAGCTCGCCGCCTCGAACGACACTCCCAAACACAAAGCGCTCTCGCTGCGCACCCGCGCCCAACAAGGCGACCCGCTCGCCCTGAAAATCTTCGATGCCCAGGCCCGTGCGCTCGGCCTCCACGTGGCCAATCTGGTCATGGCGCTCGATCCAGGCATCGTCGTAATCGGCGGCGGTCTGATCGACCCCGAAAGCACCACGCCGGAATTCCGCGCGCGTTATCTTAACGGCATCCGCGAAGCCGCCCTGCCCTACCTTTTCCCCAAGCAACGCGAAGAACTTAAAGTCGTGCCCGCCACCCTCGGCGAACTTTCCCAAGCCATCGGCGCCGCCTTCGTAGCGCTGTACTCAAGCAAGAACTAAGCTTTCGTGGCACAGCCAGTGGTCCCCCCGGCCCTTAAATTAGCCGGAGGGATCTGGGAATGTAGGTCTTACCACGAGCCCTGAACTCAATCCTCGGCCTGCAATGCCGCGATTACCGAGAAGTCTTCCAATGTGCTCGTATCGCCCTTCACCTCGCCTCCGACCGCGATCTGTTTAAGGATTCGGCGCATAATTTTACCCGAGCGGGTCTTGGGCAGGGCCGCCGCGATTCGAATCTGGTCCGGTTTGGCGAAGGAGCCGATCTCC
>JAIXRU010000271.1 GCA_027485045.1 Opitutaceae bacterium | reverse complement strand
CTCACCGGCGGCACCCTCGTCCTCGCCGGGTCCACGCCGCTCAGCAACGGCATCCCCACCGGTAACGCCACCCTCAGCATCCAGGCCCCCGTCCGCATCAACAACCTCCCCGTCACCCTCGCCGCCGCCCAGCCCGTCATCCTCGCCGAGGGTCTCGGCGGCTCCGGTGCCGTCACCAAAACCGGTGCCTCCACCCTTACCGTCACCGGCGACAGCGCCTGGACCGGCTCCCTCACCCTCGACGGCGGCACCACCCGCTTCGAAGGCACCACCCCCGGCCTCACCGCCCTCACCTACGGCTCCACCGCCGCCAGCACGTCCAGCTCCACCCTCCAGCTCACCCAAGACGCCGATCTCTCCTCCCTTACCGTGCAAAACCTCGGGGCCAACACCCTCGACATCGCTGCCAACGCCACCCTCTCCGTCTCCGGTCCCGTCATCCTCGGCCTCAATGGTAACGGCGCGGCCATCACCGCGAGCACCACCACCAGCCTCGCCTTCACCGGCGGCGGCTCCGCCTCCTTCGTCAGCCTCGCCGGCAGCTTCATCGTGGGCGGCGGCAACAAGGGCGGCATCGTCACCGCTGATTTCTCCGGTCTCTCGAACCTCACCATCGACACCGGCTCGGTCGGCAACATCTACCTCGGCGTCAACCTCTCCACCACCAACGACACCCTGCGCCTCGCACCGAACAGCACCCTCACCGCTGCCAATTTCTACGTCGGCGATGCCAACACCGGCGGCACCTACTCCCTCGTGCTCGGTTCCGGTGACAACGTGTTCAACCTCGACAACCTCTACGTCGGCCAGCGCCCCGGCGTCAGCAACCGCTCCGACGGCTCCGTCACCTTCCCCGCCAGCATCCCCAACGCCACCCTCCTGCTCCGCGCCGCCGACGGCACCGGCCGCGCCAACCTCCTGCTCAACGACAACGCGTCCACCACCGGTCGCCTCCTCACCACCACCTTCGACCTCTCCGGCCGCTCCGCCGACCTCTTGTTGAACCAGCTTATCATTGGCCGCCGCAACGCCGTCAGCGGAAATGGTGCGATCACCCAGGACACCGCCACCACCTTCCGTTGGGACCGCGGCACCCTCGACGTCCTCCAACCCGTCGTCCTCGCTCAAGTCCCCGCCGCCGCGCAAAAACTCCACGTCGGGACCATGATGATCGGTTCCGCCGCCTCCACCGCCGCCGACACCGCCACCTTCCGCGGCGGCATCCTCGTCGCCGAAAACCGCTCCACCGCCACCACCGGTGCCACCGCCCAAGCCACCCTCACCATCGGCGGCGGCACCATCACCAGCGCGGGCATCACCCTCGGCGACCTGAGCAGCGGCGGCAACAGCACCCGCCAGTCCCTCGCCACCCTCAACCTCACCGGCGGCAGCCTCACCCTCACTGCCCCCCTCCGCTCCGGCACCAGCGGCGGCCCCGGCACCGAGACCTCCACCCTCACCCCCGACGGCGCCCTCCTCGACCTCGGCGGCAACGCCCTCGGCGGCACCGGCCCCTCCGCCCTCACCACGATCAACTTCCTCTCCGGCACCCTCGCCAACGTTCCCTCCATCAACAGCACCTCCGGCCTCACCAAGACCGGCACCGGCACCCTCACCCTCGCCGGGACCAACACCTTCACCGGCCCCATCGTCGTCTCCACCGGCACCTTCATCCTCGCCCCAGGTGCCACCGCCACCACCTCCATCACCGTCGCTTCCGGAGCCACTCTCGTGCCCGCCGGGTCCATCACCGGCAACGTCGCCGTCCCCGCCAGCGCCACCTGGCGCGTGCGCCTCGACTCCGCCACCGCCTGCGACCAGCTCACCCTCACCGGAGCCAGCTCCACCGCCACCCTCGGCGGCACCCTCGACATCGTAGCCGCGCCAAACGTGCTCTCGAGCGCCCGCTTCCGCATCCTGCGCAACACCGGCAACCCCTCCGCCCCCGTCTCCGGCATCTTCGCGGGCCGCACCCACCGCACTCATTTCACCGCCTCCGGCCGCACCTGGTATCTCGACTACAACGTCGGCTCCGGAGGCGACATCGACCTCGTCCTCGTCAGCGAACTCGAACTCTGGCGCCAAACCCATTTTGGCACCCTGCTTTCAACCGGCGACGCCGCCGACCTCGCCGACCCCGACCGCGACGGCGTGTCCAATCTCCTTGAATACGCCCTCGGCACCTTGCCCGTCTCCGCCGCCTCCGTCAGCGCGCCCACCGTCTCCCTGCTCCCCGCCCACACCTCAAAACTCCAGCTCACTTTCCTGCGCGCCCGCTCCGACCTGACCTACGCCGTCGAAGCCAGCTCCGACCTTCTCAACTGGTCGGTCCTCGCCACCAACCCCGGCACCGTCAGCCCCACCGTGCCCGTCACCGTCACCGACTCTCTCGTCCCCTCCCCCCGCCGCTTCCTCCGCCTCCGCGTGTCTGTCCCATGAAGCCAAGCCGCAAGCTCCTGCTCGTTTATTGCATAGCTCTGGGCTTCCAGCTCGCACTCTGCTCCCACGCGTTCCAGGCCCAAACTCCGCAATTTTCCGTTCCGGTCACGATCAACCCCGATCAATCCCTCACCTGCAACCCCACGCCCAAGGGCGACCGCATCCCGGATTTTTCCACCGTCGGCTACAACTACGGCAATTCCCCGCTTCCCGACCCATCGGGCCATGCCGCTAACCAGCCTGTCGCGTTTCTATCCGCACCCCGCTTGTTTGAGCCCTGCTTCATCGACCGTCCGGCCCTCGGCTAGGTTACCCTATCTTTACCCATGACCTATTTCCGGCTATCGCCCCGTATCGTCCTCCTCGCCCTTGGCACCTGCCTTTTACCTTCGCTTGTGCCAGCCATCACCCTGCATGTCTCACCTTCGGGCAATGACTCTGCACCCGGCACCGCCGCCGCCCCGCTCCGCACTCCCGAGGGCGCGCGTGATCAGGCCCGGCGCTTCGCCGGCCGCGAGCCTGTCGAAATCGTTTTCGCCGACGGCACCTACCATCTTCCGCGGACTTGGGTTTTAAACGCGACCGACTCCGGCACCGCCGCCGCTCCCATCGTCTATCGCGCCGCCCGCGAGGGCGGCGCCGTCTTGAGCGGGGGCACTCCCCTCCAGCTCGATTGGACACCGTGGCGCGACGGCATTTGGCGCGCCCGCGTCGAACCGGGCCTCGAACTGGACCAACTGTTCATCGACGGTCGCGCCCGGCGCATGGCGCGTTTCCCTGACTTCGATCCGGCCAAGCCCACCGAACCTTATCAGGGCTGGTCGCCAGATGCGTTCTCCCCCGAACGCGCGGCGCGCTGGGCCGATCCCGCAGGCGGCTTCATCCATGCCATGCATTCCGCACGCTGGGGCGGCTACCACTACCGCATCACCGGCAAAAACCCCGATGGCACCATCGCCTACGAGGGCGGCTGGCAAAACAACCGCCAGATGGGCATGCACAAGAGTTTCCGCATGGTGGAGAACATCTTCGAGG
>JAIXRU010000073.1 GCA_027485045.1 Opitutaceae bacterium | reverse complement strand
TAGGTGGAAACAAAATTGCCGCCCGGATAACGCAGCACCGTGGGGGCGAGTTCGCGGATGAGCGCGGTGACATCCTGCCGGAAGCCGTTTGCATCCGCACTCGGGTGCGCAGGCTCGAAAATCCCGGTGTAAACGCAGCGCCCGAGATGCTGAACAAAGCTGCCGAAGAGCCGGGGATCGACGGCGTGAAGCCGGTGGTCGGGATCAAGGTGGAGACGAACGGCGTGCGATGATTTATTCATGGAACAGCTGATCGAGTCTCGTAGCGCGGAGGTGAACCAAGGCGGGGCGTATGCGGCAGAGCTTTTGCGTGCGGTCGATTGCGACGCCGTTCACGGAGTCGAAGACTCCCCAGAGCGCGACGCCCCGCGGGTAGAAGTGCAGATGGTTGCCTCCGAAGGTTTCAAAAAACAGATGGGTTTCCTGAGTATTGGTGGTGACCTGCCATTCCCAGTAGCGCTCGAAGAGCGCGGTGAGATCAATGCCCCGATAGAGCGCGGCCAGGTCGCGGAGCATGTTCATGGAAATCCAGCCGGGGTTGCGCGCAGCACCGGCGAGCCCGGCGTTGGCGGCGGTGACCAACGCCTTCTGCGCTTCGGCAGTGAAGTCGGTGTGGGCGCAGCCGTATTCGCGCAGGCAACGGGTGGTGGCGACTTCAAGGTCGCGCTTCACTTGGGCGGCGTTGAGCTTCAGATCATAGCCGACCATGTCGAGAATCGGCAAAGTGTTGGCGGTGTAAATGTGCGGCGCGTCCCAGCCGGGAATGGTGGCCCACTTCGCTTCCTTGCCCGTCCAGGGATCTTTTAATGTGCCGCTTTTTTTGAGAAGGACGGTGAAGTGATCGCCCGCCCAAGAGTGCCGTTTAAACGTGGCGCGCAGGCGGCGAGCTTGAGCGCGAGCGGCCTTGGCCGTGGCCGGATAGGTTTGCTCGGCCAGCAGAATCGCGCCGGTTTCCAGCGCGGCGAGGGTCTTGACCGCAAGATAGGTTTGCTCCTTGCCGAACTGCACGGCGGGAGAGCCGTCATCAATCGTATTGGCGACGCCGTGATCAGGCACGCCGTTGCCGGTCGTGTCGGCGGCGATAAGGAACCGCGTAAAGGCGTCGAGCGTGGCCGCGTGTTTTTTGACGATGCGCAGATCGCCGGTGCGACGGGAGTGTGCGAACGCCATGAGAATGTAGTTGGCCGTCTCCTCCACCTCCATGTCGTGCGGATACACCTGCCCGTCCGCGACGCCGAATGCTCCGCAGTCGTGGGAGAGAAACCGGGTGCCGACGCCGCGAGCACCCAGACAAGCCTCGCCGGCCTTGGCGAAGTCGGGCCACATATCCAGCTCGATGCCCAGCAACTCCGGCCAGAGCGCGAGATAGAAAGGTGCCTGGGTGAACTCCACATCCACCGTGGAATGGAAATGACAGTTGCCCTCCCAGACGCTGAACCAGTCGCGTCCGTCGGGCCGTCGACACCACCACGTGTTAATCGCCCACGAATGCAGCGTGTAGGCGAGCAGGTGGGCGGTGGCCGGGCCGAGATTATGATTCTCAAGCGCGGCGTCCACCCGGGCGGCGTTGCGGGTGATTTCGTGGCCCGAGGTTTTGGCCCAGGCCGCGACGGATTTCAGATCGGGGAACTGCTCTTGGTAACGAAACGGGATGCGCTCGCCTTGCACGCGTAGGACCGCCTCACTCCACGTGCACCACGCAACGCATAAGGCAGGTGAGCCCTCCGCCATACGCGGACGAACGGTTTGAACAAAACGACGATCGCGACGCTTGCCCTGCACCACGACGAGCCGGTCGCGTTGCGGCACGGGTTCGCCGATGCCCTTATACCATTCGGGCCCGGTGGTCGGGCGGCTGTTTGTCGCCACGAACACCAAATCGACCCCAGAGCGGCCCTGTTCCTCGTAGGCGAAAGGGCCGTCGGTCACTTCGAGGAAAAGCTCGGCCTGGGCGGGCGGAGTCACCGCAGCATCCCAGCGGAATTGTCCGCCGAGCGGCTCGATCGCCAGCGTGAACAGCAACACGGGCGTGGTGGAAAACGCGGTGTCCCCCGGACGAAACGGCGTGGTTAATGTGAGCCGCACCTTGAGTCCCGAAGCGGAGTCCAAACCGATGAAACCCACGGTGCACGGTGAGGTGCGTTGATCCACAAACGAAAAATCCTGCGCACCGTCGAGCGGTGCCAGCGGGAAAATGACTTCGCGCTCACCGATGCGGAGTCCGGCGCGTAAATGAAAAACCGGACGCGCATGAAACGGCGCGAAACGCAGGAGCGCACACGCCCGTCGGTGCGGCTCCACAAACACACCGTGACGGGAGCCGGTCACGGCAAGGGCATCAGACATGAGTTGCATGAGAAATTAGTAAATTCGCTATTATGTGGCTGCGAACACGGCCAATACGCCCATGGAGGGGAGGGTAATGCGCGTGGCGGCGACGTGGTTGCCGGTCAGGAGATCGGTGCCCGCATACGAAGCCTCAACCCAACCTTCGCCCGCTTCCGTGTTGGTCGCGACATAGCCCCGGCGGCCATCGACGGATTCGCGCGGCAGGAGAAAAACGCCTTGGCCACTGGTGCGATGGCGACGGATCGCGGAAGTGCCGAGCGCATGTTCTAACAGTTCGCCGTAGCGGCCATGGGACCACGCCGCATAGACGATCACGCGCCCGGCGCCGATGTGTTTTTCCACCGCCCAAGCCTGGCCTTTGGCGTAGCTGGAGGTGTAGTGACCCAACGCCTGGCAGGCTCCGGGATCGAGGACGTAGGCGAGTCCTTTCAGCGGCAGTTCCTTTTCACCCAGAGTTACGTTGATGTTGTCTGCCTGCTGCCAAAAAAGGGTGCGGAAACCCAGCGCCCGCTCCAGCGGCCCCATGCCAACGTCGGTGAAAACGGCCGCGCATTCGTCGCGCAAGGCCGAGGCCGGGCCGACGATCCACGTGCCGCCGCGCTCGACCCAGGCGAGCATTTGCGCGACCAGCGTATCGGTCATGATCGGCATCCACGGGGAAAGCACGACCTTGTAGAGCGAAGGATCGCCGCCCTCGGGCAGAATATCGTGCCACCAACCTCCCGCCATCAGCGGATCGTCCACCTCGCGACGATAAGTCCACTGCGCATCGGAACCGGCATACATGGAGGAACCACGCAGGAGGAGTTGTTTGGAAAGCTTCGGATCATGCAGGGCGATGTCGGGCGTGGCGGGCGGGATGCCGGTCAGCAGAGGCGCGGCTTTTTTGAAAAAGGCCGAGACGAATTTGATCTCGTCCCAAGCCGGCGTGGGCGTGCCCCACGACGTGAGGATGGCGCCGTGCGAGGACTCCAATCCGCTGCGTTGCTGACGCCAGAGCCAGTAGAGGTGCGCGGTGGCGCCGCCGCCGGTGAAGAGCGCGGCCTCCGCAAGTTGGAAGCCGGGCGTCTTGAGGGCTCCGGGAGCAAGTCCGCCGATTTGAAAGGGCGTGGTTTCGAGCAGCCAAAACGGTTTCGGACTGCCGTCGGTTTTACGCTTCAGCCCGCGCATCCACGCGATGGAACGGTGGTGAAAGTGCGCCGTGCCGGGCCACCAATACGAGTCGGTCGAGACGATATCTAGCTTGGCAAAAAGATCCGCCGGGCAAGTGCGCTCGAGTTGGATATGATTGTGCGTAATCGGCGCATCACTATGCCGCCGGATCGCGTCGGCCTGACGACGAACAAAGGCCACCGTGGTGTCGCTCAGAAATTCGCCCCACGCGACCATGAGCGATGGGTTGTGTTGTCCGTCGCAAGTGCCGGGCGTGTGTCCGTAGGGCGTCTTTCCAGGCACCTGAACTTCATTGAACGCGTTGTAATATTGATCCCAAAACCGGGTGCCCCAGCGCTCATTTAATACGGCTATGGTGCCGAAACGTTTCTCCAACCAAGAATGCCACGCCGTGATGGCCGCGGGGCTGAAATCACCGTCCACGTGACAGGAAACCTCGTTGTCTATCTGCCAGGCAAGCAAGCCGGGGTGCCGACCAAAACGCTCCGCCATTTTTTCCGCGATGCGCTCGGCCATACGAAGATAGTTGACCGAAGTATAGCTGGCGTGACCGCGACTCCCGTGGTGGAAGGGCAGGCCGTCCTTATCGATGCGCACGATATCGGGGTAATCTCGCATCATCCAGCGCGGCGGCGTATAGGTCGGCGTGGTGAGGATGAACTTCAGCCCGGCGGCATGGATGCGGTCGAGCACGTCCCCATACCAGTCGAGCGTGAAAACTCCGTCGGAGGGTTCCAGCACCCCCCAGATCGAGTCGCCTAGTCGAAGGCAAGTAAGGCCAAGCTCGGACATCTTAGAGAGATCGGCGTCGAGGTCATCCGGCCATAGCTCGGGATACCAAGAAGCACCGTGCCAAATCGTGTCGGTGTAGGTGGAGGGGGTCATCAAACGCGGGGTTCGTTGCGGACGCTTAAACGGGGTAATCAGCCTCGATCAGGGCGACGCCAGGACACTCAAGGGTGAACACCACTTCGCACGCACCAGCGCTCGAGTTTGTGTTAAGTGCAAGCGGCTCGGACTTCAGGGTGTTTTGGCGGTGTAGCTCCGCGAGCTGCATGGGAGTCGGATAGGAAGGAGCACCCATTTTACGCCAGGTGGCGACGCAGTTATTCGCTTCAGCGCCGAGACTAGTGATACGAATGTTACACGCGGCTTCGGGCAGGTTTATACGAATCTCGCGTTCGGGCTCGGTCGCTTCGATAGATGCCGGATAAGCATAAGCCAACACCGCCAGCCCTGCGGCAGTGCGCGTGGCCACCCCTCCGTTCAGCTCGTCGCCCCCTGAGCAAGGCAATCTGCGAACGCCTAACCGACTCAATAACTGATGGGCGAACCAAGCCGGTTTGCGAAGCCCGTGCAGACTCATCATCCCGTAATTTCCCTGAAACTCGGACGACTGGAATCCGGCCTGATTATAGATATCGGATAGGCACCAAAAACCAAAACCATCCGCTTCCTGAGAACACTCGGCCATCGTTTTCACGATAAAGGCCGCTTCAAGCGCGGTTTCCTTCAACGGATCATACGGGAACCACGAACGTCCCCACTCGTTCCAATGCACTTCGCCCTTAAAGCCGCGCCGGTCCAACTCGCGTCGCAAACCGCGTATTACGCCGGTGGCGAAATGGGGTGAATCCTTGACCTTATGTGACGCCGGTCCGTCGAAAGGCGAAAGTGGCTGCCCTTCGGAATCGTTGTTGTAAACGTGGGTAACGAGATAGTCAGGCGAGCTGCCATCCATTGTCGTGAAATCGAGAAACTCCGGTATCCACTCGCCCCGTGCCGTGGACGGGCCGCCGAATCGCAAGGCCGGATCGACCGACTTGACCGCCCGCCAGGTCGCCGACCAAAGCTGAAAAAACTCCTCCTTGGTCCCGCCGAAAAAACAGCCCTTCAGATTCGGCTCGTTCCAGCATTCAAAATACCACGAACGCACCTCCTCGGCGCCGTAGCGGGCAATGCAGTGACGGATGCCATCCGCAACGAACGCCTGCCACTGGGCCATGTCGCGCGGCATGCCGGTACGGTTTTTATCCGGCCAACAGTTGGTGGGATCGTCGGTCATCCCCACGGGTGTGAAACAGGTGGTGTAAATCGGCTTCAATCCGAGGGCCAGTATCCCCTCGATCGACAAATCCACCATCTGCCAATTGGCCCGCTTTACCCGATCTTTTTCGGGTAAACGCCAGTCAGCCAAATCGTGCTCCCAAACGACCATTTCCGGAGAATACATCGCAACCGCACGCACATGGCGCACTCCCAGTTCGTCTCGCGCCGTCGCGAGTTGCCGCTGCACATCAGCCCGCGATAACCAGCGAAACTGGTCGATATTAGACAACTGTTCCCACGTATGTTTGAAGCGAAGTCCTTCCGACGGCCAGTTAACGGAGAACACCACGGGGAGGACTGACTTTAATTTCATGCGTTAAACCCCAGAAAGACACCTTAGGAAGGGACATGCTGCGAAACTTGAATAGCTTAATCGTTAAGGGAAAAAACCGCCAAAGGAGCGGCCGAAACATAGATGGTAAATCATTCTATCAAAAAACGCTTAACGCTTAAGAATCGGGAGTTTCGCAGGGAAGCAGCGCGCTTCGCATGATGTGGATAACCTACTGTTTCCATGCCCACTATTCATCGCCGACGCGCATCTACGACCGCTACAAATTCCATGCCCGAACAGGACAGATTCGCGCAAATAGGTGCCATGCGACAGGTCGAACGCGAGAACGTGTTACAGGAAATTGGCCCGCCCAAACTTCCTAAACGCCTTATGCCGTCGCTTAAGGTCGGCAACACCCACCGATTCACCCCACGCAAGCGTCTTACCAGTGGAACCGACGTCAAAGCAGCCATCAATGCCGAGCGTAAGAAAATGGCTCCTTACCTTAAAACCCTGGCTCCCTCCCTACCTGGTTTTCGCCAACACCAGGAGCTGCGCGCCTTCGACTGGCGTCTAAAAACCGAGCAGGACGACGCGGAATTCGCAGCCGTAGCACGGGGAGATGGAGCATGGGATAAAGTGACCATCCCTCATTACGGCCCCCCTGCCGGACGCGCCACCGCCTTTTACCGCACGGAGTTTACCCTCGACGAATCCATGCTTGCTCCGGGTTCACTTTGGCTACGGGTCGAGGGTGCCGACTATATCGCCCGAGTGTATGTCAACGGCCGTTGCCTCGGCCAGCATGAAGGTTTCTTCGCAACCTTCGAATTGGAGATCAACGGAGTCGCCCGCCTCGGCAAAAACACCCTGTTGATCGAGCTTCAAAATGATGGCGTCTGGCAAGACGTGGACGGGGTTCCGGAAGGGGATAAAATATATGGCGCCACCGGCCCGGGCTGGGATGGCCCTGGAACCGGCTGGCACCATTGTCCGGCCGGCATGGGCCTGCTCGGCCCCGTGATCGTCGAGGCCCGACCCCGGTTGTTCATCGAGGATATCTGGGCTCGTCCCCTGCCTGATCTCGCCTCCGCGGAACTGCACGTCGAAGTGTTCAACTGCGACTTATCTTCAGTCGGCGCAATCGTCGAAGTTTCTGTATTCGGAGAAAACTACCGAGCCCGGCTGGCACCCTGGCATTCAATTGAAGGCATCCCCAAAGCCGCCCGGGGACGCAATCGGTATGTCGTCATCGTCAAACTACCTCAGGCTAGGCTCTGGTCTCCCGCCAGCCCTTGGTTGTTGCGGGCGCAGGCACGACTGCGCGACTCGGATCGCGCGCTCATCGACACCGCCAGCCGCGTTTTCGGGCTCCGTTCCTTCCGCATCGACGAGACCACCACACCCAAGGGCCGTCTTTTCCTGAACGGAAAACCCGTCCGGCTGCGCGGAGCCAACACCATGGGCTACGAGCAGCAGTCTGTGATGAACGGCCGCTTCGACGAGCTGCGCGATGACATGCTGCTCGCCCGCCTGACGAATTTTAATTTCCTGCGCCTCACCCAGCGGCCCGTACAACGCGAAGTTTACGAGGCCGCCGACCGCTTGGGACTCATGCTGCAAACCGACTTGCCGCTCTTCGGTTATCTACGCCGTCCGCAATTCTGCGAAGCCGTCCGTCAAGCCGCGGAAATGGCCCGCCATATCCGCGGGCACGCCTCCGCCGTGCTGGCCACCTTTATCAATGAACCCTTTCCGGGCCATTGGC
Organism: Opitutaceae bacterium; assembly: GCA_027485045.1. GTDB lineage: Bacteria > Verrucomicrobiota > Verrucomicrobiia > Opitutales > Opitutaceae > IMCC26134_A. Next base: position 16,968 of record JAIXRU010000073.1, on the reverse strand, counting down.
GCAAAGTCGGCCACCGCCACCTCGACCGCCCGGAGCTGGAAAGTTTTTTTGTCGCCGCTGCCGCCGCGATGCGCATCGAACACCCCGACGTCACGATTAAAAACGTGGACGGCGACTACGATCCGCCGGCCGAAGGCTTGCCCGACTGCCATATCTATTCGCTCTGGTATCAGGGGCATGGCCTTCCCTTCGGAAAACTGCATCAAGGCTATTTCCCTGGAATCAAAGCCGACTGGTGCTACAGCTCCGGCGAATACGGGGCCGAAGGCATGGATCCGGTCGATCTCATGCGCCGCCGTTATCCTTCGGACTGGCTGCCCCCGCTTGATGACCCCGCCGCCGAGGCTGCCTGGTCGGCCAACTCGATCTCACATGCCCAGAGCGGACGCCACCAGGCACTGTTCTTTGACCGCCCAACCACGTTGGCGGGCTGGGTCGAGGCTTCGCAGCGTTACCAGGCCGAGGCCACCCGCCTGCAAACCGAAGCCTACCGCCGCCATGAACGCATGGTAAGCTGCGCCATCCACCTTTTTATCGACGCCTGGCCGGCCGGCTGGATGAAGAGCATCGTGGATTGCGAACGCCGTCCCAAACCGGCTTGGTTCGCCTGCCGCGAGGCGCTCGCCCCCTGGCTGCCGATGCTCCGCAGCGACCGTTTCACCGTTACCGCAGGAGAGCTTTTCCCGGTCGATTTCTGGCTGGCCAACGACACCAACGACGTCCCCGCCAACTGGACACTCCGCTACCAATTGGAGCGCGCCGGTCACGTGGTGGCTACCGCCTCCACCGCCGCGCGTCCCCTGCCCTGCGCCCCCGCCTTTCAAGGCACTTTGTCCCTTCGCGCGCCCAAGGTCAGCAAACGGGAGCAAATCACCTTGCGCTTGGCCCTGTGCAACGAACTGGGCGAGGTCGTCAACGATCATGACCTCGCATTCACCGTCTGGCCTCGCTTTGCCACCACCAAGATCACGGTCGAGCTTCTTTCAAAGGGCGGCACCGCCGAACAACTCCTTGCCGAATTAGGAGTATCCGCCGTCAACCGCTCCTCCCTTATCATAGCAGATGCGTGGCCAACCAAGGACGTGGATCAAAGACGCCTGCTCGCCCGAGTAGCGGAGGGGGCCACCTTGGTTTTGAACGAATTGAAACCCGGCACCTACTCCATTTTGACCGATATACTGGAGATAAAACCCTGCGGCTTCACTCCACTCGACTTTGCCTCCCGCGCCACCGGCCACGTCTTGGTGGCAGACTTCGCGCCCGACGATTTTCGCTACTGGCACGATCCCGCGTGCAACCGCATCACGCCGTTGCTTCCTGCGACCTTTCAAGCGCCCCGCTGGACGCCCATTCTGGTCAGCGGCGAAGCCGGTTGGGGCGCGACGCCTCGCCCGGCTCTCGCCGCCGCCGAAAAATCTCACGGCAAAGGCCGTATCATAGTCTCACTTGTATCGCTAGCCGGTCGAACAACCACCAACCCGGCGGCCAGACACTTTGCCCAACGACTGCTCAATCACACCATGTGCAAATAGCCGCGGCCGCTCTCAACGTGCGTGATTGCCAAGTTGCAATCGAAAGGGCCAGGCCATTTCAAGCGATTGCACTGCATGGGTTTAATACAAGGTAAGGTCATGGTTATCTAAATTTTAATACAGGGAATTTTAAACCACTAGGCAAAACCCCAAGAGACCGAATAAGTGGATGTTACCTGCGCATCTACGAAACCAACTTAACGCTTAAGCGTCCACATCTTGGACGCACCTCCGGCTTTAGTATTGGGTAAGGGCGGGCTCGCAACAGCCCTTACCCCTATGTTGTCCCCCCTTAGTCGTTTGCTCTGCTGCAGTGTCGCATTGGCCTGTCTCCACTCATTGGCACCTGCCATAACGATCACTGGCTACACTGCTGCAGCCAGCGATCGCTGGACGGTAAATCCGACCAACCCGCTGACTGGCCCGTTCACACCCAACACCCACGCTTCCTTTATCGGATTGAATTACGATTTGAGCGGGGTCGGCTGGCAGTCCACCAACTTGTCCGGTTATCAGGACTTGTCGGTCACGCTTATCAGCCCGATGCATTTCGCCGCAGCGAAGCATGTTGGTTTCGGCTATACTAACACGGCCTACACGTTTCAAAACACCGATGGCACGCTCGTCAGCCGGACCATTGGCAACACCCTGAACATTTCCGACGTCGGAGGGGTATCGGCTGACAGCCGGGTGGTGCGATTGGATGCACCCTTTTCCAGCACGGACAAAGTTAAAGTTTATCGTCTGCTCGATACCGGTGCCTACTCCAATTTAACCGGGAAAAACGCCATCCTCTACGGCCACGCCAACTCAGCCGGCAGCTACCAGCGGCGGCTCGGTCTCGGCGTCATCAGCATCACGAGCAATAACCTTATCTACACCCCCCAAAGCGCCTCGTTAACCAACTACGTCACGACCTTGGTTTCGGGGGATTCCGGCAGCCCCACTTTCGTCGTTTACAACGGGGAACTGCACCTCGTCGGCACCCACTACGCGAACGGCGGCGGTTACAGTCAGGACAACAACTTCTCCTACAATTACATCTATATAAACACCAACGCATTCCTGGCCGCCGACGGATTCGCCCTGCGCTGGACCATCGACACCACCAACGCACGCACCTGGACCGGCACCACCGATGGCACCTTCGGCACCGCGACCAATTGGCTCTCGCTCAATCAACCCTCCGAGTTTACCTCCGCCGCCTTCGACGGTGCCGCCACCAGCAATCGCACCATCTCCCTCGGCTCCGCCGCCACCGTGCGGGGAATGCTGTTTAAAGGCGCCGCCGGCACCAATCCGTTCACGTTTTCCGGTTCGACGCTCACGCTCTTGGAAAGCGGCCTTCGTAACGAAGATACCGATACACTCACGATCAACAACCCCATCACCCTCGGCGGCTCCCAAAACTGGGAGGCGCAGAACGGCCCCATCACTCTCGGCGCTGACATCGCCACCGCCGGCTTCCTCGTAGTCCTCAGCGGCGAACAACCCATCACCCTCACGGGCAACATAACCGGCACCGGCAGCGTAGCCTGGGACAACCCGGGCACCTTCACGCCAGCCAGCGGAAAGCTCGGCTTTACCACTGGCAAACTCTTCGTCCGCCGCGGCACCGTAAACCTCGCCACCGCCAACTCCTACTCGGGCGGCACCATCGTCACCGGCGGCACCCTCCTCGCCAACAACCCGGGCGGCTCCGCCACCGGCACCGGCCCCGTCACCCTTTCCAACTCCGCCCGCCTCGGCGGCAACGGCACCATCACCGGCGCGGTCACGTTGCAAAACACCAGCGGCCTGCTCGCCAACCTCACCACGACCCCCGGCTCGCATGACAAACTCGACATCACTGGTGCACTCACCCTCGGCACCACCAGCACACTCACCATCACGGCCGACAGTTCCGCCACCACCGGCACCTACACCCTGGTGACCGCCTCGGCAGGCATCACCGGCACGCTGCCCACGCTCACGCTCCCCTCCGGGTGGAGCGCCTCCGTTCAGATCTCCGGAAACAACCTCAATCTCACCGTCACCTCGCTGGTGCCCACCTTTCCGGTCCTCAGTGCGCAGAGCGCCACCGGCTACCTGAGCACCACTTTCTCCTACCCGATTGCCACGACCCAGACGCCTGCCACCAGCTTCACAATCACCGGCGGCACCCTTCCCGCTGGAGTCACCCTCAATACCACCACCGGCGTGCTCAGCGGCACACCGACCCAGGCGGGCATCTTTAATGTAACCTTCACGGGAACCAATGCGCAGGGCACCTCATCGCCCGTGACGATCCCGATCACCATTGGAACGGCGGTGACGTCCATCCTCTACGAACCATTCAGCTACACGGTGGGCGGCTCCGACCCCGACCCGGACGGTGGGCTCAACAGCGGCAACGGGCTGCCCGCAACCAACAATGGAGGCAGTCCCTCCGGCACCAGCACCGGGTTGCGCGGCAACTGGGGCACCACCACGGACGTAGTCAGCGGCCTGACCTATGCCCAGGCTGCGGGCACCCTGGTGACCAGTGGCGCGGCAGCCCGCATCAACAACGCCACCTGGGGCGTCACCACCCCGGCGGTCTATCGCAACATGACCACCGACCCCTTCCTCTCCCAGCGCATCGGCGGAACCAGCTCCGGCAACTTCGGCGTCAGTGGCACCAGCCTCTTCATGAGCTTCCTCGGGCAGACCAGCAGCGCCACCGCCGACGCCTTCCGCCTCAGCCTGCGCTTTGACGGCTCATCCAACTTCTTTGTGAGTAATACTGCAACCGGCTGGAGCCTCAACGGCACCCTCGCCACCGGGGCAGCGCTGGCGCTCAACACGCCGACCCTCTTTGTGATACGTTTTGATTTCGGTGCCAGCACCACCACGATCAACCTCTGGATCAACCCAACCCTGGGCCAGGCCCTCGGAACGCCCAATGCCGTCGTCTCGGGAATTAACTTCCCCGGCTTCCAAAACTTCCAGACCCGTGCCGCCGTTGCCAACGCCATGACCTTTGACGAACTGCGCCTCGGCACCACCCTCGCCTCTGTCACGCCCTTTACCGCCCCTCCGACCGCCCCCTCGGGTCTGAGTGCCACGGCCAACTCCGCCTCGCAGATCACCCTCGCATGGACCGACAACTCTGCCACCGAGACCGGCTTCAAGGTCGAGCGTAGTCCCAACGGCAGCACGGGTTGGACACTCCTTACCACCACCGCCGCCAATGCGACCGGCTATGCCGACACCGGTCTCTCGGCAGGCACCGCCTACTACTACCGCGTCAGCGCCACCAATGGACTCGATTCTACTGTCACCTCCACCGCCACGGCCACCACGCAGACGGGGGTGCAGGAGTTCCGCTCCACCCTCAGCCTCGCCTCCGACGGCTCGCAGGACGCCCTGACCCCGGCCGGTGACGGCATTGCGAACCTCTTCAAATACGCCTTTAACATGCTAGGCAATGGCACCGGCCAGGCGGTGAATCTGGCAACGCCCAACGCTGCGACACTTGCCCCCGGCGGCTCCGCCGGACTGCCCCTCGTCGGCGTGGAATCCGGCACCGGCAAACTCCAGATCACCTACATCCGGCGCATCGCCTCCACCTCGCCGGGCGTCACCTACACGGTCCAGTTCACCAACGATGTCGGCATCGGCGATGTCTGGGCGGTCAACGGCTCCGCCACCGAGAGCGTCACCCCGATTGACGCCACATGGGAGCGCGTCACCACCACCGACTCTGTCTCCTCACCCGCCAAACGCTTCGCCCGCGTTAAGATCACCTCTCCCTAGGCACACTCGTGACCCTAGCCACCACCAGCCCCACCCTACAGTCGTATCCCCCGACTCCGGTTAACCATTCTTAGCTCCAACCCCGGCGCATTCGCAATTCAGGCCCCATGACCACCATTCTGCGCCACTTGCTTTCCCGCCTCCTCTTACTGGGCTTTATCACGGTCTTCGCCCCCGCCCAGACTCCCTACCGCGATATCGCCCTCGATTGCGGCGGCTGGGTCAGCGGCTTCGCCCAGCATCCGAGCGGACGCCTCTACGGCTTCGGCGACATCTTCGGACTTTACCGCAGCGACGACTTCGGCGCGACCTGGCACTTTCTGCAAAACAGCCTCACCAAAGACGCCACCTTCGTCGCCGGCGTCACCGTTCACCCGAACGACGCCAACCGCGTCGCGTTCACCAGCTATGGAACCACTTGGACCAGCACCGACGGCGGCGAGTCTTGGACCCAGCGCCTCGGCGATGTCACCCTGAAGTCCAACAACCGCGGGTCCCGTCCCATCGTTTACCACCCAACCCAGGCCAGCGAACTCTGGCTCGCCAGCCCCCGCAGCGGCCAGACCGCTACCCTGTGGCGCTCGAACGACAATGGCGCTTCTTGGTCCGCCGTCGGCGGCACCTCCTTCGCCAACGAGGAGGCCATCACGATTTATTTCTTCCCCTCCGCGCCCAACGAAGTGTGGGTCGGCACCCGGGCGATCACCGGTCTCAGCACCACCGGCGGCCTCTGGTGCTCGACCAATGGCGGCAGCACGTGGACCAAGGTCTGGAACAACGGCGGCGCAGCCACCCAGTATTACGGCGCCCCCCAGGTCAACAGCATCGCCCGCAACGCCTCCCGCGTCTCCGTCTTCGCCACCAACACCGGCACTTGGCGCGTCACCGCCACCGACTGGAACGCCCCCCAAACCTACTCCGTCACCCAGGCCACCTTTGCCAATCAAAGCGTCAACGTCCACCTCCTGGCCAACGGCTCGTTCTGGACGGGCGAGGGCGGAGACCAGACCTGGGCGCCCAAGATCAGCACCGACGGCATCGCGTGGACGGACCGGCAGATAACCCTGACTGCCGCCTACGTGCCCGAGTGGACCACCGCCGCCCTGATCACCTCGGCCAACCGGGTTTACGGTCGCGAGCAACTCGTCCAAGACGTCACCAATCCCAACCGCTGGCTGCTCACCGGCGGCGCCTCCGCCCACCTCAGCGAGGACAACGGGCTCACCTGGCGCTACCAGCCCGGCGGCATGGCCGGCATCGCCGGCTGGCGCACCACCTTCGACCGCATCAACCCCAACCGCGCCTACCTCGCCACCTCCGATCGCGGTATCTTTGTCGTCACCGACGGCGGCCTCTCCGGCCAAACCGCCTCCTCCTCCCGCCAAGCCTTCGACGAACTCCAAGGTTTCCACGAGGCCCTCGTCTCGGCCGATGGCCAGACCATCGTCGGCGCGGGCGTCAGCCAAGGCATAAACCGCACCGTCATCATCCGCTCCACCGATGGCGGGGCCAACTGGGCGAAGCTTACCCCCTCCGGCCTGCCCGACAGCTACGAGGGCGTGCAGAGGGCCGTCATGTCGCTCAACGACCCCAACGACTACCTCGTCCTGCTCGGCTACACCGAGAAGGCGGGCGAGCCCAACAACCCCGGCCTCTACCGCACCACCAACGGCGGCACCTCGTTCAACAAGGTCATGGGCACCACCTTTGATGGTCTGAACACCGGCATGCGCTACGACCACTTCCCCTCCTTCCTCGACCGCGATGGCATCAACGCCAACATCCGCTACCTCGCCCTCCGGGCCGGAAACAATTCCTTCGTCCGCGGCGTCTGGCGAAGCACCGATGGCGGCACCAATTGGACGCTGCGCACCGATCCCTTCGGCGGCCAATGGATCTGGGCCTTTGCCGTCGATCCCACCCTCGAGGGCCGCCTCTGGGTCGGTGGCCCCACGCTCCGTCGCAGCGATGATGGCGGCGGCTCATGGACTACCGTGGCAAACTTTGTGGACGTAAGATCCATCGACGCCTACGCGGGCCGCCTCGCCGTGCTCGGACGTCGCACCGGCGACACGTTCAACAAGATTTACATCAGCGCCGACCACGGCACCTCCTGGCAGGAACAGACCAGCGACAAAAACCGCATGATCTGGGCCAAGACCCTCGCCGTCGATCCCTGGCGCCCCTCACAAACCTGGCTCAGCGGCTCCCGCTCGTGGCAAATCTTCAACCCTCCCACCGCTCTCGACCCCATCCTCACCGGCACCGTCTCCGGCAGCGCACCCGCCAACGGCGACACCGCCTTCGCCGCCGACAAGGCCTACGACGCGAACACCACCACCGCCTTCGCCCCCGCCGCCAACGGCGGCTTCACTCAACGCGATCTCGGCGCCAGCCAATCCGCCCGCGTCACCGCCCTGCGTTTTTTCCCCCGCGCGGGCTTCGAGAGCCGCATGAACGGAGGCCGCTTCGAAGGCTCCGCCAACGGCTCCACGTGGACCACTCTCCATTCCCTCACCGCGTCACCTGCGGCCGGCTGGCAGACCGCCACCGTAAATGACACCAACTTCTACCGCTACCTGCGCTACATCCACCCCACCGCCCTCGCCGACGTGGCCGAAATCGAGTTCCGCGGCCTCGTCGCCACCACGCCCGTCATACTGCACCAGCCGCTGCCCGTCCTCAGCGGTCTCGTCGGCCAGGCACTGACCTACACCCTGTCGGCCTCCGGCACCCCCTCGCCCACGTTTGCGATTACCTCCGGCACCCTGCCCACCGGCCTCGCGCTCAACGCCACCACCGGCCTCATCTCCGGCACGCCCAGCGTCGTCGGCAGCGGCACCCTCACCGTCCAAGCCACCAACTTCAAAGGCAGCACCACCACCTCGCTCACGCTCAACGTCGTCTCCGGCCCCCGCCTCACCGCCAGCGCCCCCGCCTACACCCAGCTCACCAACACCACCGCCACCGCCCCCGTCACCCTCACCAACACCGGCGACGCCCCGCTCTCGTGGGCCGCCAGTCTCCCCACGGTTGATGGCAACTACATCCTCGCCGCGAGCACCACCGCTGGCAGTGGCGTGACCTACGATTGGCTCGATGCCGTCACCGGCGGCACCAAGCTCAGCTTCAGCAATGACGACGACGCCAACACCGGCCCCGTCACCCTGCCCTTCACCTTCCCCTTCTACGGCACCGACCGCACTTCGCTCCGCATCTGCACCAACGGCTGGGCGAGCTTCACCAGCGTCGTCGCGAACTACAACTCCTCCGGCACCTTCCCCAACAACAACGACCCCGAGAACATCATCGCGCCCTTCTTCACCGACCTCTACCTGCGCACCGACAGCGGCGTCTATTACCGCGCGGTCGATGCCCAGACTTTTGTCATCAGCTACATCGACTTGGTGCGCTACGTAGATCGCGCAGCCAGCAACCCCGCGCGCTTCAGCTTTCAGATCGTGCTCAAATCCGACGGGCGGATTTATTTCCAATACCAAAAGATCCCCAATCTAAGCGCCTCGACGCGCCTCATCGGCATCCAGAATGCCACCCGCACGCTCGGCACCGTCATCGCTCAGCCCTCCACCATCAGCGACCTCACCGGCCGCGCCTACCTACTCACCCCGCCGCTCGGCTGGCTGGCCGCCATCACCCCCGCCAGCAGTTCCGCCGCCGGCAGCACCCTCGCCGCCGGAGCCAGCATCACGCTCAACGCGACCATCAACACCACCGGCATCGCCACCGGCCAGACCCGCTCCGCCAACATCACCTTCACCTCCAACGACCCGGTCAACCCCACCCGCCTCACCGCCTTCAACCTCACCGTCGGCACCCCCGTCGCCCCGTCCGCTCCGGTAATCACCGCCAGCCAATCCACCACCGGCGTGACCGGCACCGCCCTCAGCTACCAAATCCAAGCAAGCGCCAGCCCCACCAGCTACGCCCTCGCCTCCGGCTCCTTACCCACGGGCGTCACCCTCAACACCAACACCGGCCTGCTCTCCGGCACGCCCACCACCCTCGGCACCTACACGCCGAACTTCACCGCGACAAACGCCACCGGCACGTCCCCCGCCGTCGCCGTTTCCATCGTCATCTCAGCTCCGCCCCTCGGCACCGACTACACCTTCAACACCAGCCAGGCCGACTTCGAGGCTGCCTTCAACGAGACCTCTGGCTGGGGCACGCTCTGGGATGCCACCGCCGGCACCGGCGCGTCCGGCGGCCTCGCCACCGACTCCAACGACCGCGCCGCGCTCCTGCCCGCTTCCACAATCACCTTCACCACCGCCGGCCAGTCGGCCGAACTGAGCGTCAGCTTCAAAGCCCGCGTCACCACCAGCTCCGGCACCAACACCGCCGGCGGCGAAAGCCTCAGCCTGGGCCTCAATCGCGTAAACACCCCGCTCCTTGTTTCCGGCGGCTACCTCGTCGCCGGCGTCTCCGAAGCCAGCTCCAACTCCCTCACCTCCGCCCTCGCCTCCGCCAGTCGCAACAACACACCCGGCACCGTCACCACCACCGACACCAACGCCCTCACCCTCGTGGAAAACGACTGGTATGCCCTCGACGCCACCATCACCTACAACGGGGCCAACGCCTTCACCGTCACGTGCAGCCTCTACAGCCTCGGCGCGAGCGGCACCGCCAACCCCGTCCTGCTCGACACCTACACCGTCGTCCACACCGGCCTCGACAGCCTCGTCGGCATTCCCCTCTACGCCGGCTTCCAAGGCCGCAGCGCCAGCGGCACTGGCGGCGTGCGCGCCTTCGACGACTTCTACGCCGGCCTGCCGAGCGCCCTCGCCACCTTCCGCACCACCAACGCCCTCGCCGCCAACGGCTCGCAAGACACCGCCACCCCCGCCGGCGACAGCGTGCCCAACCTGCTCAAATACGCCTTCAACATGCTCGGCAGCGGCACCGGCCAGGCATCGACCCTCGCCACCCCCAACGCCTCCGTCCTCACCCCTTCCGGCTCCGCCGGCCTGCCCTTCGTCTCCCTCGGCTCCGGTGGCGATGTCGGCAAACTCCAGCTCACCTTCATTCGCCGCAAGGCGACCTCCACGCCGGGTGTTTCCTACACCGTCGAATTCTCCGACGCCCTCGCCACTTGGGCCGTCAACCCCTCCGCCACCGAAAGCGTCACGTCCCTCGACGCCACCTTCGAACGAGTAACCGTCAACGACTCCCTCACCTCGCCCGCCAAACGCTTCGTCCGCGTGAAAGTCACCGCCAACTAATCTCCCTCTTTTCCAAATGAAAAATCGAAATCAACTTTTCCCCTGGATAATTTTCGCGTTCCTCGCTTGCGGGTCACACCTTTTAGCCCAGAGCGGCACGCTCCAATTTAGCGCGCCCACCTACACGGTTACGGCTTCGACCTCGGTGCAGGCGGTGGCAACCATTACCGTCACGCGAACCGGCGGCAGCACCGGCGCCGCCAGCATCTCCTACACCAGCTGGATCGGCAACGAAAACACCGCCACTACATGGAACAGCTCGCAGGGCATTAACCCCGATCTGTATTCAGGCCAGCTCACCGTCAGCTCCGGCATCCTGAACTGGGCGGCGGGCGACAGCGCCCCCAAGACCTTTGACGTTTTGTTGGAACAGCGAACTGCGGGGACCTACAACGGGGACGGGATGTTGAATCTGGCCATCGAGAACGCCAGCGGGGCGACGCTCGGGACCACCTCTCGTGCCATGCTGACCGTCAAGGATCCTTCGCCTCCTGCCGCCGGGGTGCTGAAATTCTCCCGCCGCGGGTATTTTGCCAATCGCACCACCGGCACGGCGACGATCACGGTCTCGCGCAGCGGCGGCTCCACCGGAACGGTGGGCATAAGTTACACCACCAATGCCACGGTCCCCCCCTGGCTCTCCGGCTTCAGCAATCCGCTGCCCCCGGCGGCATCGACAAGCTCGGACTACACCCCCACCAGCGGCACGCTCTCGTGGGGGCCCGGCGATCTTGCAGATAAATCGTTCACTATCCCCCTCAACGTTGGCGGGACGGGCACCAACGAGGTGATCGGCCTCCAACTCTCCTCGCCCACGGGCGGCGCCGTGCTGGGCAATGCCCCGGCCGCCGCCTGCACCATCGTGAACCCCAGTGCGAATGTGGTGGATCTCTATCAACAGGGCATGGGGTTTCAAACCCGCATCTGGCTGCCCCCGGCTGGCACTCCGCTGCGCGGCATCCTTTTCCACATGCCAGGAACCTCAAACAACACGCTGGGGGTCTGCAACGATTATGCCTGGCAGCAAATGGCCGGATCCCTCGGCCTGGCCATCATGGGCTTCCAAAGCTCGGCGATCCTGAGTGAGGATGCCGCCGGGCTGGGCGACCTGCTGAACATGCTGCGCACCGCCGCCGACTACACCGGCCGGGCGGAGTTGATCAACGCTCCGGTGATCTACACCGGCTTCTCCTCGGGAGGGTTTTGCAGCAACTCGTCGCCGTTCATTTTTTCCCGCCGGGTCATTTCCTACTTCTCCTACAAGGGAGGGGATTGGCCGGTGGATGGCGGCAATTTTCCCCTGCAGGTCGGGGACAACCCGCGTACCATGGATGCCGTTCAGAAAATGATCCCGGGATTTTATGTCACCGGCAATTCGGACACCACCGTCGAGCCGGGGCGCTCCAATATCAGTTTCGCACCCCGCCGCGCACAAGGAGCTCAAGTCGCTTACGGTGTGGATTGGGGCACCGGGCACGCCGTCTTCGGAGCCGGTTCAGGCGAGGCCATGATGTGGAGCTATCTGGGCGAAGTGGTACCGCTGCGCTTTCCCTCCACCGGGCGGACGGTTCCCGGCCCCAATGCCGGAGAGACGGTCTCCCTCCAGGATATCCCGGACAGTGCGGGCTGGATCAGCCCGCACAGCTACACGTTCTCGACCACCAATAAGGATGGCCTCATCACCGGCGGCTTTTCGACCCTCCCCCCGATCACTCCGTATGCCAGCTACTCCGGGGATAAACTCGCGGCCAACTGGCTGCCCTCCGCTACGGTGGCCCGGGCCTTCCAAGCCTTCAACGCCCGTCAGACGCCAGTCGGTGGAGGCAATACGAACATTGCTAATCAGCCGCTCAATACACCGTTGAAATTTTTGTCACCCGCCAGCCTCGCCAGCCTCGTGCTCGGGCAAACCTATCCCATCGAAATCAATCCACGCCGTGTGACAAACTTGAAGCGCATTCGCTTTTACGAAGGCGATACCTTGATCGGTGAACGCACCGCCGCGCCGTGGAAAATTGATTGGACACCATCGATAGCGGGCGTGCGCACGCTCACCGTGATCGGCACCGACAGCAACAATCAGGAAATCCCCGCCTTCAATGCCGTAAGCGTGCAGACCCTTTCCTCGCCGGGCTTCGTACAGTTTCAGGCGGCCACACCCGAAGCGTTCCGCAGTGCCGGCAACGCCACCTTTGTCATCAACCGTTCCGGCGGCAAAGCCGGTGCCGTGGGTGCGACCTGGGCGATCTCCGGAGGCACCGCTGTTTCCGGCACAGATTTCAGCGGTCCCACTAGCGGTTCCGTCACTTGGGCGGATGGCGACGCCACGCCGAAGACCATTTCCATCCCTTTGCTCAATTCCACGCCGCGCCTCGCCCGCACCATTGACCTAACTCTCCACAGCCTCACGGGTGGCATCGCGCTCGCTCCGGCACGGGACAACACCGACGGGGCACCCCCCGACACCCGCCGCGCCACGAGCACCATCACGATTCACGACGATACCTCACCACTTCCCTCTCCGTGGAGCACGACGACCATCGGCAGCACCATCGGCACCGGCATACCCGGCGAAGCATCCCTCTTTGCCGAAAACACCTTTTCCCTGCGCGCCGCGACCGATCAGTATTGGGGTTCCAGCGACTGGTTGCGTTTCGCCATGCAGCCCATGACCGGCGACTGCTCGATCACCGCCCGCGTCTCCTCCATGACCGCAGGCGGCTCCTTCCCCCGTGCGGGGGTAATGATCCGACAGGATCTTTCCGCCACCTCGGCCTTCTGCGGTGCCCAAGCGGCCTCGGGCAACACCAGCGTGCTGCTCTACCGCACCACGGGCGGCAGTGGCACGGCAAACACCAGCGGGCCAACCCTAACCATCCCCAACGCCTGGTTCCGCGTCACTCGCGTGGGCAATGTCCTGACCTCCTTCACCTCGCCGAATGGTTCGACCTGGACGCAACTCGGCACCCCCCAGACCATCACCATGACGGGCACCGTCTATGTCGGCCTGGTCTGGGCGAACGGCTCGGCGGGTGCGCTCAGCACCGAAGCCCGCTTCGACAACGTCTCCGTGACCGGCACCGCCGTCGCCACCGCCGTCCCCGTCATCACCGGCACCCCTCTGGCCGCGATCACTGGCTATGCGGGAGAATACCTCAGCCGCACCATCGTCGCCACTGGCAACCCCACCCCCACCTTCAGCATCGCCAGCGGCACGCTGCCCGCCGGGCTGACTCTCAATCCCGTTACCGGCGTCCTCTCCGGCTCGCCCCAAGCCACCGGCTCCACCTCCGTCACCATCCGGGCAACCAATGCCGTGGGCACGAACGACGCCACACAGTCCATCTCCATCGCCCTGCTCGTGCCCCCGGTCATCAGCACCAGCGCATTTCCAACCACGCCCCAATCCCAAGCCGTCTCCTACCAACTGGCCGCGAGCAACAGCCCCACCAGTTGGGCAATGACCGGCGGCAGCCTGCCCACCGGAGTTTCCTTCAATGCCGCGACCGCCACCATCAGCGGCACCCCCTCGCAAACGGGCAGCTTCCGCCCGGTCTTCACCGCGACCAATTCCGCCGGCACCTCCTCGCCCAAGACCGTGGCGATGAACATCGTGGCCGCGCTCACTCCGAGCGTTCTCTATGATTTCAATTCGACCCAGGCCGATTTCAACACGCGCTTCCTCGAAACCCAAGTTGGCGGCACTCCCACATGGGCCAGCGCCGGCATCACGGCCACCGGGGGCGTCGGCAATACGGGATGGCTTGCTGCGAGCTCCTTCACCCAAACCGCCCTGTGGAATCAAGGGTTCCAATGGTTGCCGGGGCAGACCAGCACGGTCTCCGTCTATTTCAAAGCTCGCGTCACGGCCGGTTCGGTAGCCGGAGGCTCCAGCCTGCGCTTGGGATACACCGACGACAACCTCGGCATCTTGACCGGAGCAGAATACCTCTCCGTGGGCATCAACACCACCGCAGGCGACCAATCCCAGCTTGCCGTGATCTACCGGCAAGGCGGCACCATCACCACCGCGGGGCCCAATGTCGGCACCCTCGTGCATGGCAACTGGTATCAACTCATCGGCACCTTCACCAAGTCCGCCTCCTCGGGAAGCTTTGACGTGGTCGTCTCGCTCAAGAGCTGGGGTGCGGACGGACAAACCGGCGGCACCGTCCTGGGAACCAGCTCTTCCATCGCGGCAACCGCGCTCACCAATGTCTATGACTCGCCCGGCGTTTATGCCGGCTTTGTCGGCACCACCAACAGCAGTTCCGGCGTGCAAGGTTTCGATAGCCTGTCAGTAGCGATTCCAGTGCCACCGCCCGCCGTCGTACCGGGCCAGGCATTCAACGCCAGTCTCGGAGTCACCTTCAGCCAAAGCGTAGCCGCCACGGGCAACCCCGTCGCCTACACGCTTGTCTCCGGCAGCCTGCCCGCTGGTCTGAGTCTAAACACCTCCACCGGTGCAATCACCGGCACACCCACAGCCTCCGGCACGTTCGCACCCTTGATCAGTGCCACCAATCTCGGTGGCGGCGAATCGGCAGCCGAGGCCGTCAATATCACGATTTTAAGCGGACTGGACAACTATCGCGCTGTTCACGGCCTCTCTGCGAACGGCTCGCAAGACCTGCTCACTCCCGCCGGTGATGGCGTGGCGAATCTCCTCAAATACGCCTTTAACATGATCGGCTCGGGCACCGGCCAGGCTTCGGCGTTGACCACCCCCAACGCCTCCGTCCTCACCCCCTCCGGCTCCGCCGGCTTGCCCTACGTCTCCCTGCTCCCCGCTCCGAGTTCATCGCTCCAACTCACCTTCATCCGCCGCAAGGCGTCCTCCGCGCCGGGTATTTCCTACACCGTCGAGTTTTCCGACGCCCTCGCCACTTGGGCCGTCAACCCCTCCGCCACCGAAAGCGTCACGTCCCTCGACGCCACCTTCGAACGAGTAACCGTCACCGACTCCGTCGCCGCGCCCGACAAACGTTTCGCCCGCGTGAAAGTCACCGCGCCTTAAGCTGCCTCCATGACTCGTCCTGCACCATTTTCCCAACTTCAAGAGTCGTCGCTTACCGACGACCGCGCTCGCGAACCAAACCCGGCATCCGATACTCGCCAGCCGTCAGGGGTCATTCGTCATGGAGCGTCCCCGGCGCAGCGCCTGTTACCATCAGCCGCCAGCCTTCTTTTTTTTCTTATCCTCCCCATCCCCGGAAACGCCGCCAACGTCATCTCCATCCGCCCCGGCGGCAACATGCGCCTCAATGGCACCGACATCTTCCCCTTCGGCTTTTATCACATCTCCGAATCCCGTTCGGCTTCCGGGACCACCACCGATCTCAGCACCCTAGGCACAAACAACTTCAACCTGGTCCACCTCAGTATCGACGTGCCCTCGCTCGACCCCGCTACCGTTCTCGATAACGCTCAATCCAGCTCCCTCGGCGTGCTCACCGAGTTTTGGTGGACGCCCACCAACGCCAGCTATCGGCAGGACTTCGTAACCACCCATAAATCCCACCCCGCCATGTGGGGCTGGAACATAGGCGACGACGTCAACTACCCCGCCGCCACCCCCCGCTACACCCCCGCGCAAATCCAGGCCCGCACCGCCGAACTCAAAGGCTACGCTCCAGACCTGCTCACCTACGGAGCCTTCCTTGCCGACCCCGCTTCACTCCTCGGCGCGATCTACCCCCTGTCCGCCTACGCCGGCACCTGCGACGTGGTCGGCATCGAATCCTACCCGCGAGACGGCGGTAATACCCCCACCGCCAACGAGATCGAATACCACGCCACCACCTGCCTCAACGCGGAGACCGCCTTTAACGGCACCTCCACCACCTGGTGGATCATTCCCCAGACCTTCACCTGGAACACCACCTCACCGCAATGGCCCACCAACGCCGAGTCCCGAAACATGCTCTTCGCCAGCCTGATTTACGGAGCCAAAGGCGTTTTGTGTTACACCTACTGGGATGAGTCCACCCACCTGCCCACCGACCGTGGCAGCCTTTGGAACTACTATCGGCAGACCCTTCGCCCTGAGGTATCCTCCATCCAGGCCGATCTGCTGCAAGGCACCCGCACCCGCGCGACCGGGCTTGCCGCCAACGTCCACGCCGCCAGGTGGACCTCCCCCACCTCTCTCCTGATCATGGCGGCCAACACCCACCGCACCCTCACCCGCACCTTCTCGCTCCCTCTGACGGGTAACTTCACCCAAGCACCCGCTGCCGTTTTCCCCCTTTCCTCCACCACCACGTTCCCCCTCACGAACGGCGTTCTCCAAGGCACCCTTGCCCCCCTGAAAGTCGTCGTTTTTCGCATTACCATGGGAACACCGCTGGAAGCATGGCGTTATACCTCCTTCGGCACCTCAGCCAATACCGGCAACTCCGCCGATCTCGCCG
>JAIXRU010000051.1 GCA_027485045.1 Opitutaceae bacterium | reverse complement strand
TCCTGTCCGGCGGCGGCATCGGCGCGCACGAAGGCCTCGACCACGTCGTCGGGGAACGAGGTGTATTGCACGATGTTTTGCCCGCGCAAGAGCATGAGCTGCGGGGTCTTGGGCGCGGCTTTTTTGAGGGCGCGGAGGCGGTCGAAGGGGTTTTCGCCGAGGAAGCGCAGGCAGGAGTCGATGGTGGCACCGCCCCAGGTTTCGAGTCCGGAGAAGCCCATTTCGTCCAGGATGGCGGCGGCGGGCAGCATCTGCGCGGTGGTCATGCGCGTGGCGGCGAGGGACTGGTGGCCGTCGCGGAGGACGGTGTTGTTGAATTGGACGGGTTTCATGGTGGAGGAAAGGGGGCTTAGTTTTCGAGTTCGCGTAGCAAGGCGACGCGGCGTGAATCGTAGGTTTGCACGGAGCCGTCGGTGTGGCGCAGACGGAGATGTCCGGCCGTGTCGATACCGAGGAAGGTGCCGGTAACGGGGCGGGGCGCGTCGGCGAGGGTGAGCGAGACCTGGCGGGCTTTTTGCCAGTTGCGGTTCATGTCTTCGGCGATGCGGGGGAAATCACCGGCGGCCAGGGCGCCGTGAGCGATGGCGAGCGCATGCAGCACCAGGCCGGCGATGTCGTTGAGGTTGCGGCTGCCGAGCGGGACGAGATCGGCCAGGCGGGTGGTGGCGCCTTTTAGCTCTGCGGCGGCGGACTCGGGTTGGTTAAAAACATTGAGGCCGATGCCGACGACGGCGGTGTCGGCAGTGTGGCGCTCGACCAAAAGGCCGGCGAGTTTGCGGGGCCCGCAGAGGATGTCGTTGGGCCAGCGCAGGCGCAGATCGGTCGCACCGAGTTCGGAGAGGGCGGCGATGAGGGACCAGCCGGCGGTGAGGGGAAGGAGTTCCCAAGCCTCGCGGGGACCGGGGCAGGGGAGGACGGCTGAAATCCAGAGCCCGCCTGTATCCGAAACCCAATGGCGGCCGGTGCGGCCGCGGCCGGCGCTTTGGGTGTCGGCCCGCACGGCGTGCCAGGCGGGCAGGTGGGCGGCGAGCGCGTTGGTCGAGGGCGTGGACGCGACCACGTCTAGCATCCACCCGGTGAACGCCGTTTCGCTGCGCGGGTGGCATACGGAAGGCGGCAGGGTGGCTGTCATGGCGGGACGGCGGGCGGGGTGACAGTGGCCGTTTTTTAGCGCAAGCGGTGGGATGAGAAGATATCGCGACGACCTTCGCGGGCCCAGTCGGCATCGGGCACGGGAATGACGGCCACGATACGGAGACGCCCGGCATAGGCGGCGTGAATCGCGGCGGTGATGATGGCCAGCAGGTGAGGAGGAAGGGTAGATTCGTTGCTCATCGGAAAAGAGTCGGAGGATTAAAGGAGGGTGCCTTGGCCAGCGCCGCACGATGGGGGCGCTGGCCGGTGTGAGTTCGATTACGAGATACGCAGCAATGCGGTGCCTTCCTCGACGCCGTCTCCGGCGTTAACGAGAACAGCGGCTACGGTGCCGGCTTTGGACGCGTAAATGTAGGTGTTCATTTTCATCGCTTCGACGGTCGCGACTTGCGCACCGGCGGCGACGGCCTGGCCGACTTGTACGTCGATCGAGACCACCTTGCCCGCAAGCGGGCTGGGGATGTCGTCGGCACCGGCGGTTCCCTTGGCGGCAGTGGAGGCCACCGGGGCTGCGACCGGAGCCGCGATCACTGCGGCTTGCACAGGGGCTGCCTGCACGGCGGCTCTGGGCGCGGCGACGGCACCGGCATCGTCGAGCATTTCGACGAGCACTTCATAGGATTTACCTTCAACGGTAACGCGGAGTTTTTTCATGGTGAGAGTATGTTAGTAGAGGTTATTTGGATGCACTTGCGCGAGTTAGAGCGGGATGTTGCCGTGTTTCTTGGGTGGGCGGGTCTCGCGTTTGGAGAGCGTGTTGCGCAGGGCCATGGCCACGATGCTGCGGGTCTGGGCGGGCTCGATCACGTCGGTGATCACGCCTTTGCTGGCGGCCTCGTAAGGCGAGGCGAATTTTTCACGATACTCTACGGCGAGCTCCTTGGCCTTGGCCTTGGGATCGGCGGCGGCGGCGATTTCTTTTTTGTAGAGAATGTTTACCGCGCCATCCGCGCCCATGACGGCGATTTCGGCGCAGGGCCAGGCGTAGACCAAATCGGCACCCATGTCCTTGGAGCACATCGCGAGGTAGGCGCCACCGTAGGATTTGCGCATGATGATGGTGATCTTTGGCACGGTGGCGGCGGCGTAGGCGAAGAGCATCTTGGCGCCGTGGCGGATGATGCCGCCGCGTTCCTGGGCGAGGCCGGGCATGAAGCCGGGGATGTCCACCAAGGTGACGATGGGCACATTGAAACAGTTGCAGGTGCGGATGAAACGAGCGCCCTTGTCGGAGGAGTCGATGTCGAGCGTGCCAGCCTTGACCATGGGTTGGTTGGCGACGATGCCGACCACGATGCCTTGGATGCGGGCGAAGCCGATGACGATGTTCTTGGCCCAGTCGCGTTGCACTTCGAGGAAATCGGCGTCGTCCACCAGGTGGGCGATGACCTGATGCACATCGAGCGGACTCTTGGGGTCGGCGGGCACGATGTCGTTCATGCCGGGATCGGATTCCAGGGTCAGCGCAGCCTTGGAGCGGTGCGGCGGATCCATCACGTTATTGGAGGGCAGGAAGGAGTGTAGTTTCTGCACCAGGGCGATGGCACCGGCTTCGTCCTCGGCGACGAAGTGGATGTTGCCACTCACGGAGGCGTGGGCGGCGGCGCTGCCGATTTCGTCCATGGTGACGGTCGCGCCGGTGGCGGCTTTAATGACGTCGGGACCGCAGATGAACATCTGCGCGTTCTTTTTCGTCATGATGATGAAGTCGGTGAGGGCGGGCGAGTAGGCCGCGCCACCGGCGCAGGGGCCGGCGATGATGGAAAATTGCGGCACCAACCCGGAGAGAAGCACGTTGCGGAAAAACACCTGGCCGTAGCCGGAGAGCGAGACGTCGCCCTCTTGGATGCGCGCGCCACCGGAGTCGTTGATGCCGACGACGGGGATGCCGGACTGCTGGGCGTAGTCCATCAAGTCGCAGATTTTTTTGGCGTGAATGCGACCGACCGCGCCGCCGCCGACGGTGAAGTCCTGGGCGTAGGCGGCGACGGGGCGGCCGTCCACATAACCTACGCCGGTGATGACGCCGTCGCAGGGCATTTCCTTGTCGCCCATGCCGAAGTGATGGGCGTCGTGCTGGGCGTGCAGACCGAACTCCATGAAGGTGGCGGGCTGGAAGAGGGCGTTGATGCGCTCGCGGGCGCTCATGAGGCCCTTCTTTTTACGCTCGGCGAGTTTGTCGAGGCCGCCGGCGGCGTAGGCCTTTTGGCGTTTTTCTTCAAGCTGGGTTAAAAGTGCTGGGTCGATAGCCATGGTGGTGAAATTTTAAATTTGAAGCATTCGGTGAATCAGGCCTTGGGAGCGCAAAATTCGGTGAGCACGCCGAAGGTGGATTTGGGGTGAAGGAAAGCGACCATCTTGCCCGCCGCGCCCTCGAAGGGGGTGGCGTGGATAAGTTTTACCCCGGCGTCGGCCGCCTGCTGTAGCTGGCCGGTGAGGTTATCGGTCGCGAAAGCGACGTGGTGAACTCCTTCGCCGTTTTTCTCGATGAACTTGGCGACCGGACTCTCGGGCGACATCGGCTCCAGCAATTCGAGATGCACGCCGCCGCAATTAAAGAAGGCGGTGCGCACCTGCTGGGAAGCGACCTCCTCGCGGTGTTCACATTTAAGGCCCAGGGCCTTTTCGTAATAGGGGATGGCGACGTCGAGCGAGCGAACGGCGATACCTAAGTGGTCGATGCGAGTGATCATGGGAGTGATAGGTTGCGGTTAAGGCGGGTTAAAGAGTAACTCAGTTTGCAGGCTACGGCTTCGCGGGCTTTGGTCAAAGACGTGCGCTTCTTGCACAAAATCCGCGCAGTAAACTTCGGCGATTTCACGTATGGTCATAGCATGACGGGGCACCACGGCCCCGGAAGATTAATCAATAATCACCATGTCAACTACCGCACTATCCACCCTGCCAGAGGACGATACCCTGGCCGCTTCGATCGCGACCTGGCGTCGCACCGTTGAGGCCGAGCTGAAGGGCGTGCCCTTCGATAAAAAACTGCTCACTCGCACCTTCGAGGGCATCACCCTGCAACCCCTCTACACCCGTGTGGATATTGCCAAACGCGCCGCGCACGCGGAGTTGTTGTCCAAGCCGCCCGGCACGGCGCCTTTCCTGCGCGGCACCCGCGCGGCGGGCTACGCGGTCGAGGGTTGGGAAGTGGCGCAGGAAATCGCCGCTTCGACGCCGGCTGAGTTTAACCAACGGCTGCGTGAAGACCTCATGACCGGCCAGAACGCGGCGGTGCTTTTCGCCGCCACTCCGGCTCGGCCCAACGGTCTGGCGTTGGAAACCGCCGCCGATCTGGACGCCGCGCTGGCTGGTGTCGAAGCCGCAGTGCTGCCCGTGCATATCGACGCTGGAGCCGACGCCACTAGTTTGGGCGGGCTTTATCTGGCCTGGACGCAGAAACAAGGTGTGAAGGGTTCGGCGCTAACCGGCTCGTTAACGGCTGATCCGCTCGGCGTCTGGGCTGCCGTTGGCGCTCTACCTACGGCGCTGCCTGCCGCCTTCGATGCTTTGGCAAACTGGACGAAGCTGGCGGCGGGTTCGGCTCCGGGTTTGCGTACCGTAGGGGTTAACGCCGGACTTTGGGCCGAAGCCGGTGGTACCGCCGTGCAGGAACTGGCCTTCGCCTTGTCCGCCACGGTGGAGACTCTCCGCGCCCTGCGAGATCGTGGCGTGGACCTGGATGTTTCCGTGCCCCGTTTGCGCGTCAGCTTTGGCGCGGGCCCGCAATTCTTGATGGAAGCGGCCAAATTCCGCGCCTGGCGGCCACTCTTGACCCGTATCGTGGTCGCGCTGGGCGGCGACGCCGCTCTGGCCGGTCGCGCCACGGTGCATGCGGTGACCACCCGATGGAACAAGACCCGCCTCGACGCCCATGTGAACATGCTGCGCGTCACCACCGAGGCCTTCGCGGCGGTGTTGGGTAGTGTCGATTCGCTGCACATCGCGCCGTATGACGGACTCGATGGCGTCGGCACCGGCGAGAGTTTCGCCCGCCGCATCGCGCGTAATGTCCACGTGATGCTGGCCGAGGAGTTCGGCACCACGGTGCCGGCCGATCCGGCGGGTGGTTCCTGGTGCATTGAGAGCCTGACCGACGAGCTGGCCCGCAAGGCTTGGGAGCTTTTCCAAGGCATCGAGGCCAAGGGCGGCTTCTCCGCCGCGCTGCGCTCGGGCGAGCTGCAGAAACTCGCCGCCGCCGCCGCCAAGGAAAAAGCGCAGGCCGTCGGCGCTCGTCGTAGTGGAATCGTGGGCACAAACCTGTTCCCCAATCTGCGCGAGACACCCTTGCCCGCCTCGGCGGTCCTGGCCGCCGCGCCCGCCGCCGCCTGGTCGGCGGAAAAGATCACGCCGGTCGTCGCCTTCCGTGCCGCCGCCGGGTTTGAGAAACTGCGTGACGCCAGTGCCGCCTACGCGGTGCGCACCGGCAAACGCCCCCGCGTGTTCCTCGCCAAAATGGGGCCGCTCATCCAGCACAAGGGCCGCGCGGATTTCGCCGCCGGATTCTTCGCGCCGGGCGGTTTCGAACTCGTGGCCAAACAAACCTTCACCGAGGCCGCCGAGGCCGCCAAGGCGCTCGCCGCTTCGGGTGCTGAGGTTGCGGTGCTTTGCTCTACCGACGAAACCTACCCGGAACTCGTGCCCGCCTTCACCGCCGCCGCGCGCGCCGCCTGCCCGAACGTTACGCTCGTGCTGGCCGGTTTGCCCGCCGACGAAGCGGTTAAAAACGCCTTCGCCGCCGCCGGTATCGACCAGTTCATCCACCTCCGCGCCTCTGCGGAAGAAACCCTCGCCCTCTTGCTCAAGAAAATCGGAGCCCTCTGATGAATCCTAATACCAATCCTGACTTTAGCCGTCTTGGCTACGACGATATCGCCGTGCCCGCCAGCGCGCCGGCCGCCGCGCCCGCCGCCGAACTGACGGAAAACTACGAGCAAATCCCGCTCAAGCCCGTCTTCACCTCGGCGGATCTGCCGCCCGCCGCCGCGCTCGACACCATGCCTGGCCTCACGCCGTTTACTCGTGGTCCCTACGCCACCATGTATGTGCAGAAGCCGTGGACGGTCCGCCAATACGCGGGCTTCTCCACCGCCGAGGAGTCCAACGCCTTCTACCGCCGCAACCTTGCGGCCGGTCAGGCGGGTCTCTCGGTCGCCTTCGACTTGGCGACACACCGCGGCTACGACAGCGACCACCCCCGCGTGGTGGGTGATGTCGGCAAGGCCGGCGTGGCCATCGACTCGGTCGAAGACATGAAAGTGCTCTTCGATTCCATCCCGCTCGACAAGGTGTCGGTCTCCATGACCATGAACGGCGCGGTGCTGCCCGTCATGGCGTTCTACATCGCGGCCGCCCTCGAACAGGGTGCCAAGCTGACCGATCTGGCCGGCACGATCCAGAACGACATTTTGAAGGAGTTCATGGTGCGGAATACTTACATCTATCCGCCCACGCCCTCGATGAAGATCATCGCGGACATCTTCTCCTTCACCTCGCAGCAGATGCCTAAGTTTAACAGCATCTCGATCTCGGGTTACCACATGCAGGAGGCCGGCGCCACCGCCGACCTGGAGCTGGCCTATACCCTGGCCGACGGTCTCGACTACCTGCGCACCGGCGTCGCCGCCGGGTTGAGCGTGGATGCGTTCGCGCCCCGCCTCTCGTTCTTCTGGGCCATCGGCAAAAACTTCTTCATGGAAGTGGCCAAGATGCGCGCCGGTCGCACCCTCTGGGCTGAAATCGTCGCCCGTTTTAACCCGAAGAACCCCAAGTCCTGCGCCCTGCGCACGCACTCGCAGACCTCGGGCTGGTCGCTCACCGAGCAGGATCCGTTTAACAACGTCGCCCGCACCTGCATGGAGGCGCTAGCCGCCGCCTGCGGCCACACCCAATCTCTGC
>JAIXRU010000255.1 GCA_027485045.1 Opitutaceae bacterium | reverse complement strand
TCGAGGCGTCATCGCCAAGATACTGCTGCGCATTTACGAAGCGTTTCATGATAGCCGTGGTCTCGGTAAACTGCACCAGTGCCCCCCTCGCTTCCTTCAAGACCAGATTGAATTCCTGTGCTCCGGGCCCCGCCGACTTTTCCAAATCGGCAAGCACGCTGTCCATTCGCTTGGCGGCCGAGGCGATGTTGGTCATCATTTCACGTGTCTCCGGCGAATCCACCAGAGCACGTACCGACTGGCCAGCAGCGGCCCACTCCTTGGTGACTGCGGCCAGATCCGCAGTGTTGATTTGACGGCGCGTATCCACGATCAGCCCCTGAATCTCCGTAGCAAGGCCGACAAAATCGATGCGTTTGATGTTGTTAAGCGTCTCTGTAAGATTCGCCTGAAACTCGGCGATCGCCGACTTTACCGGAGGCATTTCCACATACTCGGAGTTAACCCCGGCACGAGGAGTGTAAGAATTGAGCGTGGGATCGTAAAAATCGAGCTCCACATAGAGCAACCCCGTTGCCAGACCGATAACGCCTAACTGCGCACGCAAGCCCTCATCGATCAGTCGCTGCAACTCCTTCCGATCGGAGACATCCACCAGCTTACCGTTGCCGTCGGCAACCACGTTACGGCTCAACTCGCAAACCACGGCTACCACCGACCGCGGTGCCGCCGAACCTTGCGCGACTGGAATCGCTCGCACGTTCATGCCCACCACCCGGCCGATGCGAACTCCGCGAAGTTTAACCGGAGAGCCGTTATCGAGCCCGTGAATCGACTCGTTGAAATAGACGATGAACCGCTCGGGCTTAGAGAAGAAATTGACCCCTCCAAAAGAAAACAGCGCAACGACTGCCAGCAGCAATCCGCCCAAGACAAAGAGACCGACGATGGTGGGACTGACTTTGGTTTTCACGTTATTAGTTAAAGTCGTTCAATGTTTGGCACTGCGTCCACTGTCGAAACCCTTTTCTCCGGGCCGCGCCCCACGATGCAGAAACTCCCGCACCCTTGGATCACTCGATTCGGCCGCCAGCACGCGCGGATCACCTATCGCAATCGCCCCCTTGGCGGACCGGTCCAGCATCAACACCCTGTCCGCTATACTGAAAATGGAATCGAGCTCATGCGATACCACCACGCAGGTAGTGCCCTGCAATGCCCTCACCTGCAGAATAAGTTCATCCAGCTTCCTCGAAGTGATCGGATCAAGACCTGCTGATGGCTCATCAAAAAAAACAATGGCCGGATCAAGCGCCAGTGCCCGCGCCAAGCCGGCGCGTTTCTTCATGCCCCCAGAAATCTCCGAAGGATAATAGTTTTCGTAACCTGCCAGACCCACCTGTGAGAGCTTAAACGCCGCCAGATCGCTGCGCTCCCGGCGTGTAAGCTTAGTGTATTCTTCCAAGGGCAGGGCAACGTTCTCCATTAAGGTGAGCGAGCTCCACAATGCGCCTCCTTGGTAAAGCACCCCGAAACGCTTCAGCAAATCGCGGCGCGTCAAGGCACCAGCCTCCAAAAACGATTCGCCGAAAAACCTCACGTCTCCAGCCGTTGGCCGGTTCAATCCCACCAAATGCCGCAACAAGGTGCTCTTTCCGCAACCAGACCCGCCGATGATAAAAAAAACCTCACCTGCACGCACCGTGAAGCTCAGATCGGTCAAAATCGGGTCCCCGCCATAACCACACTCGATTCCGACCGCTTCAACGGCAGGCGTCCCACCCGGTTCCAATCGATTAAGTTCAGCGCTCATGACCTCAGATTCCCAATAAATTGAAGGCGATCGCGAAAAACGCATCCGCCAGGATAATCAATACCAACGCCATCACCACCGCCGAAGTCGCCGCCCGTCCCACCCCCGCCGCACTGCGCTCCGCTAACAATCCTCTATGGCACCCCGATAGACCGACCAATAAGCCGAAGGCCGACGCCTTGATCATGCCAGATGCCACATCGGAAAGATCGATGGCTGAAACCGTTTCCACCCAATAAGCCGAGGGCGGGATATCGAGCACCGTTTGCGCCACGATCATGCCACCAAAAATACCCATGAAGTTCGAGTAGAGCGCCAGCACCGGCATCATCAATCCCAATGCCACAATCTTCGGCATGACCAAAAAATCGACCGTGCGAATGCCGAGTGTCTCGAGCGCATCGATTTCGTCGTTGGCGCGCATGTTACCCAAGGTCGCGGCGAAAGCCGCCCCGGTCCGCCCTGCCAGCACCACTGCCGTCATCATCGCACCCATCTCGCGCACCATCGCGAGCCCTACCGCATCAGCCACATAAATGTCCGCGCCAAACTGCCGCATCAACACAGCCGCTTGGTAAGCCAGAATCAGCCCAACCAGAAGACCGATCAGGCTCACGATCGGCAACGACATCGCGCCGCATTGTTGTATTTCATCCAGGCAATCCCGCAATCGGAACTTATGTGGGTTTTTAGCCAAGTGAATGCCGCTGTACACGCACTCACCGATGAAACGAGCGATCTCGCGGGTCTTGTCCATCACGTCGTGTGTGGCCACACCTATCGCCGCGACGAAGTTTTGACTTCGGTCCTGCGTCCGAGCCTGCGAACACGCCTGACTGAACTGCGTCAGCATCCCCTGCATCTCCTCGGACAAACCAGAAATATCGCAGGTCAGTTCAGCCTCCGACGCCCAATTGCGAAGCTCGTGAATAAACAACAGCAGTGAACTGTCCCAATCCCCGATTTCCTTCGCTGTATGCACCGTTAACTTAGCCGGTTTCTGCGCCAATCTGCTCGGCTGCCACACCGGCTTCTCGGCCGTAATCTTCCAGACTCCGCCCAAAGTCACCACCAAGCCATCCGGCACCTCAACCACACATACCTCCGCCTTGCTGGGCGATTCGTCAGGTTGTGCTTGGGCGTGTGGCATGGAGCTCACAGTCATTGTGGGCAAATTACCGACGCGCAAACGATTCCTTGCCCCCTCCGCGTTTCCACCTGCTCCATAGTCCCCATGTCTCCGCGCTATCGCACCGTGCTCTTCGACCTCGACGGCACCCTCCTCGACCACTTTTCCGCCATCCACCGCGCCCATACCCACGTGCGCCGCCACTACGGCCTGCCCGACGCCACCCGCGCCGAAGTGATGGGAGCCATCGGCGGCGGCCTGCCCTCCGCCCTGGCCAAAACCCTCGGCCCCACCCACGCCCACCTGCTCGACGAGGCACTCCCCGTTTACCGCGCCTACTGGGATCGCACCATGCTCGACGACGCCGCGCTCTTCCCAGGCGCTCTCGACCTCGTTCGCGCCCTCCACGCCGCCGGAGCCCAAGTAGCCGTCTTCACCAACAAACACGCCCCCTCCGCCCGCCGCGTTTGCTCCCACCTAGGCCTCGACCCCTACCTCGCCGGCGTCTTCGGTGCCACCGACACCCCGTGGCTAAAACCCGAGCCCGAATTCACCGCCTACGCGCTGGAAAAACTCTCCGCCACCGCCGCCACTACCGCCCTCGTCGGTGATTCCCCATGGGATGTCTCCGCCGCCCTCCAAGGCGGTCTCGCCGGTTGCTACGCCGTGACCACCGGCACCCACACCGCCTCCGAACTCATCGCCCACGGTGCGCCCGCCGCCCACGTCGTCCGCGGCTTGGTTGACCTCACTCCCGCCCTGCTCTCCGTTTAACCCGCTTGCCGCCTCCGCCCGCCAAACCTCCCCGCCCCGCC
>JAIXRU010000128.1 GCA_027485045.1 Opitutaceae bacterium | reverse complement strand
GACGGCTACACCCTGCTCGGACTTTCGGCGGGCTACTGCCTGGAAACCGGCCCCGTCACCTACGACTTCTTCGTGCGCGCGAGCAACCTCACCGACGAGGATGCCCGCCTGCACACCAGTTTCCTGAAAGACATCGCCCCCCTGCCCGGCCGCGCCTTCACCGCCGGCGTCCGCGCCAGCTACTAAGCCCCGCCTGGCCCGCCCGCAAACCCACCGCCCAGCCACCAGAACTCAACCCAGCCCCGCCCGACCCAGCCCCCCTCAACCCTGCCTATCCCGGCAAAGTGTAACCAAATTGGTTACACTTTGCCGGACCTCGCCTGACTGCGCGATACGGCGGCGCGGGCTTTTTTTGGCCTATTGTGCGCAAACGTGTTTTCCCGCTTTTCGCCCCCGCCTCCAACCGTTCATCGTCGCCCCTTTCATCACACCACATGAGCACCACGCCCGTCTCTCGCCCCAAAAAAGTTGCCCTCCTCACCGCCGGAGGCCTCGCCCCCTGCCTCAGCTCCGCCGTCGGCGGCCTCATCGAACGCTACACCGAAATCGCCCCCGAAATCGAAATCATCGCCTACCACAGCGGCTACAAAGGCCTCCTGCTGGGCGATTCCTACCCAGTCGGCCCCGCCGAACGCGCCACCGCCGCCACCCTCCACCTCCACGGCGGCTCCCCCATCGGCAACTCCCGCGTAAAACTCACCAACATCAAGGACTGCGTGAAACGCGGCCTCGTTAAAGAAGGCCAGGACCCGCAAAAAGTCGCCGCCGACCAGCTCATCAAAGACGGCGTGGACATCCTCCACACCATCGGTGGAGACGATACCAACACCGCCGCCGCCGACCTCGCCGCCTTCCTCGCCAGGAACAACTACGGCCTCACCGTCATCGGCCTGCCCAAGACCATCGACAACGACGTCTTCCCCATCCGCCAGTCCCTCGGCGCCTACACCGCCGCCGAGCAGGGCGCGCGCTACTTCCGCAACGTCGTCTCCGAGCACAACGCCAACCCGCGCATGCTCATCATCCACGAGGTCATGGGCCGCAACTGCGGCTGGCTCACCGCCGCCACCGCCGCCGACTACCGCAAGCTCCTCGACCGCGAGGAATTCGTGCCCGGCCTCGGCCTCTCCCGCTCCAACCTCGACGTCCACGCCATCTTCATCCCCGAAATGGCCATCGACCTCGCCGCCGAGGCCGCCCGCCTGAAAGCCGTCATGGATAAACACGACAACGTGAACATCTTCATCTCCGAAGGCGCGGGCGTGGAAGCCATCGTCGCCGAGCTCCAGGCCAAGGGCCAGGAAGTCCCCCGCGACGCCTTCGGCCACATCAAGCTCGATGCCGTCAACCCCGGCAAATGGTTCGGCGAACAGTTCGCCAAGATGCTCGGGGCCGAAAAAGTGCTCGTGCAAAAGAGCGGTTATTTCGCCCGCGCCGCCGCCGCCAACCCCGCCGACCTGCGCCTGATCAAGAGCTGCACCGACCTCGCGGTGGAATGCGCCCTGCGCCGCGAAAGCGGCGTCATCGGCCACGACGAAGACCAGGGCAACATCCTGCGCGCGATCGAATTCCCCCGCATCAAAGGCGGCAAACCCTTCGACATCACCGCCCCCTGGTTCGTCGAACTGCTCCAATCCATCGGCCAGCCCAAAGGCGAAAAAGTGCACGTCGCGCACTAAACCCGACTCTCCCACTCCCCAACCGCCATTTTCCCTTTGGTTGGAAATTGGTTACGCGATTTCCTGAAGGTTTTCACTTGGGTGAAAACCTTCAGGTTCAGCAAAATGCATCCAGGTAACGCCCGAGCAAACCCCGTTTCACCCCGCTTTTATCGGTCAGGCGACTTTCGGGCTATTCCATAGGGCTATTCCAAACGTTCGCGCCAGTAGCCGGGGTCACGTTTGAAGGGGGAGACGGCGATGATAAAAATCTCATCAGGTCGATTCACGTAAACCAGGGCGTGAGGGAAGGGCAAACGGAAGTGCCGTTGACAGGGCGGACTGATGACCCGGAACAAGCTCGGCTGCGTACGAACCTCCTCGATCAGCTCGTGGATCGCTACGTAGAAGCGAAGGCCAAGCTCGGGACTTTTCGCAGCGTAATACTCGGCGGCGAAGATAAACTCGGTCTCGGCGGCGGGGTGGAAGCGGTAAGGTTTCACCGGCCGACGATCTTGCGCACGCGGGCCATGACTTCGTCGCCGGGGATGCCGATTTCTCGACCGCTTTCCATATCTTCAACGCGGCGCATTATCTCGCTCGCCCAGGCCGGGTCTAGGTCAGGCGAGGGGAGGCGGTAATTGGAGAGGAGGAAGCGTTCAAACAAGGTTTCGATTTGCTCCTCGGACCAGCTCTTCGTTTCGGCGATTACTTGGTCAACGGTCATTGGCATGGTTCCTAGTTTGGAGTTTCCGGGATCGGTGGCAACTATCCGCTCGGATAAAGTGAAAAAGGAGGCGGGGTGCTAGATGGATACACTTTGGATACACTTTAGCTACTCGACCATAGATTAAAATCGTGGCCAGGTAATGGCGCCCGCTACCTGTTAGATTCATCTTTCAAAATGAGGAGGTTCGGTAGGTTTAGCTAAAATGCATCCATGTAACGCCCGCCCCCTTTTTCACGCCCGCACGTAAAGGTACCGAGTGAAGTCCCCCCTTCGGCTCGACGTTAAAATCTGGCAACCCGCGAAACCTGAATTGCGCTGGGCCAAATGCCCCGTTCAGGTTTTTCGCCGTATGAAAACCTTTCTCACTCTTTTGCTCGCAGGCGCCTTGTTTGCGCCCGCTGCGTCGGCGGCCCCCGGCTTCGAAGGCAAAGTCAGCTTCAAGATCGATTCCGGGAAAAATGATTCCATGACCATGGTCTACAGCCTCAAACCCGGCCTCGCGCGCATGGACACCCAGGCTGGCAAAGACGGCTCCGGCGCCATCATCATCAACCCCGCCAAAGAGGAAATCGTCATCCTTATGGCCGAACAACAGATGTATATGGTTCAACCCGCGCCGAAGCCCAAAACCGACACCTCCAGCGCTCCGGCCCCCGCAGGATCCTTCGAGAAGACCGGTGTCACGGAAAAGATCGCCGGCTACACCGCCGAGAAATACCTCGTCAAATCCAAGGATTTTAACGGCGAGATTTGGCTCACGGACCAAATCGGAGCCTTTTTGAGCCTTGGGGAAGCCGACGGTCCCGGACCCGGTTTCGGCGGCGGCAAGAGCCCGGCTTCGGGCTGGGAAGCCGCCCTCGCCGGCAAAGACTTGTTCCCACTGCGCGTGCTCAGCTCCAAGACAAAAGGCAAAGACGCGTTCCGTATGGAAGCGACGTTGATCGAAAAAAAATCCCTCCCCGATTCCGATTTCGCTCCGCCCGCCGGCTGGCAAAAATTCGACATGGGCGCGATGATGAGAGGCATGGTCCCCGGCTCCGGCCGCTAACCCCACGCTAGGAGCTGTCTTCAATATAAACCAATGCTTCGTGATAGGGAAACCCTGCTCGGCCAAGGCGACCGAGGCGGAGGTGGCCCAGCGGGCCATGCCGCCGAGGGCAACGCCGGCCCAGCTTGGTTTCCCTATCACCCGCAGGGCGTAAGCAAAGCGTCGGGGTATTTTGAAGACAGCTCCTAATCCTGCTTGGCCGCGGCTTTTATGCTGCGGCTTTTTTTGCGCCCTGAAAAACCGTCACTCACTCCTCAGCCAGGAAATGGGGGTCGCGCCGATTTCTGTAGCGAGCTGACACATGGGCGAATCTGGTTTATGAATAATAACTTATCCAATAAAAATCGGTTCCTCGCTGTTTTCAGTGGATAGCCTTGGTTTGACCGCTAATGCCGCGGCTCAATGAACGCGGCAGAGAGCGAGTGGCTTCGCGTTGCGAAACGGCCGTGATCGACGTTACGGCCAATGGCCTCCGCGTAGAAATAACAACCTCTTGCATAAGTAATTGGCTATTTTCCCAGCGAGGCCATTGGCCGAGAAATCGATCGCGTCGGCCAACTTGGTCGGCAGGTGAAATCTCGGCGGCGGACTTTGGCTCGCCGCATTAGCGGTTCTTTCCCGGTCTTTGCACCCAATCAAAACAGCGAAGAACCTAAATATCGGCCTCACCCTTTAGATGAATCTCTGTAAAATTAACAATTAACGGCCTGACTCCATCGGCCCATTACCCTGAATCACTGCCACATGCGGCTGGCCACGGCGTAGTAGAACGGGATGCCGATCAGGACATTAAACGGGAAAGTGATCGCGAGCGACATCGTGAAATACCGACTGGGCCGCGCTTCCGGAATGGCGTAGCGCACCACGGCCGGCACCACGATGTACGATGCACTGGCCGAGAGTACCGCCAGCAAAGTGGCATCGCCCAGCGAGGTGCCGGCCACCCGCGCCAGCAGCAACGCAATCATCGCGTGCAAGGGCGGCATCACCAGACCGAAACCAACCAGAAAAGGCCCGACGTCACGGCAATCCCGCAACTGCCGCCCCACCAAAAGCCCCATCTCAAGCAAGAAAAACGCCAGAAATCCCTTAAAAAGATCGCCGGTAAACGGTTGCATGGCTGCCGCACCCTTCGCTCCCGTCACCGCGCCGACCAAAAGACTACCGATTAACAGCAGATGCGCGCCGTCGGTAAATGCCTCGTGCAGCACGGCTTTCAAGCTCACGGGCGTCTTGCTTTCAGCGGCGACCTTCTCGGGCATCACTGCCTCCATCTCTGCGCTGGTGTTCGCGCGTGCCGCCAGCTTATCACCCTCTCGCGCCCGCGCCCAGGAGGCCAGAAGTACGGCCATGACGATGGCCGGCGATTCCATAAACACAAGGGCCACCGTCGCGCCGCCGGAAGTCGGCAACTGGTGGGAGGCGACGAACTGGGTGGCCACGGTAAAGGTCACCGCGCTCACCGAACCGTAAGTGGCGGCGATGGCCGCGGCGTCATACAAGCCCACCCCGCGGCGCAAGATCAGATAGCTCCAAGCCGGCACGACCAGAGCCATGAACATACCGATAAGTATGACGGTGATGGTGGCTTGGTTAAACCCGGTCTGAGCCAGGGATTGACCGCCCTTGAAGCCCACCGACATCAGCAGGTAAAGGGAGAGAAACTTCGCCACCGGCTGCGGGATTTCCAGATTCGAGCGAATCAGAGCGACGAAGCAGCCAATCAGGAAAAACAAGATGGCAGGCTCAAAAAGCATGGACCAAGGACTCATAGGCCAGAAGTCGGTAAAGATTTTTAGCGAAGCGTAAAGCGGGCAGATCGAAAATGACGTCTGGGAAACGCCCGACCACCCCTCGGGCCTACACCAGACGAAAGCCTTATACCAATTAAGTATTGCTTTGAAACCATCCGCCCCGAGCCGAAATTGCTCCGCGATTCCGCTACGTTCGGCGGATGTAGCGGAACGGCAGGGCCGTTTCGTTTCTAAAGTCTCATTTCGAGCAGAATCTGGTATTATTTCATGCCGTAACGGGTATTATTCGGAAATCTCACCGCTAAGACATGCTCCAAATCGTAAGCTCTATGCGGCTATACCGCTCCGACGTAAAAATCGTAGCTCAGCGAGCCGAGCTAGAAAACACCTGCTCGAGCTGGGCGGTGAGCCGTGCGCCGCGGAGATCTTTCGCGGTGATCTTGCCGGTCGGGTCGATCAGGAAACTCGCGGGCAGCGCGGCCACGCTGTAGGAAGCGGCGAGGGGCGACTTCCAGCCGGCGAGGTCGGAAATATGCCGCCACGTCGCACCGTCTTTCGCTATGGCAGCCTTCCAAGACGGGCCACTTTGGTCCACCGACACGGCCAGGATCTCGAATCCCGCGTCACGGTAACGTCGATAGAGCTCCACATAGTGACGATTCTCGACGCGGCAGGGGCCGCACCAGGAGGCCCAAAAATCGACCAGCACGGTGCGACCGCGTAGATCACTCAACTTCAAGGGCGTGCCCTCGGGGGTGGGACCGGCCAGATCAGGCGCGATGGCTCCGATGGCGAGCGCTCGAAAGCGGGCGATGCGTTCCGTGAGCAGGCGCGTAATCTCGGCGCTCGGGTGCAGTTTGGCGTAGGCTTCGACGGAATTGGTCAACTCGTCGAGCCGGTAGTCGCCATCCCAACGCAGCGAGGCGGCGTATAGAGCAGCCGAGCCGGAGAGTTGAGTGAGCGTGAAGTCGTTAAGCTCGCGGCGGTGTTGATTGTAGCCGGCGACCTCGCGCTCGGTAAAGCGGGCGACCTCGGCTTCATCACCACGAGCGCGGGCCGCAGCGACCGCTTCGCGTTCAGGCTTCACCAAGCGGGCGAATGAATTGGCACGCATCAACTCATAGGCGGTGAAAAGGGCCTGGTCGGGTCCACCGGCTACCAGCAAAGCCTTCTCGTCGGTGGAGGCGGAGACGGTCAAAGTCTGGTCATCGGCCGCAACGAAAGAGGTGCGGAGGTCGCCAAGTTCGACGGTGTAAAGGCCCGGACCGGAAGCGACGCGGAGCTTAAAATTACCGTCGGAAACCGGGGTTCGGGAGATTTCGGTAGAATTGCGAGTTTCGTGCGAGTCGCGCAGCACGACCAAGGTGCCGTTGGTGAAACGGGGAGGCAGTGCGCCAAGCAGATCGAAGTCGGCCCGGAGCGGTGCCAGGGTGGCCAGTACGAAGAGCAGGAGTCCGGAACGAAAAAACACGGAGAACGGAGAAGGCATGAAGGGAGGGAAGGCGAGGTCCGCCGTTTGACAAGCGTGTGCGTGGGGGCCGTAAACAAATAGGGGCGTTACACCAAGTGATGTCGGTTTCGCCACTAGCTGTTACCCAATGGGATCGACCGCTACTCCTTCAATTCATCGAAAAGTAGCATCTAGCGGACTGACCACGTCGGCTCGACGCGATGGCGGCATTCATTGCGGGTCAAAACTAAGGTGCAGCGGGTTTTGGCGTCCATCCCAGATACGAACGATTTCCACCCGCTGCGTCGCCTCATCCACGCGATAGAAAATCAGGTGCCAAGGGTGATGAAGAATCCGACGGTATCCGGGTCGAGCTTGAACAGGGGCCCCGCGCATGGGGAAGTGCTCAAGCTGAAAAATGGAATCCACCAAGCCGAGACCGAGGCGTTCTGCGGCTGTAGGGTTCTTAGCCGCTAAAAAAGCCACCGCAGCTTTCAAATCATCGTAGGCTTGGTCGTTTAGCGCGACACTCCAGACCATTGGCGGACTTTTTGTTCGAGTTCTTGCCGGGTAACCGGACTCGCGCCGTTTTGCTCCGAGGAACGAATCCCCGCGTCCAGCGCGGCAAGCATGTCTGCGGATTCTTCGGAGACGAGGCGCTCACCAAGGTGCATCGCTATCGCACGTTGTTCGGCGAGGCTGAGCTTATCGATGGCGGTCTCGATTTCGGTTACAGTGCTCATGGCGGTATAAATGCTATCCGTGTGCCAACTGGCAAGCGGAGTTGAACCCGTGCGTGAAAAAAGGGGGCGGTATATTAAGCTAACCAACAAAAAACGGCCTCACCCTGTTGTCTTGGCCGTCGACAGAAAAAGTAGCAAATAACGGCCTGACCCCATCGGCTCGACGCTGATCAAAGTGTTACATTATATCAACAGACACTGATAAATTGACTATTTCAATCTCTTTCAACACATCTGGCATAAGTCTTGCAAATTTTTACGGGTGAACGTATATCTAAAATTCTTATCTCTTGTTATCGCACTTAGTGCTTTCGTAGTAATCGATGCCTCTGCCGGCGTCTCGGCTAACTTCTTTACGTATGATCCACCAGAAGGTGATGCTGAATATATGGCTTACTTTAAGAATGACGAAGGAGGTTATGACGCCTACGTCTTCACTGAAGATGGCATGGATGGGCCGTTGATCTTTAACAATGATGCCTTGATGAGAGATTTCCTTAGGACGGAGTTACAGTGGCAGTTCTTTATAGATGACTTCGTAGATATTGAGGCTCCTGAAGGTAGAGTTGAAACGGGTCCATTTTTGGCGAATGTTGTGGAAGACTTGACCCCGGATTCGATTTGGTTTGGATGGGGTATTGACTCACAATCAAGTTTTTTTCGTGGTGGCCTAGGGGAGGTAATCTTCGAAAATTCGAATATTCTAACTACCGAAGAGGCTATCGAGCAATTCGCGGCATACTTGCTTAAGCAAGCTAATGAAAGGCCAGAAGTGATGTCTCTTTCAAATAATGTAATCTCGTTTGAGAAGTTTCTGGATCTTTACGAGAGAGTCTTTGGAGTTGAGCTAGCGGAATCTGAGCAAATGTTGATAAGAGGAGATGTTGGTCGTGACGATTATTTTGATGATTCTTACGATTTTGATCGAGGTTACGTTTGGCTCGAATACGAATGGTCTCGCTACGACGATGTAACCTCCTACGGCGATTATGAATGGTGGTACGAGAGCGATGATTACAGCAATTATAATGAGCGCTATGAATACTACGATTATAGAAATGGAGGCCGATAAAAAAGATGACATCAAAAAAGACAATGCAAGGTGTTATGTTGGCAGCTCTCTGTATCTGCCTTGGGATTTTTTTGTTTTTGTTTTCTAAAGAGCCTGCTGTTGGTTTGACTATGGAGTCGGCGCCAATTTCTCGCCCTTTGAATGCAGAATCTGAGGCACCAAGGCCGAGGGACCTTACTGCTTCGGTCTCTAACATGACAGCAGGAATAGAGGATAAGGTTATCCCGAATAACCTGAGGCCATTGTTCACGGAACTTACGAAGCTAGGTGTAGATCTGACGACTCAAGAGAGGAACGCTATTGTTGATGCTCAAAACGAGCGGAAGAAGGTGGGGCAGAAAGTTGTTAAGGTGCTGGAAACATCTCTTGACGAGGCGATCATGGCTCAAGAAGTCGAGATTTACAGAAAAACTAAATCTCAAATTGAGGCCGAGCTGCGTGCAAAACTAGGTTCCGAAAAAGCTGATGCGGTGGCTTTGGCGCACGAGCGCTCAGTTATTCGTGATGATGTTAATAGTCTCGCAGCCTATTGCAAGACGCTCGGTGTTGATCTCGATTTGGAGAGAAGGCAGCTTCTAGTGGAGAGTTTACATCAGCGATATACTACTAATGGCGTAGAGGTATTCTACAATAGTGATTCCAGCTTTGTAACTCGAGAAAAATTCAAGGATTTACTTCGTAGAAAACAAACTGCTGACTCTCATGCTGTTATTTCAGTTAAGTCTCACTTCACTAGCGCTGAAATGGAGGTAATAAATAAATATTATAATTCTGTATATAGAGGCATGGTTTATCGGTATGATACCAAGCGAAAGACTTACCAATAGCGTCGAGCCGTCGGCAGGCGTATGGGGCCGGCAGGCCATCGGGATAGGCCGCAAAACGATGGGGCCGTTATTTGTTACTTTTGTCGTTCGAAATACGGGGTTAGACCGATTTTTGTTAATTATACGGCATGGGCCAGCTCGGAGGCGGGGCGGATTTTGGCGGTGAGGCGCTTTTGCTGTTTAGCCAAGGCGCGGAAGTCGCACTCGACGTGGATGCCGTGCCAGAATTCGAGCGACTGGGCGAAGAAGGCGCCGAAGCGAATGGAAATGGGCATTTTATCAATCGAGTAAGGCCGGGCAAACCGATGGGGTCAGGTCGTTATTTGTTACTTTTATCGTAAGCGTCCGGCCGGAGACCTACTAGGCGTGGCATGGTCATAGTGATAAAGTGTCCGGCATGGAAACGCCGGTCATCACAACGGAACTGATCAAAGATTACCGTAAGCACGACACT
>JAIXRU010000177.1 GCA_027485045.1 Opitutaceae bacterium | reverse complement strand
CGAGAAGTTTGGCGGAATCGGGCACGCCCATGGGCATGCGGGCGTTGGTGGGGATGGAGGCGTTGACGTTGGTGATGTCGAGCCCGGCGGAGAGACGGACGTTGCCGCCGCCGAGGGCGCCGATGTCTGAGAAGAAATTACTAAAATCCACCCACCAGGTGGTGGAGGCGGCAGGGTCGGAAACGGTCGCTGCGCTGGTGCCTTGGGCGATGGGGCCGGCGGTGCCGTCGGGTGCGAGGTAGGAACGGCGGTAGAGCCAGTTATTGGGGAGCTGACGTGACGAGTCGTCGATGAGGGTATTGGAAGTGTTGCGGGTCTGGCGTTTGATGCTTTGACCGGCTTCGAGCACGAGATCGCCGCCGGCGAAGGAGTATTGGGCGGGGTAGTATTGCTGGCGGGAGCCGAGAAGGGCTTGGCTGATAAGCAGGGAGCTGTCTTCGACGAGTTTAGGCAGGGCAAAATCGCCGGATGTTGCAACCGAGGTGGGGTTCGGGATGGCCACGCCGGCGGTGTAAATGGAGGCGAAAGGATTGAGGAGCTGGATGTCGCGGGCGGCGGAGATTTCTATGGTGCCGGTGCCGGTACGAATGACTTGGAAAGCGTTTGAGATGACCGAAGTGGAGGTAACGTTATCGACGGTGTTTTTGCTTGTGACGTTAGTGCCGCTGGTTGATGCGGTGGAGCTGGGGGAGGAGACTTGGGCGGCGCCGCGGTTTTTGCCGAGCAGGATGGAGCCGGTTGCGGTGGGTAGGGTGGCGGAGGGTGCGGCGGCGGTGAGATCGGAGCCGGAGGCGAGGCGGTAGCTCCAGGACTGGAGATTGGTGGGGAGCAGGGGGTTGACGGACTGAAGAGAGGCGCGCCAGAGATCTATGCCGGTGCCGCCGTTGAACTGAACGGTGCCGCTGGAGGCGAAGCCGTCGCTGAGGGCGTTGAAGAAGGTGAGGTCGCCGGCGGCGCGCAGGGTGAGGACGCCGGGGGCGGAGTTAGGTCCGTAGCGGAAGGCGGCTAGATTCCAGTCCGAGGTGGTGGTCGAAGTGGTGGTGCCGAGGGTGAGGCCGCCGGTGCGGTGAATGATTTCGGCACCGGGGAGGAGGACCAAGGAGTTCGCCAGGGTGGGTTGTAGCGAGGTGAGGCGGTCAAAAATGGTGGTGTAGGCAGGGGAGGCGGAGCCGGGGTTGCCGAGGAAGGTGCGGGCCTCGTTATTGATTGTGGTTTGGTTTGTGATCGTGCCGGCGGTGGAACTTAAGTCGTAGAGTTTGTAGCCCTCTACGGATACGTAAGAGGGGGCGGTGAGGGTGGTCGCGATGGCGTCTACGTTTAGATCGGTGTTGGTCGAGTTTCTGGGCGCGCGCAGGGAGAGGGTTCCGGTGAAGCGTCCGCGGAGGGGGTCGGTCGCGGGGTCGGAAGAGGCTACCGAGAGGTTGATGGTGGAGCCGGATTGGAGGCTGAGGCGGGAGGAGAAGGGCACGTTCCCAGCGGTTTGTGCTCCGGCTTCAAGGGTCACCGAGCCGCCCTTGCCGGAGGCGTCGAACTTTTCCGCAGAGGTGTTGAGGGTGGCACCGGAGGCGAGGGTGAGGTTGCCTTGGGCGCGGAAGAGGATGTCTCCGCCGGTGGTGCCGGAGGCGTCGATGGAGCCGGTTACGGTGATGGAGCCGGCGTCGGCCGAGAGGCGGTAATCGGCGGCGCGAGCGGTGCCATCAATGGCGACATCGCCGGTGCGGACCCGGTAGTTTCGGGCGTTGGAGAAGCCGGCGGCGTTGAGGGTCGCATCGACGACCGCAGTGGAGGCAAGGGATATGGTGTCGAGAAGGAAGGTGCCGGCGCGCTGCGAGCCACGGGCATCGAGGGTGCCGCCGAGGTTAAAGGCACCGGCGGAGGATTTGATGGAGAGGGTGCCTGCTCGACCGGTTGCAGTGGGGGCGGAGAGGTCGAGGAGGGCGTTGGTGCCAAGGTTGACCGAGCCAGCTTGGGTGGTGAGGGTGATGGTTCCCGCTTCGGATACGCGGGCAACATCGTTGAAGGTTTGAGAAAGGCCGGAGACGTTTAGATTAGCCTGGGAGGTTTGGCCGACACGGATGTCGCCCTGACGGGCTTCCACGAGGAGGCGGCCGGAGGGAAGATAGATATTGGAGTCGAGGCTGACCTCGCGACCCCGTAGTTCGAGGGTGGCTCCAAGATCGGAATTAGAGGCGGGTTGTGCCGCTACGGGAAGGGACAGGTTGAGGGAACCCTGGGCGTCGAGGACTTGGGTGACGCCGACTGCACTGGTGATGATGGGAGTGGTGAGCGAGAGGTCTCCGCTTACCTGCAGGCCGCCGTCTTTAACCAGTCGAAGCTCGCGGGGGGCGAGCAGTTGGGCGTTGGTGAAACCCTGCAGGCCAAGCGTGCCTTTTTGGAGGGTGATGGTGTCTGCTTGGAAAACCAAGTTGCCGGCGGTGGTGGATGATGGGGGGGTGGCCACTCCCTGGCCAGCATTGGCCAGGTCGATAGAGGAAGCGCGGAAGGTGGCGGTGCCGGTGCCGAATTGGCGGACGGCAGGGGTGGATAAGGCCAGGGATTTAAATGCGGAGGAGCCGATGGTGCCGCTGCCGAACAAGTCGATGGAAGAATAGCTGGCGAGGGACAGGGATTGGGCGGAGTTGAGGGATGACTGGAGGGCGGCACCGTCGAGCACCAGGCCTCCGGCGGCGGAAGTGTCTCCGGGGTTGGCGAGCACCAGACTGATTCGCCCGCTGGCAAGGCCTAGAGCGGTGGCAGACAGGCGGGCGTCAGGGGCGAGGGCGAGGCGGCTGGAGGAGTCGAGCTGCACGGTGCCGGCGGTGATCGAGGCGCCGGATGAAACGGAAAGGTTGGGGATGGTGGAGGCGGAGGTGGACGTGCGGGTGGTGGATGCGACAGGAGAAGCCGATACACGGAGCAGG
The DNA here is from genome assembly GCA_027485045.1 of Opitutaceae bacterium. Taxonomy (GTDB): domain Bacteria; phylum Verrucomicrobiota; class Verrucomicrobiia; order Opitutales; family Opitutaceae; genus IMCC26134_A. The sequence goes on along the minus strand of JAIXRU010000177.1, from coordinate 20,465 downwards.
GCACCGTCTCCACTGGCGGGCGTGGCGGCTACGCCCAAGGTAAGGGCTGGTGCGGTAGCGCTGCCCGAGTTGGCAGTCAGGATGGCACCGGTTGCGACGGTGAGGTTTTCCTTGGCGACGAGGATGATGTCGGAGCCGGCGAAGGGGGCACCGGCGTTGTCGAGGGTGATGTTGCGGACGGTGGTAGTGATCGCCGATCCGTCGGTGGTGGAGGTGCGGATACCACCAACGAGCAGGCTGGCGGCGCCGAAGCGGCCCAGGCTGGTGGCGTCGAGGGTGAGCACCCCGGCGGTGGCGACGGCACCCGGCGCGGTGATGCGGATATCCACCGGGCTGCTGATGTCGATTTCTCCGCCCCGACCCGAGCCGACTGGAGCGGCGGAGACGGAGCCGGCCACTTTGAGGGACTGGTCGGCGGAGAGGACCAGGCGGGCGGAATTCTGGGGGAGGACGGCGGCTTGGGAACCGGCCTCGGTCGCGGCTTCGTTGATAAAGGCGTTGGCCTGGCTCAGCTCGTACTCTGCGCGGGTGAGGGCGATGGAACGGGATGCGACTTCGAAGCCGTATTGTCGGCCGCCGCCGGAGATGGCGTCGGTGAGGTTATTGTAGCGGTAGCCCCGGACGAGGGAGGAGCCGTCGGAGAGCGTGGTGGTGTTGCCGGGGGTGACGGCGGAGGGTGTGACTAGAAAGGCCCCGGAAAGCAGGGCGTAGCGGGCGGGCAGCAGGACGTATCTTCCGGCGGGGAGGCCGGGGGAGGCCTCGAGCTGGATGGAGTCGCCGTAGGCAAGGGCGTCGGAGAGGTAGCCGCGATCACCGCCGAGGTTGGTGGCGGAGGTGTTGAAGGGCGCGTAGGGAGTGAGCAGGGCCTTGTAGTCCGGGACGATGGCGAAGGAGCTGGACTGGGCGAGAAGATCGGTGGTGCCGCCGTTGCCGGGGATGAAGCGATAGGCGAGCAGGTCACCGCCGCCGCGAACGTCCAGGGAGGAGCCGGCTTCGGTGACGATGCTGGAGCTGGAAAGGTAAATGTTTTTCTCGGGCAGGCCGCCGAGGGTCACATCTACGCCGCGAGGATCGATCCATGAAGTGCCGTTTTGGACGAGGCCGTAGGGCAGGGTGAGGGCCGAGCCGTTGGCACGGACGGCGGATACGGAAGTTTGGCTACCGGTGAGCAGGGTGAGCGTGGAAGAGACGGGTGCGGTTCCTCCGGAGATGCCGTTTAGAGGGGTAGCGTCGGTGGCGGTGCGGCCCAACTTGATGATGCCTTGGGGGGCGCGCAGCACGCCGCCTTGGTTGATAACCGAGGCGTAAAGGGAAAGTGTGCCGCCCGCGCTGAAAGGGAGGTCGGGGGTGGTGCCGGAACGGGCGAGGTTGATGGATCCGGGGATGAGGGTGCCACCGACTGGAGTGTAATCGAAGGCGGTGAGGGTCAGGGCGCTGGCAGTGGTCGGGTAAATCTGACCGGCGGAGAGCCTGAGGTCGCCGGCGATATTGAAGTGGCCGTTGCCCCGGATGTCGCCACCGGGGGCGCGTAAATCGGCCTGGGCGATGCCGGCGAGTGAGAGGGTACCCAAATCCAGGTGCTCGGCATCTACGCGGAGAGATCCGGTTCCGGCGGTGGGGGAGAATTTATACTCGGTGGTGCCGCTGCCGGGCGGGGTCTGGGTGAAAAGGAAAACGACGTCGCCGGGGTTTTTGGGGGGCTGAAATTCCTGTCCGAGGCGGACGAGCGGGGCGGAGAGATTTACAGCCGCGCTGGCCTCTATGACCCCACCGGAGGCGGCCCGGATGGAACCATCGGTTTTAAGGGATACAGGGCCTTGGAAGCGGAGGTTGCCGCCGAGGGTGAGGTGGGAGAAGCCGCCCTTGCTTACTTGGTCGGCGGAGATACGGCCGCCGATCAACTCGGTGTTGTCTGCGGCGAAAGTGGTGCGACCCAGTCCGGCGCGGGCGGGGTCGAGGGAGGCACCGGATTGGAATACCGCGAGGGTGGTATCGGCGGTGATGATGTTTTGGGCGGTGGTGTAGAAACGGCCGGTGGAAACAGTGAGTGTGCCGCCGGCGGCTTGGCGCCCGCCGCTTTGGGCCTTGAGGGTGGCGTCGCTGGCAAGGAGCTGGGCGCCGCGCAGGGTGATGGAGCCACCGGAGCTGTCGAGGGTGACGGGGACGGTGTTTTGCTCCAGGGAGGCGGAGCTAAAGCCGGGGGCGAGATTGGGTGCGAGGTCCAGGGTGCCGCTGGCACCGGACACGTCGATGGAGGAGCCGGCGAGGGCGAGAATGTTGCCGGAGACGTTTACCGTGCCGCCGGAGAAAACGGTGCCGGTGCGGAGACCGTAGGCGTTGGGGGTAAGTTGCAGGAGTCCCGAGGCATCAAGGGAGCTGGTGGAACCGAGGACAACGGTGGGCAGGGCACGGTCGGAATTGACCACGGTGGCGGCGTAGGTAGTGCCGCCAGTCACGGACAGGGAGCCGCCACGGGCGATGAGTGAGCCACGCAGGTCGATGGTATTGGCATCGAGTTGGATCGAGCCACCGGGTTCAACTTGAAGCCGGGCTCCGGTAGCTATGTCAACCTGGCCGCGAACCAGCAAGGTAGCGTAGGGGTTGGTCGCGCCCAGGCCGCGCAAGGTGAGTTTAGCGGCGGGGCGAACACCTTCTTCTTCGAGGTGGGTGTCCACCCGCAAGCCGTTGGGTGCGGCGGCGTCGAGGGTGGCGCGGGAGTTGAGGACCCGGGGGATGATCGTGGCGTTTTCGGCCACGGAAACGCCGGAAAGGTAGGTATCCGAGCCCGTAACCGCAGTTCCGATACCGGAGAGGGTGAAGGTGCCGAAGCCGTTGTTTTGGAAAAACGGGGTATCGAGGACGAGGGATCCTGCGGGCACTGGCCCGGCACCGACGCGGAGGAGCGGGGCCAGAAGGGAGAGGCTGCCGGCTTTGGCGGAGTTGTCGGAGAAGCCGTGGAGGAGCGGGTTTTCCAGGGTGAGTGTGCCGCCGATAACCGAGGCAAGGCCGGGATCGCGGCCGGCGGCTATCGACAGGGTGCCGGCGTTGCCGCCGCGCAGAGTGCCTGAGGGCGAGAGGTAGTAGCCGCCGGAGACGTCGAGGGAGGCATCTTTGGCAATTGAAACGGAGTAGCCTGAGAGGGAGAGGGAACCGGCGTGGCGATGGGCGGGGAGAGCGTCGGAAGCGGCCGCCTGATCGTTTACGATCAAGCCGGCAGTGGAGAGCTGTGACGAGGTGCCGATGCGAATAAGACCACGGGTCGGGTCGGCGGAGGGGTTGGTGTTGGCCTGGGTTTTCTCGAACGCGTTTTGCAGGGAAACGGAGTAGGCGGTAAGGGATAGGTTGCCACCGGGGAGGGTGATGGAGCCGAGGATGTCGAGGTTGGAACCTTCGAGGGTAAGGGAGCTGCGGGGGTAGCCGGTCAGCTTAATGCTGGCTGGCAGCACGATGTCGCCGTCGGGGTTTTTGATCGAGAGGGAACCGAGGCCGGTGTCGTTAACCAGACCGGCGGGAAGCGAGAGTGCGGCCAGGCGTGAGGAAGGCAGGGCCACGGGAGAGCCGTCGGCAGCTAGGGCAAAATCCGGTAAGGTATCCGAAGCGGGGGCTCCGCCGAGGGTGATTTTGGGCGGGGTGGGCGAGATTTTTGGGAAGCTGGTGCCGTAGGCGAGGGACTCGGTGGTAAACTCCAAGCTGAGGGCGGCGGCGGCGGGAGGGGCCTCGGTCTGGCGCTGACCGGCGGGGGCGCGGCCGGAAAAGGTGCCGTCCAAGGCCATGGAGGAGGCTAGCAGGCTGATAGTGCCACCTGAAGCGGTGCTGATGTAGCCGGATTCGGACCGGGCGAGGGACGATTTGAAGGTGTTGTTATACGTGGTGGATACTCCCCAGCGTTTTGAGACGCGGGTGGAGGTGCCGTCGTAAATGCCGTCGTAAACAACATCCGGGCGGGCGTCGGCGATGTTGACGACGCGACCATCCAAGAGCAGCCGGGTGGTCTGGGTGGTGCCGGGTTGGTAGCTGATCCATCCTGCGGCGGCGTCGATGCGGGAGCCCTGGCGCATGACTATAGAGCCGCCGGCATTCAGGGCGATTTCGCCGGCGTTGGTGGTGAGTTGCGCTACGTCGCGTTGGATGAGGCCGATGTAGCCGGAGGCGTCGGCGAGCGGCGTGCCGACCCAGGCTTTGCCGTTGAAGGTGCCGCTGTCGCGCAGGTCTACTTGAATGGTTTGTCCGCGCAGGAAGCCGTTGCGTTGAAGGGGGGAGTCGGCGAGCTGGGCACCACGGAGCTCGACGTCGACGATGTTTTGCCCGACCGGAACGGGGACCTCGGTCGATCCGGAAACAGACAGGAGGGCGGCGCGGTCCAGATAGATTTGGCCGCCGGAGTGGACGAATTGTGAGTTCGGCGGATTCGAGGTGGGATCGTAACTCCAGACCCCGGCGTCGAGGGAGACTTTGGCACTGGGGGCCAGCAGGGTGGAGTTTTGGCCGAGGTTGAGGGTGCGGCCTGACAGGTTCACTTGCGACCGCAGTGTAAGCTCGGTGGCGGCGACGGTGTCTCGGCTGGTGAGTTCGGGTACGACCTGGAGCAGGGCCTCGGCACCGAGGGTGACCTGGCCGGTTTCCTGGTTGAGGAATGGGGTGGCGGAAAGCGGGCTGGATACTGCGTTGTAGCTGGCGCGTAGGTCGATGCGGCCGTTCAGATCCACCGAGGTGGAACTGGTGATGGCCCCGGTGACGTTTACGGTGCGGCCGACCAGGCTGGTGGAGCCGCGTTCTGATTCGATGAGGCCGGAGTTGATGACGGTGCCCGAGTAAACATCGGCGGCGGGGGTGCCGGTGGCGGCGAGGCGACCGACGTAGGCATCGAGGCCGCGAAGGGTGGCGTCGGTGGAGGTATGCGCGCCGAAGCCGACTTGCAGGCCGGCGGCGAGAATGGTCTGGCCCTCGGGAGTGCGGAGGGTGCCTTGGTTGGTGACGTTGGCCCCGACCAAGGTGATGCGACCACCACCGTCGGAAGTCAGGGGACTTTCGAGGAGGGCACCCATTTCAACGAGGATGTTGCCGAATTTTCCGGTGCTTACGGGGGGGGCTTCGGGGGTGAAGGCCGGGGTGCCATCCTTGGTGCCTGCCGGCAAAGCGAGGCCGGTGAAAAGGAATTGGGAGTCGTTGGCGGCGAGGATACCGCGACTAACGAGGTTGGGGTTGAGGGGGAGGGCGGAGACGGTTAGGCTGCGGACGTTGACCTGGCTGGAGCCGCCGAAGATGACGCCGTTGGGGTTTATGAGGTAAACCTGGCCGTCGGCTTTCATGCTCCCGAGGATGCGGGAGGGTTGGGCGGCGGGGTCTTTTACGGTGTTGAACGCGATCCAGTTGGAGCGCTCCGAGCCGCCGGAGGATTGGTCGAAAACCAGGTCGGTCTCTTTGCCGATATTAAAGGTCTGCCAGGTGAGCAGGGCTTGGGCGGCGGTTTGTTTGATGGTGACCTGGGTGCGGCCTGCGGAGGTGGTCTGAGCGGGGCCGTTGGCTCCGGTCCAGAGCGCGGAGGCACCGGAGTAGTCGTCGGTGGCGGGTTTGAGTCCGCCGATTTGCAGGCCGTTGGGCAGACTGGAGGTGGCGGCTAGGGCGGCGGTGCGGGCGGCCCGCTGGGCGTCGGAGATGGATTTAAGGGTGCGACTGGCGCGGGCGAGGGCTTCGCGGTTGTTGACCAAGACTTGTTCGCGGAGGGCGTTGGCCGATTCTTCGGCGGAGGAGGTAGCGGGCGTGGTATCGCCGCTGGTAGTCGCGGCGCGAGCGGGCAGGAGTTGTTTAAGGCTGGCGGCGGGCAGTGGGGTCTGGGCGAAGAGCGCGGCGAGAGCGGTGACGGCGGAGAGGTGGCGGCGACGGCGATGTTTCATGAGGGAGAACGCTCAAGGGCGGTCGAGTCGGCGGCGAGATGCGGGAGGGCGAGGAAGATGGCGCGAAGGCGGCTCACGTGGCGTGGGCGGATCAGGGCGTCGCGGGAGCGGGTGCGGAGGGCTCGGGGGGGAGTTTGGCGCGGCTTTGCTCCAAGGCGTCAGCGTAGTCCTGGACGAGGTTTTGCAGGTTGACGCGGGTGAGCCGGGTGAAGGGTTCGCGGGCGGCGAGGGAGCGGCCCAGACCGTAGTTTTCGTAGCGATCAAGGATTTCGTTGCCGATGCGGAAGAGTTCGCGGTTTTGGGCGCGGAGCTGGCTGTTGGCGTTTTCGAGTTCGCCGGAGACGTTTTTGGCGGCGGTAATGGATTGGGCTCGTTCGTCGGCCAGGCTGCGGGCTTGGTCGAGGGCGCTTAGGGCGGCGGTGAGTTTTTCGGCGAGGCGGGCGTTTTCGGCGTCCTTGGCGGCGACTTGGGCATTGAGGTTGGCGAGCGTCGACTGGGCGGCGGAGCGGTCGGCGGCGGACTGTTTTTCGAGGGTTTCGAGGCGTTTTTGGAGCGCGGCGAGGTCGGCTTTGCTTTGTTCGCGGTCGCCTTGGGCGGCGGCCAGTTCGCCTTGGGCGGTGCGCAGTTGCAGGGTGGTGGAGCGGAGGGCTTCGCGGAGCTGGGTTTCCACGCCGTTGGCGGCGGGGGCGGCGGCTTGGGCGAAGAGGCCGACGGGCAGGAGGAGGGCCAGAGCGGCGAGGAGGGTGCGGGGGCGGAGAGTCGGGAAGTTCATGGCGCGGTGGGTCAGAATTTGCTGTTGAGGTCGATCTGGAGCGTATCGGAGCGGAAGGGAGCACCGTCGATTTCGGAGGCGCTGAGCCAGCGGGCACCGAAGAAGACGCGGGCGCCGAGGGCGAGGCGGGCGTAGAGTGTGTAGCCTTGGAGGTTGGTGCCGCCGCCGCCGAAGTCGGAGTCAGAGAAACCGTCCACGATGGCATCGGAGCCCAGCAAGCGATAATCGAGGCCGGCGCGCCAATCCCAGCGTTGGGCGAGGACGGCATCGCCGGCGCTCACGCCGACGAGGTAGCCGAAGGAGCTGCCTTCGGAGCCTCCGCCAAAAAAGAGGGGGGAAAAGTTGGTGGTGGCGCTGTGCTTGTCGTAACGGGTGACGTCGTAGGCGGTGTTGATAACGGCTTCGGAGTAGAAGGTGACCTGATAGGGTTCGAAGTGGTTTAAGTCGATTTGCAGGGTGCCTACCAGCGGGGTGTGCTCACTGGCCAGGCCGTAGAATTGCCAGAGGTTGGTGGTGCCGGCGCCGTTGGCCACGGTGGGGGTGATGTCGCGCAGGCGCATGTAGGTGTTGCCCTTTTGGGCGAAGCCGGGGCGTCGACCGTCGGTGTTGCCGGCGTCGCGGGCGCTGAGCGGGACGTAGGGGGTGGAGGGTTTGCCCTCGATGTCTTGGAAGAGGTAGTAGGCGAGGGAGCCTTTGACGTGGACATTGCTGATCGGGTAGGCTTCCAGACCGATTTGTCCGGCGGTGAGGTAGCGGTCGTCGCTGGGGAAATTGGCGTAGGCGTCGCCGTTGCCGCTGCTATTAAAGGTGGGGAAATTGAAGGAGGTGCTGTAGATGGGGAAGATGCCGCCGGTGGCGAAGTAGCGGATGTCGTGGTGGAGTTCGCCGGCGACGGAAGCGGTTATGCCATCGAACTGGATGTCTTGGTCCCACGTGAGCTCGGTGTTGAAGAAGGGGTTGGGCATGCGCCCGACGCGCAGGCGGTAGGCGAGCAAGTCGTCGCCGGTTTCCCAGAGGAGGAAGGCCTGGTCGAGCCAGAGGGAGTATTTGGAGAAGTTGCCGGGGGAGCCGAGGGTCTGGTTGGTGCTGACCGGGCTGGAGCCGTTGCCGGTGGCGAGACGGACGCCCATGCTGAAGCCTTCCCGGAGGTCGGCATCGAAGCCGGCGCGCAGGCGCAGGTTGGAGGGGGTGCGGGTTTGGTCGGCGTTTATGCCGGGGTAGGGGGTGGTGCCGAAGGTGGCTTCGTTGATCGCGCCGCTGGTGTTGATGGAGTTGAAATCGACGAATTCGCCGGTGTTGTCGTTGGCCTCGTCGAAGGCTGTGCTGTTGTAGCGGGCGCGGAGATCGGCGGCGGGGCGGAGACGGGAGGTCCAGGAGGTCTCGTCGTTTCTGGGGCGGCCCCAGTTTTCCGCCTGGGCTTTGGCGGAAATTTCGTTGCGGACCTCGGTGGCGATTTCCTGGCGGATGTGTTCGGGGACGTAGGTGACGCGGACGTCGGAGTCGTTGTTTTGAATTTCGGCCTCGGCGGCTTGTTTGATTTGCTCGGCGGCGGCGGTGACGGCGGCGGATTGGGCGCGGGCCTGGCGGGCCTCGGCCTCGGCCTGGCGGATGAGGTCCACGGCGGCGTCGCGGGGAATGAGGCCTTGTTTAACGAGGAGGCGGACGAGGTTGACGGTGGCGTTGGGGGAGGCGTCGAGGTTGAGTTCCGTCGCGGGAGCCGGGGCCGCAGGCTGGGCGGAGAGCGGGTAGGCGAACGTGGCGAGGGTGGCGCAGGAGAGCAGGAGGCCGAGGTGTTTCATGAAAAGTGGTGGGAGAAAATTGGAGACGCGGGCTTAGGAGGGGCGGCGCAGATTGACACGCATGAGGATGGGCATGGGCATGTCGGCGGGGGCGGCCTGGCGGAGTTTCAAGCCGACGAGGGCTTCCTGGAGCGCGGCGCGTTCGGAGGCGGAGGCGGTGCGGGCGGGTTCCACGCGCTCGATGCTGCCGTCGGCGGCGAGCCAGATGCGGACGCGGGAGTCGAGGGCGAGGGAGCGGGTCTTGGGGTGGGCGGCGAGGGCGGTCTGAATGGAGGTCTGGACCTGGCTGGCATACCAGCCCCAGCGACTGCCGGTGCCGCCGGCGCGGGTGCCGCCGCCGAAGACGCCGCCGCCACCGGCTTTGGTGCCGAGGCCGAAGCCGTCGGCGGGGCCGTCGCCGGTGATGCCGGTGCCCAAGGGAGCGTCCGAAGAGGGGGCTTGGTCGGGGGTGGGTTCCGTTTCCGTGACGGTCTCTTGCGCGATCATTTGTTGTTGTTCGCGGGGAGTCTCGGGGCGGGGTTCGCGGGGTTTGGGTGGCGGAGGCGGCGGGGGCGGCGGGGGCACCACGATGTTGACGATCTTGGGGGCGGGCGGAGGGGTGAAGGGCTTTTCGGAGCCGCCGCCGAAAGAGACGAGCAGCGCAATGCCCACCGCGGACAGGGCGGCCACGGTGAGCTTGATGCGGTGGCGGCGGAGGAAGCCGGCCTCTTGATCGTCTATATCGATGGGCTGCATGGGCGCGGAGGGCGGCCTACTTGGGTGGCTGGGTAGCGAGACCGATCTGGGTAAGGCCGACGCGGCCGACGACATCGAGCACATCCATGATGCCTTGATATTGAGTGCCTCGGTCTCCGCGGATGACCACGGGGAAATCGGGTTGACCGGCCTTGTGCTCGTTGAGTTTTTGTTCGAGCTGCTCCAGAGTCACCGGCACGGTATCGAGGAAAATGCGGCCCTCGTTGTTGACGGTTATGGCGCGGCTTTTGGGTCCGCCGAGGGCGGGGGCACTGCTACCCCTGGGGAGGTCCACTTTGATGCCCTGGACGCCGGCGGTGGTCATGATGATAAAAATCAGCAGGAGCACCAGGTAGAGGTCTACCATGGGGGTGACGTTGATATCGTCGTAGGATTTATTGTCGTCGGCCTTCATGGACGGGTGTGGTTACCGGGCGTGCGCGGGGGCGCGGCTCAGTCTTTCTTGGCCGCTCCTTCGCCCTTGGTGGGGTAGAATTCGGCCATCTTGGTGATGAACTCGTCGATGAAGAGCTGCATGTTGGAGACGGCGTCCTTGATGCGGCTGTTGAGGAAGCTGTAGAGGAAGAGGGCGGGGATGGCGACGAGCAGGCCGAACACGGTGGCGAGCAGGGCGGAGGCGATGCCGGGGGCGATGGAGTTGACCTCGACCTGACCGGTCTTGGCGATGACGGCGAAGGTGATCATCACGCCGACCACGGTGCCCATGAGTCCGACGTAGGGGCCGCCGGCGATGCCGATGGTGAGGGAGACGAGGCCGGAATTCAGGCGGTGGACTTCACGGGTCAGGCCGGCGTCGAGGCTGGCCTTGATGGCGGTGATGGAGCGGTTGGAGAGGCCGTGGAAGCCGCGTTTGCTGTCAATGCGGTGGCGAATCTCTTCCGCGCCGATGTGGTAGATGTGATACAGGGGGCTCTGCTGCATCAGGCGAACAAGTTTGGGGTCGGCACCGTCACCGATTTTCTTAAGGCCCTCGTCGCTATCGAGCACGGTGAGGTCGCTGGAAACTTGTTTCCAATGGCGGAGGAACTCCTCGCTGCCTTGCTCGACTTTTTTGAGATAGGCGAATTTCTGCAGGGCGACGATCCAGCCGATGATCATCATGATAACGCAGACGCCGACGGCGATCCAGCCGTCGAACATCATGTTTTTGGCGATGTCACCGAAGAGGCCGATGTGGCCAAGGGTCTCGGCAACCCAACTGCTGCCGTGGGCGTCGGCCGAAGCGCCGGATTCGTCGGAGCCGAGGGCTACGAGTTTGAGGCTGTCGTTGGAGCCGGATTGGCTGACGGCGGCGAATTTGAGCCAGCCGGCGGAGCGGGCTACGCCGGAGAGATTGAGTTCGTCCAGCTCTCCGACGAAGGCGCGGGTGCCGTCGGCGGCGGCGCCGAGGCGGGCGTCGGTTTCAAGCGCCGGGAGGGCGGCGGCGAGTGAGGTGCTTTCCACGCCGTTGACGAAGAGGGCTACGCGATCGGCGGTGGCGACCAGCGCGAGGTGGACCCAGGCGGTATCCGCCAAGGCGGCGGCGGGCGCGGTGCGGGTGGCTGCGCCGGAAGAGCGGACCTCGGCGTAGGGTTTGGCACCATCCAGACCGATTTGCAGGTATTGGGCGGCATCGCCCCAGTGGAAGATGACGGCGGCGGAAGTTAACGCGGCGGGTTTGACCCAGGCGGACCAAGTGAGGGGCTGGCCGGCGGCGCGGCGCAGGGTGGGGGCGGCGGGGATGATTACGGGTTCGTTGCCGGCGAAGCGGATGCCTGGACCGATGAGCGAGCCGGGGACGGGACGGCCGGTCGTGGTGGAGTGATGGCTCTTGCCGCTGGAGTCTTGGGGCGCACCGGGGCCGGAGAAGTGATAGACGAGCAGGGTGTCGGCATCATAAGCGAGGCCGGCGGCGGAAGGTGCGGCGTCGGGTTTGCCGTAGTAGGCGGTGAGGGCGAGTTTTTCGCCGGGTTTGAGGTCGGGAGCGAGGACCCAGACGAAGGCTTCGTTCAGGAGGGAGTCGTAGCTCTCGATTTGATAGGGGAGCAGGGTTTTGCCATCGGCGGCGGTGAAGCGGAGGTCGCGGCCATCGGTGGCGGCGGCGGCGAATTGGAAATTGCCGCCGTGCAGGCGCACCAGCACGGGCACGGGACCGGTGGGGTTGTCGAGGGGGACTCCGGCGGTGGTGGCGTTGAGCTCGAGCGGCTTGCGCAGCGGCCATTGTTTGTCCCACCAGTCGGCACGGGCGGGCGTGAGGCCCAGGCCGAGAAACACGATCAGACCGAGGAGGGCGCCGCTGATGCGGGTGAAGGGAAGCGATATATTCATCTGGATAAGGGTGCGAAAGGTGGTGGTGAAAATTTAAAGCTGGCCGCGGATAACAAAGATGATGCGGACCTCGCCGGCCTCGGTTTTGCCTTCGTCGAGCAGCGGCACGGCGAGGTTGAGGGAGCCGTCGAAGTGGGTGGTGAAGCCGGCGCGCAGACCCGCGCCAACGCTCAGGAGCTCGAAGTGGTCGGTTTGCTCGGGCAGGCCGTCGATCAGGTAGAGTAGGCCGCCCTCGACGAAGGTGTGGGCGGTGAGGCGGGGGGCGCCGGATTTTCCGGACAGGAGGGCGGGACTGGAAAGGGTGAGGCTGGACACGCCGCCGTAGTCGCCGAGTTGTTCGCCTTCGAGGTAGCCGCGCACGGTGTCGAGGCCGCCGGCGGCGAATTGTTCGTTGCTGACCAAGGGACCGCTGGAGAGCTGGCCTTGGAGGCGAGGGGTCAGGATAAAGCCGCCGCCGAGCTGCCAGTCTTGGGAGAGGTCGCCGCGGAGGGTGAAAAAGTTGGGCTGGGCGTTGAAGCGGTTGTTATCGAACGCTTCGGAATCGCTGCCGAGACCGCGCAGGTTCAGGGTGGCCCCGAGAAAGAACTCGGTCTTGGCTTTCTCGCGATCAAGGAAGCCGCTGTAAACGAAACTGAGCGGGAAGTAGCGGATGGGGGTGCGGGTGGTGGTTCCCGCGCTGTTCACGTTTTGAACGAAGTTTTTGCGGTCCAGGCTGATGCTGGCGGAGTGGTAGAGACCGGGACCGGAAGGCAGGGTGCGAGTGGAGCGAAGACTGAAGACCTCGCCCCGGCCGGCGACGGCGGTGCCGCCCAAGGTGGAGATGTTGCTATCCTGTTTGGTGGCGGAGAACTGGAGCGTCCAAGCGGGGGAGCCGGCGATGGGGGCGCGGTAGAAGCCGGAGTAAACCATGACCTCGTCGAACCACGACTCGGGGGTGGTTTGCAGGCTGCCGCCGAGGGTGTGCCCGGCCTGCCAGAGATTGTCGTAGGAGGCGGAGGCGTTGAGGCGAAGCTTGGAAGTGTCGGCGCTGTAGCGGTTGTTGAGCTCGATGCTGGCAGAGGCGGGAGGGCTGTCCTCGACCTTGAGGTTCACATCGAGCGTGCCCGGCTTGGTTCCGGGGCGAATCTCGGGGGTGATACGCCGATCCGCGCGCTGGTTGAGGGCGACGATATCGCGGCTGACTTGGTTAAAATCAGGCACGGAGCCCTCGGTGAGGGAGGGCGCGGCGGCGCGGATCTGCTCGATGTCGTTGTAACGGGAACCGACTACGCGGAGCTGGCCGACGCGGGCTTCGGTGACTTTGAGAAAAACCACGCCGCGACGGGCCTGTTGGGGCGGGATCTCTACTTGGACGGATTGGAAACCTTGTTCCTGAAAGAGCTTCTGGAGGGCGTCGCGGGCTTTTTCGATGTCGGCCAGGGTGCGGGCGGGGCCGACGAAGGGGTAAACGGCCTTCTGGATTTCCTTGGCGGTGAGTTTGGTGGCGCCTTGAACGCGGATTTCGCGAATGAATAAACGGGTTTGGGCTGGGGCGGGGGCAGGCGCTTCGGCGACGGGGGTGGTTGGGGCGGGCAGCGCGGGCGCCAAGACACCAAGCAACGCAGCCACAGCCAGCGTGGATTTAACCGAAAGATAGGCCGGGCGGCGGTTCATGGGGTCGATTCGGGCGGAGCGAGTTGGGCGTAGGCGATGCGGCGGAGTTCGGCCAAGGCGAAGTCGCCGTAGAGCTGACGGTAGCGTTGCTCGGTGGTTTGGGCGGCTTGGGTGATTTTTCGCCTTAAGGTCGCCCGTTCTTCGGGCTGTTGCGCTGTAGCGGTGTCGGCATTGCCGATTTGTTCGATGAACTCATCGGCAAGGGTGTGGACGTCGATTAGCTGTTCGGTGCTGAGGGAGAGCGACGAGAGATCGGGCGCCAATACGGCGGGGACGGGGATAGGGCCGGCGGGGATGTTCACGGGCGGCACTTTGGCCGCCGCGTCAGAGGACGTTGTGACGTCCGAGAGCGGGGGGGCTGCGGGGCTAACGCGGTTTGCGAGCGTTATCGTCTCGGGGGCGTCGCGGCTTGTGCGGTTAATCGCGGCCGGTAAGGGGGCCGAACGGGATAGCGTCGGCGCTTGGGGCTGTGGCTCCTTTGCGGGATTGGCCGCGAGAGGAGAGTCAGCCGAGCGGGGTTTGGCCGTGACCGTAGTCAACGGGCTTGAAATGGAAGGAGCCGAGGGCGATGACGCTGGAATGGTAACGTGCACGCCCGGCACCGGTGGGCCGGAGCGAACCTGAGCGGTGGCCGAGATGGTTGAGGAAATTGTCTGCGGCTTCGCCTCACGCATGGACGGCGTAGGCGCAGGCGTGCCAGCTAACACCACCCACGCGACGTAGACCGCAAGGGAGGCTAGGAGTGAGGAGTAGGCGCGACGCACGGTTTGAACATAAAACTGGCGTCGGCGACAGGCGCCGACGCCAGTGGAGAACCTTGCTAGCGGGATAAACGCTTAGAGGTTGGATGAGACCGGACCGCCGTCGCTGGGGCGGGAGACACGCATCGAGGTAAGAGCGATGCCGCGGGTTTCGTTAGCCAGGAGGTAAGTATCGAGATCGGTCACCAGACGGTCCCTGAGGGTAGTTTGATCCGCAGAAGTGGCGGCGACCTGGGTGTAGAGCTGTACTTCAGACCATAGGGTATAGACGCCGTTTTTTACGTTCGTGGGGCTGTAGGCAGCACCGTTGTAGGTGAGCCAGCGTGCACCATTGGTCTGGGCGGTGGTGGCGTCGCTCACACCCACGTAGCCGATTACGGCAAACGCTTTGGGATCTGTTGGTAAAACGGGTGGTGTTAGGTTGGAAGTGCAGCCGAGTTCGGTGGCTAAGGTTTGGCCACTGCTCTCGCCGCCGTTACCCGACGTCGCATCCGGGGTGGGGGAGTAGCTCAGAGTGCCGTTAGTCCCGGAAGCCGTGATGTTAGCTTGGTTGACTGGGTTGTTGATGCCGTAGCCGGTTTCGGCGAGTACGGCGATGCGGGTGCCAGAGCCAGCGTCACGACCGATAGGAAAAATACTTATTGGATCGTTGGCGTTGTTGCCGCTCAGTACCGAGGCGGGAAGGAAACCGGCGTTGAGCAGCTGAAAAACCTGTTGGTCCGTGATGTTGGTAATACCTGCAGGGGCGCTCTCGCTCGCGACGAATAGGAACGGGATGATACCGACAGCGGTAGGCGCTCCGAGAGCGGTGAGACTGGCGGCAGTGGTGGACTCCTGTTTAACGTCCGAGAAGGCGTAGTTAGCTTTGGCGGTGACGAAGGCGGTGCTGGTGGCAACCTCGGGGGTGCCGGGGGATTCGGTTAAGACGCTGACGGGTAGCACACTCACATTGGAGTTGTTCACCAAGGTGGTGATACCGCTGCCCGAACCGCTCCAAGCCGTTTGGATAGTCACGGTGCCGAGGGCGGGCAAAGACGCGATGGTGCCTTGAAAAATAGCGTTATTGGAGTTGTTCAAACCGGCAGTGGATCCGTCTCTCCAACGGACTACCTCACCGGAGAGCATAATCTTGATGGTATCGTTTACCGCCGCGCGGAAGGCGGTGGAGCCGGTCAACACGATGGTGACGTCAGCGTAGGAGAGTGCGGCGGTGGCAAAGAAAGCCGCAGCGGCGGCGAGGAGCGATTTACGAGCGTTCATAAGTAGGAGAATTATATAACTTTTAGAATTGAATGATCAGAAGGGAGGTGGAAATCAGGCGCGGCGGCGACGGGTGGCGACGAGGCCGAGGGCAGCGAGACCGGCGAGGGCGGCGTAGCTGGAGGGTTCGGGAATGGCAGAAGTGCTCAAAGTGCCGTCGGACGTGATTTGCAGCGTGGCGACGAACTGGCCAGTGCCCACGGTGTTGGCGATTTGGGCGTTGGCGGGAGTCACCGCATTGGTCGTGACGTCGAGCATGCGGTAGAGATCCACGTAGGTGGTCGTGCCATTGATTGGTGCATCCACTGCATTCGAGCTGCCAAAAACACCGAAATCCGTAGTGGTGGCGGTCTTGCCGGCCCAACTGTTGGTGTTGGTATTTAGCAGTGAGGCGCTGTTGGAGCCGAGATTGGTCTGGCCGACGAAACTACCAGTCAAAGGGGAACCCGTTGACGAGGTGTTTATGAGACCCAATATCTGGGTATTGATGGTAGAACGGTTTCCGGTGGAAAGCGTATCGGCGGTATCTCCGCTGAAGCCGATGGTGGAAGTGGCCTGAGTATAATAGGTGGTGCGGCCGGGATCGCCGTTGGGAGCTGCGGTGTCAGTGGTGTTAACCGAATAGGCCGAAGAGACTGCGCCAAAAGAAACGTTGCCGGCGGTGAACCAATCGGCACCGAAGAGGCTGACGAGCTGGGTGTTGATGTTGACCGAGAAGGAGCCGCCGTTGCGAATGGCGAAGACGGAGCCGACGTTGATCTCGAAGCTGCTGGTTTCAGCAACATCCGTGGAGCGGAAGCCGACGATCAAATCGCCCGCGTTCCATGTCGTCTGGGCGAACGAGGTTATTTGGGCGGCAGTGATCGCGGTTAAGAGCGCTGCGATGCCTTTAATTGTTTTCATACTAAGTGGAGGACGAGTTGTGTGTAAGGATGAAGGAAGCGCCTGTTTGTGAAACGACACGCGTCCGAGTATTAAAGCGGACCAATGTTACGTAAAAACGACTGGAAGGTTACGATTAGGATACAATACGGTCCCTTCTCTAAAGTTTTTGGTCCTCTGACTCCCGCTTGGGTTTACACACCCTGAACAGACCAAGCGGCACGATGATAGAGGGGCTTGTCTTTGTTTCCGCACCGGGGCCGCACAAGAATACGAAGGTATTTCATGTAGGGCGGGGTCGCCGCACCCCGCCGTTGCGTGACCAGGTTTGCGAACGGCGGGGTACGGCGCCCCTCCCTACAGTTTCCGGCTATGGTTTTGTTTCAAATGCTCGAATATCCGTTATGGTATGAAATGAGCCTTTCATCTGGTGTAGCCCCGACCGGTGGTCGGGGGTTTCCCAGAGACCCCGAACACCGGTCGGGGCTACATCGAGCCATGCTAAAGCATCATTACGAAGTGTAATTGGCATAAGTTAGCTCGAATTGGCGCACTTTTCGCTTTGCGCCTTCTTAGGTGCGGGCCAAGGTGCGCCCGCCACTAGGCACCAAATCTTTTCCCCATGGCCCGCAAAGCCGCGTCTCCCTCCTCCTCCACTGCTCTCAAAGAACTCGCCCAACTCCGCGCCGAAGTGCGCGCCCTGGGCTCCGCGCTCGGTCGGGTCATCACCCGGTTGGAAGGGCCGGAAACCCTGGCCACGGTCGAGCGTCTGCGCGCGCTCGCGAAGGCCGCGCGTTCCGATCCCGCTTCGGCGGGCAGCGCGCTGAGCGCCGCCGTGGCCGAGCTCACGCCCAAGGACGCCTTTAACCAGGCCATGGCGTTCACGCTCTACTTCGAGCTGGTGAATCTGGCCGAGGAAAACTTCCGCATCCTGATTCTGCGCCATCGTCGCGCGGCGCTCGCCCGCACTCCGGTCCGGGGTGGCGAGGCGGCGGTGCAGCCTCTGCGCGAGTCCATCGGCTCCGCCGTGGCCGAACTCAAGGCCCGGGGCGTCACCCCGGAGCACATGCAAACCCTGGTGGATCGTGTCGCCATCGAGTTGGTGTTCACCGCCCATCCGACCGAATCCAAGCGGCGCACGCTGCTCACCAAACTGCGCCGGCTCGCCGAGTTGTTGCAACGCGACTCCGGCCAGCTCCCCGGCCAGTTGGGCGACCCGGCGGCGGTCGAGCGCGAGATCGCCTCGCTCTGGCTGACGGATCGCAGCCGGGTGGAGCGTCCGCTGGTGACCGACGAGGCCAAGACCGGTCTCTGGTATTTCGATACGACGCTCTACGATGTGCTGCCGCGCTTGCAGGCCGATATGCAGCGCGCCCTCGCCCAGCACTACCCGACGGTGAAGGTGCCCGCCCGCTGGCTCACCTTTGGCACCTGGATCGGCGGCGATCGCGACGGCAACCCGAATGTCAGCGCGGCCGTGACCGAGGAGGTGCTCGGCCTGCATCGCCGCCTGGCCTTGGTGAAACTGGGCGATAAAACCCGCGAGCTCAGCCGCAGTCTCACCGTCTCGGATCGTCGCGAAGCCATCACGCCCGAGATGCGCCGTCTGCTGCGCGAGAACCGCCATCTGTCCTGCCATGTCGAGGCGCTTACCAGTCGCTTCCCGCATGAGCCCTACCGGCTGGTGCTGGCCGGCTTGCGCGAGCGTTTGCAGCAAGCCTACGCCGCGGCGGTGGCTGAAGCGAAAGGCGGTCCGGCGGACCCCGAGCCGATGTTCCAGACCTCTGATGCGCGCGAGATTTTCACCACGCTGGCCCGCAGTCTGGCGGCGGGTCGCGGCGCCATGCTGGCCGAGGGGGAATTGCAGGATAACATCACCCGTCTCGATGTTTTTGGTCTGCATACCGCCCGCCTGGATATCCGTCAGCATTCCGGTCCGCATGAAGCCGCCGTGGCCGAGGTGCTGGGCCGTCCGGACTACGTTAAACTGCCTGAGGCCGAGCGTCGCACCGTGCTCGCCGCCGCGCTGGCCAAGGCCGCTCCGCTCGCGCCCGCCGCGCTGGCGGCCTTTACCGCTCCGACCCGCCACGTGGTCGAGCCGATGGCGCTCGCCGCGAAAGTGCACGCCCGCTTCGGCCGCGAGTCCCTCGGCATCTACATTATCAGCATGACGACCGATGTGTCCGACTTGCTGGAGGTCGCTTTGTTGATGCGCCTGACCGGAGTCGATCTGCCGATCTCGCCTTTGTTTGAGACGCTCGAGGATCTGAGCAACGCCCCGCGCGTGCTCACCGAGTTGTATCAACATCCCAGTTACGCGCCGCTTCTGGCCGCGCAGGCCGGGCACCAGCACGTGATGCTGGGCTACTCCGACTCGAACAAAGACTGCGGCTACATCACCGCCAACTGGGCGCTCTACAAAGCCCAGGATGAGATCGCCCAAGTCTGCCAGGCCGGCGGCGTTCGGGTAACGCTTTTCCATGGTCGCGGCGGCTCGATCGCGCGCGGCGGCGGCCCGGCCGCGAAGGCCATCCTGGCCCAACCGGTCGCGCTGCGGGATGGTGGCATCCGCGTCACCGAGCAGGGCGAAGTGCTTTCG
Organism: Opitutaceae bacterium; assembly: GCA_027485045.1. GTDB lineage: Bacteria > Verrucomicrobiota > Verrucomicrobiia > Opitutales > Opitutaceae > IMCC26134_A. The sequence continues at coordinate 1,782 of JAIXRU010000177.1, read as the reverse complement.
ACCCGTTACCATGATCCCGAGCTCGCGCACCGTATCCTCGAACAGATGACATACGGTGTCATGCTCGGCATCCACGCGGCGGAAAACCCCAAGCCGGTGAGCCCCGAGTGGCTGGAGACCATGGAGCAGATGAGCGCCGGAGGTTTCGCCGCCTACAAGAAGCTGGTGCACGACGACCCGGCCTTCATCGCCTTCTGGAAACAGGCGACCCCGATCGACGAGATCAGCAACCTGAAGTTCGGTTCCCGGCCCACCTTCCGCCGCGCCACCCAGAGCGTGGGCGATCTGCGCGCGATTCCGTGGGTGTTTTCCTGGATGCAGAGCCGTTTCAACTTCCCTGGTTGGTATGGGCTGGGCTCGGCCCTGGCCCCCGTGCTCAAGCGCGGACGCGCCGGGCGCGATCTGCTCCGGGCGATGCACGCCGAGTGGCCGTTTTTCCAGACCTTGATCGACAACGCCCAGCTCACCCTGTGCAAAGCCGACATGGGTATCGCCAAGCTCTACGCCTCGCTGGTTGACGACCCGAAGCTGCGCACCCGCATGCTGACGATTTTGCAGGCGGAGTTTGCCCGGACCGAGGAGGCCATTCTCGCCATCACGGGCCAGCGCTCGCTCCTGGCGCGCGAGCCGGTGTTGAAAAAATCGGTCGAGCTGCGGAATCCTTATATCGACCCGCTCAACTACTTGCAGGTCGAAATGCTGCGCCGTCTGCGCGCCGGCGGCCTGGCGGCGGCCGACGAGGCGGCGACCCGCTCGGTGGTCGAGCTCACGATCAACGGCATCTCGGGCGGTTTGAAGAACACCGGCTAAGGTAGCGTCGGCTTCACCCATTTTTTTCACGGCGAGTGGCTTACCTGCTCGCTTCGTTCGCTTCCGCTGTTTTGATCGAAGTTCCTATTTAACCCACCATGACGATCACCCCTGACGAGCTGGAATTGTTCACTACAGCGACCTGCGCGAATCCCCACAGCTTGCTGGGGATGCACCCGATCACGGTGGAGGACGTTAAAGGCATCGTGGTGCGCGCTTTTCTGTGCGACGCGATCGAGTGCGCGGTGGTGGAATTCCCCTCGGCTGAAGCGAAGGGGCAGAAGAGCGGTGCGTCAGAAAAGCTCCACCCGATGGAGCAGGTTTCAGAAGAGGGTCTGTTCGAGGTGTTTTTGCCGAAGCGGAAGGATTTTTTCCCCTACCAGTTGCGCGTGACCCGCAAAAACGGCGAGCTGCGCCAGTTTCAGGATCCTTACCGTTTTTTACCTACTCTCGGAGAGCAGGATCTTTATCTGTTTAACGAGGGTAACGAGCACCGCATCTACGAAAAACTCGGGGCGCACCTGCGGGTGGTGGACGGCGTATCCGGCGTGGCCTTCGCGGTCTGGGCGCCGAGCGCGGCTCGTGTTTCCGTGGTCGGAAATTTTAACGGCTGGGATGGCCGCTATTTCCCCATGCGTCCGCTGGGCGGCTCCGGTGTGTGGGAGTTGTTTATTCCCGGCCTGGGCGAGGGCGAACTCTACAAGTTCGAGATTCGCGCCCAGAACAGCGACATCCTCATCAAGACCGATCCCTACGGCACCGCGTTCGAGGCGCCCCCGGGCAACGCCGCCATCGTCTGCGACCCGCGTAAACACCAGTGGGGCGACTCGCAGTGGATCGCCCGCCGCACCGCGCAGGCCGGCAAACTCGATCTGCCGATGTCGGTCTATGAGGTGCATCTCGGCTCCTGGAAACATAAGCTCGAAGACGGCAATCGTCCGCTCACCTACCGTGAACTCGCCCCCGCGCTGG
>JAIXRU010000169.1 GCA_027485045.1 Opitutaceae bacterium | reverse complement strand
GGTGGCGGCCATGGCGGCGGTGCGGACGTTGAAAATGCCGGGGGCGGACCAGGTGACTTCGCCCCAAAGTTGGCCGGACCAACTGAGGGTGAAGCGCACGCCCGTGGCATTCTCGGTGAAGGCGTAGATGCGCACGTCGTTGCTTTCGCCGGTGCCGACGCGCACGACACGAGTCCAGGGCAGGGGACCGAGGGCGCGGAGGTTGTCGTCGTCGCCATTCAGGACCACCCAGCCGGAGCGCGGCACGATGCGGGTGAGGTGGGCGAAGGTGCGTTGAACGTCGGCCAGGTCGCGGAAGATGTCGGCGTGGTCGAATTCGAGATTGTTCAAGACCGCTACGTGCGGCGCGTAGTGGATGAACTTGGAGCGTTTGTCGAAGAAGGCGCTGTCGTATTCGTCGCCCTCGATGACGAAGGGGTCGGTGGCGGTGCCGAGGTGGTTGCCCATCGGAGGATCCAAGGGGACGCCACCGATGAGGAAGCCGGGGTCGCGGCCGTTTTCCCGCAGGAGAAAGGCGGCGAGGGCGGTGGTGGTGGTCTTGCCGTGGGTGCCGCAGACGACGATGTTTTTGCGGGTGGCCAGCACGGTGTCGTGCAACAGGGCGGGCAGGGAGGTGAACTTGAGGGCGCGGGTGTCGAGCAGCCACTCGACCTCGGGATTGCCGCGGGACATGGCGTTGCCGATCACAACCAGATCGGGGGCGAGGGCGGCGAGACGGGCGGCGTCGTAGCCCTCGTGGAGCTGGATGCCGGCCTCGGCGAGCACGGTGCTCATGGGCGGATAAACGCCGGTGTCGGCACCAGAAACTTCGTGGCCGGCGGCGCGGGCGAGCAGCGCGGCATTGCCCATGGCGGTGCCGCAGATGCCCATGAAGTAGAGTTTCATGTTGGTCTGGAGGGGGGCGGGCGGAGCGGGCGTTTACGCGCTGGCGAGGGCGTTGACGTTGTTGAGGTGTTCGACGCCGGTGTATTTTTTCGATTGTTCGTCGGCGTGGTAGCTGGAGCGGACCATGGGACCGCTCTCGACCACACCGATGCCGAGGGCGAGGCCGACCTGTTTCCAGTGGGCGAATTCGTCGGGATGGGCCCAGCGCGCCACCGGCCAGTGTTGCGGGGTGGGCTGGAGGTATTGTCCGATGGTGAGGATGTCGGTCTTGTCGTCGGCGATGTCGCGAAGGGTCTGCTCGATCTCGTGCGCTTCTTCGCCGAGGCCGAGCATGATGCCTGTCTTGGTGGTGAAGCCGCGCGACTTGGCGTGGCGGAGGATGAGGCGGGAGCGGTCGTAGCGGGCTTGCACGCGCACGGGTTTTTGCAGGCGCTCCACGGTTTCGAGGTTGTGGTTAAAAATATCGGGACCGGCGTCGAGGACGAGGTCGAGCAACTCGGTCTGGCCCTTCCAGTCGGGGGTGAGCACTTCGATGGCGGTGGCGGGGGAGCGACCGCGGATGGCGCGGATGGTGGCGGCCCAGACGGCGGCGCCGCCGTCCTTGAGTTCGTCGCGCGCCACCGAGGTGATGACGCAGTGGCGCAGATTCATGGTGACGACGGCGTCGGCGACTCGGGCGGGTTCGCCGAGATCGTATTCGGTGGGGCGGCCGGTTTGGATGGCGCAGAAGTTACAGGAACGGGTGCAGATGTTGCCCAGGATCATCACGGTGGCGGTGCCACGGGACCAACATTCGCCCAGATTGGGGCACTGGGCACTCTGGCAAACGGTGTGGAGTTTGCTGTCGTCCACAAGTTTGCGCACGGCGTGATAGCCGGGGCCGGAGGGAAGCTTGGCGCGGAGCCAGGCGGGTTTGCGCTGCGTGTCGTTCATCGGGAAACGCATTTGCGCACGAAACCCGGTCCGGGCACAAAAACAAAAATGGAGTCGCTGCGTTCTGGTCGGTCACGCGGAGCTGACCAAGCGGTAGCCGATGCCGGCTTCGGTTGACTGACTTACTGATAGGAAACTACTACTGATAGGAAACTGGATTTTGCGGGCGGAAACTCATGAAGTAGGCAAAGCTCCGCTTTCGCACGGGGCAGGTTTCGCCGACCTGACCACGATGTACGCCCGCCTGCAAAAACTCACCGTGCGCGGGTGAAGCCCTGCCTTACTCCACGCTGATCCGCTCCGGCTCCCCGGCCAGCACCGCGCCAAGCATGGCGATCTGGCTCCATGGCAGCACCCGTGCCTGCGGTCTATGCTCCGTGCGTTCTCCCCCGTAGAGCAGCCAGGTGCCGACTACAGCCGGAGACTGGCCTTCTAGCTGGTGCCGCAAGGTCGCGAAATAGGCAAAAAAATCGCTCCCTACCGTAGCCCCCGATTTAAGCTCGATGGCATGCAGGCCTGCCGCCGTCTCCGCTATTAAATCCACCTCCAGCCCGTCGCGCGTGCGATAAAAACTCAAGGCCGGTGCCTGCCCGCGATTATTCGCCGCCTTGAGCAGCTCGGCCACCACCCAGGTTTCAAATAAGGCGCCGCGCAGGGGATGCGTCTGCAAATGCCCGATCTCGCGCACCCCGAGCAACGAGGCGGCCAGACCCGCATCGGTAAAATAGAGCTTCGGTGTTTTGACCAGGCGCTGGTTGGGATTTCGGAAATACGGCGGCAGCAGCGTCACCAGAAAACTCGTCTCCAGCAGCGTCAGCCAAGTGCGCGCGGTGCGTTGATCGATGCCGGCGTCGGCCCCCAGCGCGGCGAGGTTGAGTAGCTGCCCGGTGCGCCCGGCGCACAGCCCAAGGAAACGGCGAAAGGCCGCGAGATTCTGAATATTGTGGGCGAGGCGCACGTCGCGGTCGACATAGGTTGCAAGATAATCGCGCAACCACCCGGCCGGCTCCAGCGGACGATCATAAAGCGGCGGAAAGGCGGACTTGAGCACCGCCTGCTCCCAGGTTTCGGGAGCCAGCCCCGCCTCCTGCACCTCCGGCCAAGCCAATGGTAGCAGCGTGAGCAGTCCCACCCGGCCGGCCAGACTTTGCACCGTAGCTTGGTGCAGGGAAAATTGATTGGAGCCCGTGATAATCCACTCGCCCGGCCGTCGCCGGGCATCCACCCGCGTCTGCAAATAGGAGAGCAGTGCCGGGCAATGCTGTACCTCGTCGAGGATGCCACCCTCGGGCAGATCGGCTAACAACCCACGCGGGTCCTCCTGGGCACGCGCACGCACATCGTGATCTTCCAAAGAGACATAAGGCCGCTCCGGCATAAGCAGACGAGCCAGCGTCGTCTTGCCCGCTTGGCGTGGCCCGATCAAGGCGAGTACATAGTTGCCCTGCAAAAGCCGTTGAGCGGTGGTAAGGGCGTTCCTCGCAATCATAACTCATTATAATCAACATTTTGGCTAGTATGTCAACGCTATGCTATATCTGCTAAATAAATCTTTTTAGCGCAAAGACCCGTTCACCCCGCCCGAGACGCTTGGCCAGTTCTCCTTCGGCCCGATCCACAAGCCCGAGCTCAACCATCCGGTTAACGTGGAGCTGACTGATAGGAAACTGGATTTTGCCGGGGATCGGGACGGGAGGAGTTTAAGGGGAGCGCGGGCGCTGAAACTGGCTTCGCGGGAGCCAGCGGACGAACGGGAACACGTGATGAAGGGGGCGGTCGGAAGCCGAGGGGGATGGCGGGGAAGTGTTGCGGGTTGAGGGGGAGAGGGCGGCTTGGGTGAGTTGCAGGGCGAGGAGGAAGACGCCGCGGAGGAGGTTGAAGACGAGCAGGGCGGCGAAGACGGCCCCGAGGAGGGAGAAGGCGGGCAGGAATGCCTGTGTCACGAGGGGCGGAGTGGTTTAACCGATGAGGCGGTAGCCGATGCTGGGTTCGGTTTTGAGCAGTTCGGGGGCGGAGGGGTGGCGTTCCAGTTTTTGGCGGAGGTGGGTCATGTGGACACGCAGGTAGTGGCTGTTGTCCTCGGCGTTGGCGCCCCAGATGTCGCGCAGGAGTTGGCGTTGGGTAACGACTTTGCCGCGGTGTTGGGCGAGCAGGGCAAAGAGGGCATACTCTTTGGCGGTGAGGTGGACTTCCTCGCCGGAGCGGCGCACCACGCGGGAGGCACGGTCGAGTTCGATGTCGCCAAAACGCAGGATGGCGGGCTCGGCGTCGGTAGAGGCGCGGCGGAGCAGGGCGCGCACGCGGGCGAGGAGTTCGCCGCCGCCGAAGGGCTTGGTGAGGTAGTCGTCGGCTCCGGCGTCAAGCGCGGCGATTTTGACCTCTTCGGCTTCGCGCACCGAGAGCACGAGCACGGGCAGGCGGCTCCATTCGCGAAGGCGACGGAGAACGTCCACGCCGTCGAGATCGGGCAGGCCGAGGTCGAGGATAACGCCGTCGGGCGCGGCGGCGGCGATTTCTTGCAGGCCTAGCTGGCCGGTCTCGGCTTCGCGCACCCGGTAGCCCGCGCCTTCGAGGGTGACGCGCAGGAGACGGCGGATCTGGCGCTCGTCGTCGATCACCAGCAGGGTGCCGGGGGTGGAAGGATTCATGAAGCGGTTTCAGGCTTCGGGGTGGCGTGCGGGAGGTAAAGGGTGAAGACGGCACCGCCGCCGGGGTTTTCGCCGACCACGACCTCGCCGCCTTGGGCGGTGATGAAGCCGCGCACGATGGAGAGACCCAGTCCGAGGCCGCCGGCGCGGGCGGCGTCGCCGCGTTCGAATTTTTTGAAGAGCCGGTCGTTCATCGATGGCGGCAGCCCCGGGCCGCGATCGGCGATGGTGAAAAAAGCGCGGGTGCCGCCGCGATCCAGTCCGGCGGAAACAAACACGGGCGTGCCGGGCGGAGTGTGATGCGAGGCGTTGACGAGAAGGTTGACCAAGGCCTGTTCAGTAAGGGCAAAGTCGGTGCGCAAGGGGGGCATTTCTTCGGGCAAGGAAACTTCCAAGGGGTGGCCTTCGAGAGCGTCGTGGGCGGCGGGCGCGGTGGCGAGGGCGTCGGCGGAGCCTGCGATGACGGCGAGGGGGGTCTTGAGTTCGTGGGAGACGCCGTCGAGCAGGGCGCGGTGGAGTTTTTCGGACTCGGTGGTGAGGCGGGAAGTTTCTTGGGCGGCGCGGAGCTGCTCGCTTTCGAGGGCGAGGGCGAGCTGGGCGGCGAAGGTCTCGATGAGGTCGCGCTGGGCGTGGGTGAGCGTGACTCCGTCGGGCGGGCGGAGGGCGAGCACGCCGAGGGCGCGGTCGCCGACGACGAGGGGCACGTGGTAGGCCTCGGCGGCAGGCAGGGTGTCGGTGAAACGGCCGGCGGGGCGGCGGTGGCGCAGGGACCAGAGGGCGACGGCTTCTTCCTTTGGGGTGATGACGAAGGCGGCGGAGGGATGCAGAAGCAGGCGCGCGGACGCGCCTGTTTCTGCAGATGAAGGGGGAAGGTTAAGTTTAAGATAGGAAGACGGAATCTGTGCGGTGGTGAAGATGGCGGGGCGGGCACCGAAGACGTCGGTGAGACGGGTGGTGGCGGCGCGGATGACCTCGTCGGCGGAGCGGGCGGCGGCGAGGTCGCGGGTGAGCTGGTAGAGCGCGGTGGCGCGGCGTTCGCCGGCGTCCTGGGCCTGGACTTGGGCACGGATGCGGGTGGTGAGGCGTCCGGTGACGAGGGCGACGACAAAGAAGAGCGCGAAGGCGAGGCCGTCCTCGAATTTGGTGATGCGGAAGGTGTAGAGCGGCGGGATGAAGAGGAAATTCCAAGTGAGCGCGCCGAGGGCGGCGGCGGCGAAAATGGGGCCCTGGCCGATGAAGCGGCCGAGGGAGACGACCGTGGCGAGATAGAGGAAAGCGACGGCGGAGTGGCCCGCGTAAGGGGCGAGCACAAGAGCGACGAGGGTGACGACGGCGAGGGTGGCGGCGGCGACACCGTATTCGCGGGGCCGTGAAAGAACGGGGACGCGCCAGGCGCGCCAGCGGTCGCGGCCGGTGCGGGCCTCGGCGGGGACGACATAGACATCGGTCTGGCCGGAGCCGCGCACGAGGCGGTCCACGAGGGAGCCTCCGCGGGCGAGGTCGAGCAGCGGGTGGGAACGGGGTTTGCCGATGACGATTTGGGAGACGTTGTGGCGGAGGGCGGCGCGGAGGAGGGCGGCGGCGATGTCGCGGTCGGAGACGACGACGACCTCGGCTCCGAGCTCGCGGGCGAGGGCGAGGTTTTCGTCGAGGCGGCGCTGTTCGTCGGCGGGGAGGACCTCGCCGGTCTCGACTGACACGGCGACCCAGGTGGCGTCGAGGGCGTAGGCCATGCGGCGGGTCCAGCGGACGAGGCGGGTGGAGAAGGGGCTGGGGCCGACGGCGACGAGGAGACGCTCGCCGCCGCGCATGACACGGCGGGCGCCGGTGTCTTCGCGGATGTCTCGGAGCTGTTTATCGACGCGTTCGGCGGTGAGGCGGAGGGCGAGTTCGCGGAGGGCGGTGAGGTGGGTTTCCTGGAAAAAGTTTTCGGCGGCGAGGGCGGCGCGTTCGCCGAGGTAGACCTTGCCGGAGGCGAGGCGGGCGCGGAGCTCGGCGGGGGTGAGGTCGATGAGGCGGATGTCGGCGGCGGCCTCGATGACGGAGTCGGGCACGGTCTCATGGACGGGCGCGCCGGTGATCTGGCGGACGGTGTCGGCGCGGCTGGCGAGGTGCTGGACGTTGAGCGTGGTGTAAACGTTGATACCAGCGGAGAGAAGCTCCTCGACGTCCTGGTAACGCTTGGCGTGGCGGGAGCCGGGGGCGTTGGTGTGGGCGAGCTCGTCCACGAGGAGGAGGGCGGGGCGGCGGGCGAGGGCGGCCTCGAGGTCGAACTCGAGGAGGGTGGTATCGCGGTGGGCGAAGGCGCGGCGCGGCAGGGAGGGCAGCGGGGGCGGGCCGTCGAGGAGGGCGGCAGTCTCGGCGCGGCCGTGGGTCTCGACCAGGCCGACGAGGACGTCGGTGCCTACGGCGAGCTCGCGGCGGGCGGCGACGAGCATGGCGTAGGTTTTGCCCACGCCGGGGGCCATGCCAAAGAAAAGGGTTAGGCGGCCGCGCGCGGCAGCGGCCTCGGCGCGGCGGGCGGCGGCGAGGAGGGCGTCGGGGTCGGACCGCGACGGGTCGGGGGAAGTTGCGTTTGCGGCAGGCATCAAACGGGTGGAGAATTAATCACGCAGGGAACGAATGAGCACGGTTTTAAAGACGTGTTGGATTTCCGATAGTCTAGCGGATACACGCTATTTTGAAACTATCCTTAAGTTCGATTTTCACGGTTTTTTGCATTGTGAAAATCAACAATTGAAGAGCCATTAAATGTAAGTCCCCCCCCCTAGATTGATGACGCTCGATGAAAAAAGGATAGAGCGAGAGCCCTTATCAAACAGGGGCGCACAGCGGAGGCCATTGCTGACTGGGAGGCAATAACCTCAGGCGAAAACGCTAATTGAAAACGGCAAACGTCATGTCGCAGCGGAAGCATGGGATGATCTGCGCGAGGTCAACGGGAGGCTTTGGAATTTATTGCCTCAAAAAGAGCAGCAATCGCCAGATATGCGCCACTTTACGGGTATTGTCTAAAATGTGGCGCACTGCTCCTTATCATCGGCCGATTGACTTCGATTCGTCTGCACTTACGTTTTTCGAATGGTAAGGACTACAATCACAAGTAAGGGGCAGACGACCGTGCCAATCGAGTTTCGGCGGGAATGGGGAGGATCTGAGATTTACTGGGAACGGTGCGAGGATGGTTCGGTGCGGGTGCGTCCGGTGCCGGATGTGCTCTCGCTGTTTGGGGCCGCGAAGTCGGTGCTGCCGAAGGCGGTGGACGAGAAGACGGCGGCGCGGGCTATGATGGGGCAGGGGGATCGTGAACCGGCGGCATGAATACGCTGCTGCTTGACGCGAATGTGCTACTGCGGTTCTTGCGCGATGACGATCCGGTGCAGGCACCGGCGGCGCGCAGATTGTTGATTGAGGGGCGGGACGGGAAGGTGCGGTTGAGGCTGACCACGATCACGCTGGCGGAGGTGTTTTATGCGCTGCGGGCGTCCTACAAATTGCCCCGGGTGGAGTGCGCGCGGGTATTGGCGCAGGTGGTGCGCACGGGAGTTTGTGAAGTAGAAAACGAGGCGCTGGTGCTGGCGACGCTGGCGCGGGTGGAGGCGGCGAATGTGGATTTCGGTGACGCCTACCTCGCGGCGGAAGCGGTGGCGAGCGGTGCAGGCGTGGCGTCGTTTGACGAGGACTTCGGGCGGTTTCCTGATGTGCGCTGGCATCGGCCCGGATAAGGTGCGGCGGGCCGTGAGTTGGAGGGTTTTGAATCACTAATTTAGAAGAAGCCGGGGAAACGGAATCGGAGAATGCGGGGTGAAGATTGGGCACGAGGGAGCGGGTTTGAGGACGTTTACCGGGCATAATCGCCGGGGTGGTTTCGGGGATCATTGGGAGTGCGGCCGCAGGACCGATTCATCATGTATCCGAGCAAGGCGATGACTATCAGGAGCGCCATACGGCGAGCAGGAGAACAAAGGGACGCGAAGACGGAGCGGATTAGGGACTGGCGGCGTCGAGGGCGAGGTTGAGGAGGAGAACGTTAACGCGGTCTTCGCCGAGGAGGCCGCCGGACTCGGTGTGGGCGGCGATGGCGGCGGTGACCGTGGCGAGGGGGAGCTTGCGCGCCGTGGCGACGCGGGCGGCTTGGAAGGCGGCAGCGGCGGGGCTGATGTGGGGATCGAGGCCGCTGCCGGAGGTCATGAGGACGTCGGCGGGAACGGGGGCGTCGGGGGCCAGGCCGTGGGCGGTGCGGAGGGCGGCGGCGCGTTCGGCGACGGCGGTTTGGAGTTTGGCGGAGGTGGGCGCGGCGCTGGAGGCACCCGAAGCGACAGTCGCGAAATCACCGGCGGAGGGGCGGGGCCAGAAGTAGCGGGGGCCCTCGGTTTTTTGGGAGAGGAGGGCGGAGCCGGTCGGAACGCCGGCGGAGTTGTTGACCAGGGATCCGTTGGCCTGGGCGGGGAAGGCGACGCGGGCAATGGCGGTGACGGCGAGCGGGTAGAGCACGCCGGTCAGGATGGTCAGCAGAGCGAAGAGGCGGAGAGTGGTGAGGAAGGTTTTCATGGGAGGGAGGCGGAGACGGACTTTGGAGATGTTACACAGAGGGCACTAGAGGAGGCACAGAGTTCACGGAGAGGGAATGGAGGGGCGTGAGGAGGGTTTGGTTTGGGTTCTGTCTTTGTGTGCTCTGTGCATACCTCTCGTGCCCTCTGTGCTACTGGTTTTAGGTTAGGCGAGGCCGGTGGCGGCGAGGGCGAGGTCGATGAGCTTGATGCCGACGAAGGGCACGATGACGCCGCCTAGGCCGTAGATGACGAGGTTGCGGCGGAGGAGGCTCGCGGCGGGGGCGGCGCGGTATGCCACGCCTTTGAGCGCGAGGGGAATGAGGGCGACGATGATGAGGGCGTTGAAAATCACCGCGCTGAGGATGGCGCTCTCGGGGGAGGCGAGACGCATGAGGTTGAGGGCGGCAAGGGGGCCGGTGCCGCCGGGGGTCAGGGCGTAGAGGCCGGCGAACATGGCGGGGATGATGGCGAAGTATTTGGCGATGTCGTTCGCGACCGAGAAGGTGGTGAGCGCGCCGCGCGTCATGAGAAGCTGTTTGCCGATTTCGACGATCTCGATGAGCTTCGTCGGGTTGCTGTCGAGGTCGACCATGTTGCCGGCTTCGCGGGCGGCCTGGGTGCCGGTGTTCATGGCGACACCGACGTCGGCCTGGGCGAGGGCGGGGGCGTCGTTGGTGCCGGCGCCGGTCATGGCGACGAGGTGGCCCTTTGCCTGTTCGTCGCGGATGCGTTGTAGCTTCATCTCGGGGGTGGCTTGGGCGAGAAAATCGTCCACGCCGGCCTCGGCGGCGATGGCGGCGGCGGTGAGGGGGTTGTCGCCGGTGATCATCACGGTGCGGATGCCCATGGCGCGGAGCTGGGCGAAGCGTTCCTTGATGCCGCCTTTGACGATGTCCTTGAGGAAAATGACGCCGAGCACGGTGGCGGAGGTGGCGGTGGCCTCGGCGACGACGAGGGGCGTGCCGCCCTGGCGGGAGATGTTGTCCACGGCGGCGGTGACGGCGGCGGGGTAGGTGCCGCGTTTAGACTCGACCCAGGCCTGGACGCTGGCGGCGGCGCCTTTGCGGATGGAGCGGGTGGGGTCGGAGAGGTCCACGCCGCTCATGCGGGTCTGGGCGGTGAAGGGGACGAAGGTGGCGTGGGGGGCGGCGAGTTCGCGGCCGCGGAGGGCGAATTTTTCCTTGGCGAGGGTGACGATGCTGCGGCCCTCGGGCGTCTCGTCGGCGAGGGACGAGAGCTGGGCGGCGTCGGCGAGGCGCTCGGCGGAGATGCCGGGGGCGGGGACGAAGTCGGCGGCCTGGCGGTTGCCGAGGGTGATGGTGCCGGTTTTGTCCAGGAGGAGGACATCGATGTCGCCGGCGGCTTCGACGGCGCGGCCGGAAGTGGCGAGGACGTTGCGGCGCACGAGGCGATCAATGCCGGAGATGCCGATGGCGGAGAGCAGGCCGCCGATGGTGGTGGGGATGAGGCAGACGAGCAGGGCGACGAGGACGGGGAGGGAGACGTTGACCACGCCGGACTGGCCGGCGCCGGCCTCGACGAAGCGGGCGAGGAAGGGGAGGGTGAAGACGGCGAGAACGAAGATGACGGTCAGCGCTACGAGGAGGATGCCGAGGGCGATCTCGTTGGGCGTGCGCTGGCGGCGGGCGCCCTCGACCATGGCGATCATGCGGTCAACGAACGTGTTGCCCGGCTCGGAGGTGACGCGGATGACGATGCGGTCGGAGAGCACACGGGTGCCGCCGGTGACGGCGCAGCGGTCGCCGCCGCTTTCGCGGACGACGGGGGCGGATTCGCCGGTGATGGCGGACTCGTCCACGCTGGCGATGCCCTCGATGACATCGCCGTCGGCGGGGATGGGGTCGCCGGTCTGGCAGACGACGAGGTCGCCCTTGCGCAGGTCGGCGGCGGAGACGCGCTCCTCGGTGGAGGCAGTAGCTATTGAGCGGATACGGCGTGCGGTGGTCTGGGTGCGGGATTTGCGAAGGGTGTCGGCCTGGGCCTTGCCACGGCCCTCAGCGACGGCCTCGGCGAAGTTGGCGAAGAGCACGGTGAACCAGAGCCAGGCGGTGATCTGGGCGGTGAAGCCGGTGGGCGCGCCGGCGGCGAGGTCGCGAATGAGGACGACGGTGGTGGCGAGGGCGCCGAGGGCGGTGACGAACATCACCGGGTTTTTCCAGAGCGCGCGCGGGTCGAACTTTTTGAGGGAGTCGAGGGAAGCGGCGCGAAGGAGCGGGGCGTTGAGCCAGGAAGTGGAAGTGGGAGTCATGACGAAGGTGGTTGAGTGATTTTACTTTTTCTCGCCGTGGCCTCGGTGGACTCCGTGGTTCAAACTCCGGATTTTTTTTTTAACCACGGAGAACACGGAGGCCACGGAGGAGGAGTTTAGAAGGCGCGGGCGGCGAGCATCAGGCCCTGTTCCAGGAGGGGGCCGAGGGCGAGGGCGGGGAAGAAGGTGAGGGCGGTCTCGATGACGACGACGGAGGCGAGCAGGCCGACGAAGAGCGGGCCGTCGGTCGGAAAGGTGCCGGGCGAAGGCGGGGCGATTTTCTTGGCCACGAGGCCGCCGGCGAGCGCGAGCACGGGGACGAGCACCGCGAAACGGCCGACGAGCATGGCGAGGGCGCCGAGGAGGTTGTAGAAGGGGGCGTTGGCGGTGAGGCTGCCGAAGGCGGAACCGTTGTTGTTGCCCATGGAGGCGAAGGCATAGAGCACCTCACTCAGGCCGTGGGCACCGGGGTGGCCCGGGCCGGCCTGGCCGGCGGCGGAGGCGACACCGAGGGCGGTGAAGACGAGCACGACGGCGGCGGGGGCGAGCACGGCGACCATGCAGAGGCGGATCTCGCGGGCCTCGATTTTTTTGCCGAGATACTCCGGCGTGCGACCGACCATGAGGCCGGCGAGGAAGACGGCGATGATGGCGAAGACCACCATGCCATAGAGGCCTGAGCCGACGCCGCCGAAGACGACCTCGCCGTAGAGCATGTTGAGCAGGGCGATGCCGCCGGCGGCGGGGGAGAGAGAGCCGTGCATGGCGTTGACGGAGCCGTTGGAGGCGACGGTGGTGGCGTTGGCCCAGAGGATGGAGTTGGTGATGCCGAGGCGGACCTCCTTGCCCTCAAGCGGCGTGGCGCCGGCGAGGACGGGGTTGGGCGTGTATTCGGACCATAAGGACAGGCCTATGGACACGCTGAAGAGCAGCATCATGGCGGCGAAGATCGCCCAGCCCTGGCGGGCGTTGCCGACCATCTTGCCGAAGGTGGCGGTGAGGGCGGCGGGGATAAGGACGATGGAGAGAAGTTGGAGGAAGTTGGAGAGCGGGGTGGGGTTCTCGAAGGGGTGGGCGGAGTTGACGCCGTAGAAGCCGCCGCCGTTGGTGCCGAGCTGCTTGATCGCGATCTGGGATGCGGCGGGCCCGAGGGGAATGACCTGCTGGGCGCCCTCGAGGGTGGTGGTGGTTTGGTAGGAGGCGAAGGTTTGGGGGACGCCTTGGGCGACGAGGGCGAGGGCGAGGATGAAGGCGAGAGGCAGCAGGACGTAGAGGACGGCGCGGGTGAGGTCGGCCCAGGCGTTGCCGAGGGTGGAGGCGCTGCGGCGGGTGAGGCCACGGATAAGGGCGATGAGCCCGGCGATGCCGGTGGCGGCGCTGAGGAAGTTGAGCACGCCGAGGCCG
>JAIXRU010000189.1 GCA_027485045.1 Opitutaceae bacterium | reverse complement strand
GACTTTGCTGGCGAAGCGGGTGAGGAAGAGGGCTTCCTCGGCGGCGCTGTCGCCGCCGCCGAGCACGGCGACTTCCATCTTGCGGTAGAATGCACCGTCGCAGGTGGCGCAGGTGGTCACGCCCTTGCCGCCGTAGAGTTCTTTTTCGCCGGGTATGCCGGTCATGCGGGGCGAGGCGCCGGTGGCGATGATGACGGCTTTGGCGAAAATCTCGCGGTCGCCGAGCACGAGCTTGCGCGGATAAACGGAGAAATCCACCGCGGTGACCAGCGACTGCTCGAAGCGGGTGCCGAAGCGGGTGGCCTGTTCGCGCATGTTTTGGGTGAGTTGAAAGCCATCCACGCCGTGGGCGAAGCCGGGGAAGTTCTCCACTTCGCTGGTGGTGGTGAGCTGGCCGCCGGGGAGCGGGCCTTCGAGCACGAGGGGATTGAGGTTGGCGCGACCGGTGTAGATGGCGGCGGTGAGGCCGGCGCATCCGGTGCCCACGATGACGACGTTTTCGACGGGTGAAGACATGGGTAAAAGCGGGAGGCCGACATGTTGCCCCCAGCTTGGCAACCCGCAAGCGGATCGGCGATCCGTCGGGCGCCTTTTTATCCGGGTGCGGGGTCGGTTAAAAAAGGCGCAGGAGGGAGCGCGGTCCCAGGTCGAGGAAAACGTCCTGGTCGGGCGCGGGACGGGGGAGGCGGCGGAGCAAGCGGCCTTGGCGATCAAACGCTCCGATGGCCGAGCCGTCGGCCAGCGAGGCGTAGAGCGTGCGGGCCTCAGGGTCGTAGCCCAGGGAGATGCCGCGCACCGGGGTTGCGAGGGTGATCTGGCCGCGCGCAGTGCCGTCCGGGGCGAAGCGGTGCACGCGGTCGCTGAGCGGCCCGGCGAGTATGAGCAGTTCTTTGTTAACCATGTCGTAGGCCACGCCGTGAACCGGCGCGGAAAGCCCGGCGAGCGTGATGCGGCGGACGAAATCGCCGTTGATGTTGGTTTCGATCAAGACGGGGCCGCTGGCGTCGCTGAAAAAGAAGTGCCGGTCGGTGGAGCGGATGGCGAAATCGTGGCCGCCGATGGCGAGGTTGAGGGAGACGAATTCGCGTTTGATGGAGCGATCCGGGCGATCGATTACGCGGACGAAGCGGCCGGGGAAGATACGCAGGAAGAGATGGTCGGTGAAGGGGTCGTAGACCATGCCGCTGACGGTTTCGTCCGGTTTAATGAAGGCGGGCACGGCGGACAGCTCGGCGCCGGTGGCGGGGTCGAGGTCGCGCACGGTGTTGCCGAGAGCGGGGGAGTAGAGGAAGGCGTGGCTCGGGCCGGGGGTGCTGCAAGCGGCCAGCAGGGAGAAGCCGAGCGCGGCCAGAATGGCGAAGGTGCGGCGGGTATAAATGCGGCGGGCGGAATTTCTTTGCTTTGGCTTTGCGCGTCCGGGTGGCGTGGTTACATGGCCTGCATGAAAATCGCGCTCGTGAGTGGAACCAGTATTTTGCATGCCCCGATCTTCTCAGGGTGGACGCCGAGCACGGTCGAGACCAAATACGGGGTGGTCGCGTTACGAACCCGTGGCGACCAGGCGGTGCTGAATCGACACGGGGCAGGTCCGGCGCCCTTGCCGCCCCACCAGATCAACTTTCGGGCGAATATGGCGGCGCTGGCGAAGCTGGGTTATACGGATGTGGTTTCATTTAATTCGGTGGGCTCGCTGCAGCCGCGTCTGGCGCCGGGCACCTTTGTTTCCTGCGCCGACTACGTGGGTTTGCAGCAAGGGCCGGCGACTTATTTTGACGACGAGTTGAAGGGCGGGGCGCCGGGCATCGCCAATAATCTGGTGCCGCGCGTGGTCGCCGCGCTTGCGCCCGAGTTCGCCATCGCAACCGGGCAGACCTATGTGCAGATGCGCGGGCCGCGTTTCGAGACCAAGGCCGAGATCCGGGTGATCCGCCATTGGGGCGATGTGGTGGGCATGACGCTGGCGCATGAGGCCGATCTGTGCACCGAGCTGGGCCTGCGTTACAACTCCTTCGGGATCGTGGACAACTATGCCAACGGGCTCGAGGGCACGGCGATCGATTTTGCGTTGTTCAAGCAGCACGTGCTGCACAACCAGGAGCGGGTGAACCGCTTCATCACCCGCCTGCTGGAAACGCTGGGCTGAGGGCGGCTTCTCGGGCGGGCGGGCGGGTCAACCCGGGGGGCGGGTCTTGGAGGGCATGGGGTGGGCGTCGATCAACTCGTCGATGGAGCGCTGGAAGAAGCTATGGTTTTGCAAGCGGTTCAGCTCGCGGTCGTAGGCGAGTACGATGGGGTCGATGTCGGTCAGGGTGGGGCCGGTGGGGTCGCCGCCGTGCTCATCGTCTATGCGTTTGAAATCGGCCAGGGAAGTGCGATTGAGGGGACGGGCGGGCTGGTAGCGCAGATCGTTTTCCTGCTCGTGGGCCTCGGGGGGGATGGGGGAGAGGAGGCGCATGCGGACGAGGCGGTTCATGCACTCGTTGAGGATTTGGGTGGGCACGCCGAGTTCGGCTCCGAGCTGGCTGGCGGTGCAGGGGGGGTGGCAGTCGCGGAAGCGGCGGCTGATGCGCAGCAGGACGGTGAGGGAACGGCGTTCGCGCATGGATTCGGCGAGGGTATTCCAGGCGGCCTGACTGTTGCGGAAGTGTACGTTTTGGATCGCGTAGCTGACTTGTCCGCCCACGAGCAGGAAGAACCAGAAAACGTAGAGCCCAAACATCAGGATGGGCAGGATGCCGAGGGAGCCGAAGAGGCTGCGTTGCTGCACGACCTTGGAGAGGTAGAGGAAGGCGAGGTAGTTATTCGCCACTACCAAGCCGCCGACGAGCACCGCTCCGGCCCCGGCGCTCAGCCAGAGCACGCGGGTGTTGGGGATGAATTTATAGAACAGGGCGAGGACGAGGATGAGCAGCAGGATGGAGAGAGAGGGCAGCAGCCAGCGAAGAAAGCCCACGATGGCGGGCCCGAGTCCGAAGGGCACTTTTTGCTCGAAAAGGTTGAGGTAGGCGCCGGCAGAGAGGGTGGTGACGACGGCGAAAAACAGGACGGCTCCGAGGGTGAGCACGGTCCAGTAGAAGACGACGCGCATGACCCAGGAGCGGCCCTGGCGCACGCCCCAGATTTCGTTGAAGGCGTTCTCCACCGAGGTGAAGAGCTGGAGCACGATCACGATGAGCGTAACCACGCCGACCACTCCGGCGGTGCTGGAGCGGGAGCCGGCGATGAAGCCGTCGATGAGAACGACGAGCTCGGCATTGGGCGGCGAAGCGGGGGCGGCCGAAGGGTTTGCGGAGGCGTCGGTGGCGGGCGGGGGCTGGCCGGCTTCGAGTTGTTCGTATTGGGCGATCTGGGGGGCGACGTATTTGACGATGCGGTTCAGGGTGTTGACCGCGAGATCGGGGTCCTGGCGATCAAGGACGAAACCAGCGACGAGCACGGCGATGGCCATGAGCGGCCCGAGGCCAAGCAGCGTGGAAAAACTGAGGGCGGCGGCGCGACTCGGTGTCTGGGTTTCGATGATGCCGGTGATCGTTATGGAAATGATGCGCAGCAGGGCGTAGAAGCGACCGCGCAGGGAGTGGTCCTCGAGGTAGCGATTGCTCCAGATGTCAGACGTATAGACCCGGTGCAAGCGGCGGGCCAGATTGGGGCCGGGTTCGGACATTGCGAGGGAGGCCGGCGAGGTGCGCGGCCGCTTAGTTGGTGAAGTAGTGCTGGGCCAGTCCAATGGCCCCGGCCAGGCCGAGCAGGGCGAAGAAGATCACCCCGGCGATGTTTACCAGCACGGTGCACAGGTAGAGTCCGATGGCGGCGGCGGCGGCGTAGATGAGGGTCAGGTTATCCCCGCTGAAGTATAAGAGGGTGCCGGCGAAGCCGAGGCCAAGCATGGCGGAGAAGCGAATGAAGGGGTAGGATGATACCGCACCCAAGCCGATGCATACGGAGAGCATAAGATTTAAAATGCCGAGGAAGACGAGGGGGGCTTGAAGGATGGCGGGCAGATCGAGGGCGACGACGATATCGATGTGCGGCAGGATGTAGGCGGCGGCGGTGATGAGAAGGATGGCGAGCGAAGCATAGGAGCCGATGTTGGCGGCCTGGCCGCGGGAGATGGCGGGGTCGGCCTTGTCGCGGGTGTCTTCGGTGCGGCCTTCGGCGGCGAGGAGCATGTCGTTCACGGTGATGGCGCGGTCGTTTTCCGTGACGGTGTTGAGGGTTTTCATCTCGTTGGCGGCCTTGGCCCGAACGCGCAGAACTTTTTTGGCGGGGAAAAGAGACTGCATGAGAGCCGCGTTGCAGTTGATCGGGGCCCAGGCCTCGGTGCCGGCGTCGTAATAAAAGGTATCGGCATCGACCTGGCCGGTTTCCGTGAGAGAGCTGAGTTGCTCGAGGGTGAAGGGGCCGCGGGCGTCGGTTTCCGAGGCTTTGCGGATGTAGTATTCCTGCGTGGTGGACATCGTTGTGCGGAGGCTAGGGGAGTGGGCGGGGGAATGTCGAACGGCGAAAAGTAGGGGAGCAGAGGTTTACGCAGCAGTCAGGCGATTAAATGCGCGCCAGGTATGTCGGTGTCGAAGGTGACGAGTTTGGCTGCGTGGCGTCGGGCGAGGGCGAGGAGGTGGCCGTCGGTGGTGTCTTTGGCTTTTTTAACGTAGGCGGGCAGGGAATCGGCACCCAAGTCGTCAGATAATCGTTTGATGCGGCCGGAGGCGCGAATGGCTTCTAGTAATGCTTTCGCTTCATCTACGCTGTCGGCTAGGCGAGCATTGAGCGAAACGCGGATAAAACCGATTTCAGTGATGGAACAGGTGGCTAGCTGCGAATCCGCCGGGATGGAGGCCAGCCACGTTTCGGTCTTTTCGTGAGACGGATGAGCGGCGTGTCCCAGTGCGACCAATACGTTTACGTCCAGAAGAAACATCATAGCGAATCGGCGAGTGCGGCCTTAAGCGCCTCCTGGGTGATGGGCTTTTTGCCTGGGGCGAGGGGCTTGAAGGGGAGGCCGGTCTTATCGCTCACTGGGAATGTAAAGGCGGGCGCGGGGCGTTTTGCGCGGGTGGTGGACGGGGCGCGGCGGGCGGGTTTCTTGGACTTGGCCAGTGTCTTCATAGTACGGGAGCTTGGTGCGGGCGCGGGGCGTGGCAAGGGTGGGGGGCGTGGTGGGGTGCTTTTAGAAATACCCTCACATGCGGCTGAGGGTGCGGAGGCCGAGGAGGCCGAGGCCGGTCTCGAGAACGAGGAGGGTGCGGGCGCAGAGGCGGAGGCGTCGGGCGCGGACGGCGGGGTCTTCGACGGCGACTTTTTCCGCGCCGTAGAAGGCGGAGAAGGTGCCGGCCAGTTCGTAGAGGTAGAGGCAGAGGACGTGGGGGCGGAGGGTGGCCACGGCCTGGGCCTGGGCGTCGGCGAACTGGACGATTTTGCGGGCGAGGGCGAGCTCGGCGGGGGTTTCCAGCGGGGAGGCGGCGGCTTCGGTGGCGGGGTCGCCGGGGCGGGCGTCGAGTTTGCGGAAGATGGAGTGGACGCGGGAGACCGCGTAGAGGAGGTAGGCGGCGGTGTTGCCCTCGAGGGAGATCATTTTTTCCCAGGAGAAGGTGTAGTCGCTGGAGCGGTTTTGGGAGAGATCGGCGTATTGCACGGAGCCTACACCGACGATGCCGGCGATGGCGGCGCGTTCGGCTTCGGGGAGCTCGCCCGACTTTTCGTCCACCAGGCGGCGGGCGCGGTCGATGGCTTCCTGGAGCAGGTCCTTGAGTTTGATGTTTTCGCCGCTGCGGGTTTTGAGGGGGCGGCCGTCTTCGCCGAGCACGGTGCCGAAGCCGAGGTGTTCCAGCCGGAGCAGGGTGCGGTTGGTTTTGGTGAACCATTTCTGGGCGGTGAGGAAGAGCTGCTCGAAGTGGTCGCCCTGGCGTTTATCGACCACGTAGAGGGCGGTGTCGGCTTTGAAGTGGGTGGCGCGGTAGAGGATGGTGGCGAGGTCGGTGGAGGCGTAGTTGGCGGCGCCGTCGGCCTTGCGGATGATGAAGGGGTTGGGGCGTTCGGCGGTGCGGGAGTAGCGCGGGTTTTCCTCGTGAAATACGACCAGGGCGCCCTGGCTTTCCTCTGCGACGCCGCAGGCGAGCAGTTCGGAGTAAACGGCGGGCACCTGGTCGTTGTAAAAGCTTTCGCCGAGGGTTTCGTCGAAGCGGATGCCGAGCTGGTCGTAGATTTTCTGGAAGGCGGAGACGGAGACCTCGCCGATGTGACGCCAGATGGCGGTGTTTTCGGGGTCGCCGGACTGGAGTTTTACGAGTTCGGCGCGGGAGGCGTCGAGGACGGCAGGGTCGGCGTCGGCGGCGGTGTTACCGACTTTGTAGAGGCGTTCAAATTCTTCGAGCGGAGTGGCGTCGAGAGCGGCGTCGAGAGCGGGGCGATCGGTGGCGAGGGCTTGTTTGTAGGCCCAGATGATTTTGCCGAAGGAGGTGCCCCAGTCGCCGATGTGGTTGTCGCGGATGACGCGGGCGCCGCCAAAGTCCGCGATGCGGGCGACGGCCTCGCCGATGACGGCGGAGCGCAGGTGGCCGACGTGCATCTGTTTGGCGGTGTTGGGCGAGGAGTAGTCCACCACCCAGGTCTGGCCGGCGAGGGTGCCGGAGGCCGCTGAGCGCAGGGCCTCGGGGGTGGAGAAGGCGGCCAGCCAGGTTTCGAGGGCGGCGGGTTTGAGGGTGAAGTTAAGGAAGCCGGGGCCGGCGATGGTGACGTCGGCGAGCGCGGTGAGGTCGGCAGGCAGGGCGGCCACGAGGGTTTGGGCGGCGGCCCGAGGGTTTTGTTTTGTTTGTTTGGCGTAGGCGAGGGTGCCGTTGGCCTGGAAGTCGCCGTGCTGGGGGGAGGCGACGCGCACATCGGGAGCGAAAAGGGCGAGGTCGAAGCCGGCGGCGGCGGCGGCGGCTTTGAGGCCGGAATCAAGGGCGGCGGCGAGGTGGAACAAGGCGGACATCCGGCCAATCAATCTCCTGCCGCATTGGTCGCGCAAGCCTCGTTATACCTCGACTTTTGCATGAAATATGCTTGGCTAGCTCGTTTCCGGCCAAACGGCCCCTTCCACGCTCACTTTCCTACACACATGTCGAAACGCAACATTCCTCAACGCCGATTCATCAAGCCCTCGTTCACTTCCCTGATCGAGAAGAAGCGCGATGGACAAGAATTTACGCAAGAAGAAATCCGCTATATCATTGATAGCACGCTAGATGGTGAGATGCCGCAGCCTCAGTTGGCGGCGCTATTGATGGCGATTTACTTCCAGCAAATGTCTGCGCAGGAGACCGCCATCCTGACCGAGGAGATGATGCTTTCCGGCGAAGTGATCGATCTTTCACACATCGCCAAACCGAAGATCGACAAGTATTCGACCGGCGGCGTGGGCGACAAGACATCCCTCGTTCTGGTTCCGCTGGCGATGGCGAGCGGTGTGGTGGTGCCGATGATGTGCGGTCCTGAGCACGACTACGTGATCGGAACCTTGGAAAAACTCGCTTCCGTGCCTGGTTTGAAAACCGCTTTGACGGTGGAGCAGTTCTCCAACCAGTTGGCCAAGATCAATGGTGCGATCTGTGCGCAGACGCCTGATCTGGCCCCGGCCGACGCCAAGTTCCTCGAATTGCGCAAGGAGACAGGCACCATTCCCAGCCTGCCCTTGATCACGGGCAGCGTGCTTTCCAAAAAACTCGCCGAGGGCAGCGAGGGCTTGGTCATCGATGTGAAGTGGGGCAATGGTTCTTTCATCAAGGATTTGGAGCAAGCCAAGCAACTCGCCCGGGCAATGACGCGGGTGGGTCGCTCGTTGAAGCGCCGTTGCGTGGCTTTGGTTACCGATATGAATCAGCCCTTGGGCGATACCGTCGGCACCAGCCTCGAGCTGAAGGAAGCCATCACCATTCTCAAAGGTGGCGGTCCCGAGGATATGAAGGAACTCGTGCTCAAGTTGGGCATGGAGATCGTGCGCCTGGCGGGTGTGGCGGGGTCCACCCTTTCGGCCAAGCAGACAGTGGAGCGGCATTTGACGGATGGCACGGCGCTGGAAAAGCTCAAGGAGCTGGTCAAGGCGCAGGGCGGCGATCCCTCCTATATCGATGATCCGGAGAAATTCCCGAAGGCTAAATACATCCGCAAGCTGCCTGCGCCCAAGCGTGGTTACGTGCATACCATCAATGCGGCGATGATCGCGCGCGGGGTGCATCTCCTTGGGGCCGGCAAGGAAAAGCCAAGCGACAAGATCGACTACGCGGTGGGTGTTTCCGAAATCAAGAAGGTCGGCACGCAGGTGAAGCAGGGCGAGCCGCTGATGATGATCCATTACAACGACGAGTCGAAGCTGGAGCAGGCTTTGAACTATTTTAAGGACGCCTACCGTCTGGCGCCCAAGCGCCCGACCCCTCCGCCTCTGGTGGTGGAGCGGGTGGCCTGATCGCCACTCGTTTCGTAGTCGGGCTTTGGCCCGAGATAAGCCCGACCCCACGGTCGGGCTTTTTTGTGAAAACACCCCGACCAGCGTTCGGGGGCTACACCAGCCTTTTTACTACAAGCCGCCTTGGTGGGCGGCGGGGTTTTGGAGCTGGTCTTTCCAGCCGAGGATTTTGGCTTGGGCGCCGAATTTTTCCGCCATTGGTTTATCGCCTTTTTCCATCCAGACGCGGGAGAGGGTGGTGTTGATAAAGAGGTCGTCGGGCCGGATGGCGTGGGCATGCTGGGCGGCGTCCAGAGCGGCGTCGAGCGCGCGGACGGAGAAACGCACTTCGGCCAGGGCATGCCAGGCTTCGAAGGAAGCCGGAACGGCGGCGGCGGCGCGTTCCAGTTTGGCGGTGGCGGCGGGGGTATCGCCCATGGCGTGGTCAAAGGTGGCGTCTTCGATGAGGGTTTGCAGTTCTTCGGGGGTCATGGGCGTGAGTGGCGGGCGAGACGCTGACGGGCGTGGGAAAAAAGAAAAGCCGCGTCCGGTGAGGGACGCGGCAAATAGAGGAGCGCGGGCGGTGTGCCGAGGTCCGGGGCTTGCGGGAGTTAGGCCTTGGGGGCGCTGCCGACGAGGCCGAAGCTTAACTGGATAACGGGGGACACTTTGTCTTCGTTTTCGCCGGGCTGGATGCCGAAGTCGCCGCGCTGAACGGAGAATTCTCCGCGCACGACGAGCAGGTCGCCCTTGTTGCCGGGCTTGGTGCGTTTTTCGAGGGCGTCGGCG
>JAIXRU010000235.1 GCA_027485045.1 Opitutaceae bacterium | reverse complement strand
AAGCTCCGCCGCCCCTCCACCGATCTGGCCGACCTCTTCCACGCCCACATCGGCGGCATGGATGCCTACGCCCAGGCCCTCAAGCTCGCCCACCGCATCAACACCGAAGGCAAGTTCTCCAAGCACGTCGCCGAGCGTTACAGCTCCTACGACAGCGGCTTCGGCAAGGACATCGAGACCGGCAAGGCCGACTTCGAAAGCCTTGAGAAGCTGGTGCTCACCAAGCTCGGCGAACCCACCCTCAAGAGCGGCCAGCAGGAAAAACTCGAAAACCTGCTCAACGCCGAACTGTTCCGCCAAGGCTAATCCAGACCGGGTCCTCTCCCGGTATAATCAAAAGCCGGTCCGCATCACGCGGGCCGGCTTTTTTTATTCGCCGCCTGCGCTGCGAGAGCCACCCCGCCCCCTCGCCCCTTCGCACTCCCGTCTTGCATTAAGCCCGCTCCATCCCTTTGCGTATTTTTGCGCAGTTCGGCACGCCGCCCACCCGCGCTCATCCCACCCGCCACCCAGCCAACCCAAACCCGGCACATTCCTTTCGCGCAGCTTCGGCTGCTGTCCGCAACGAAACCTAGGAAATTTCGAGGACACAAGAAACGCATCGAATCGCGCCCCGACCTGGGGCGCATCGAAAGCGTCTTCTTGTGGGCTCTCCTAGGTGCCTGTTGCGGGGCGTTAGTAAGTGCGTCCCTCTTTTTATGCCTCTCGTGCACCGCTTCTTATTCATCTCCCGTCTGGCACTCGGATTTGCCGCCGCCGGACTTGGGTTGTCGGCGCAGACGACGACCTATTCCGACTGGCTGCCGACCGTATTTTCCGAGGCGGACCGGTACAACAATGCCGTCATCGGTGCATCCGCCGACCCCGACCAAGACGGCCTGCGCAACCTCCAGGAGTTTGTCTTTTTCGGCCAGCCGCTCAGCGCCGACTCCGCCGCCCTCTTGCCCCGCTTGGAACAGGTTGGCTCCGACCTCACCCTTACCTTCCGCCAGCGTCAGGGTATTTCCGACGTGGATATACGCCTGCAAGGCTCGGATACCCTCACCAGTTGGATAACTTACAACACCCTTACCGAGGTCGGTCGCGTCGCCTTCTCCGGCTACGACGAAGTCACCCTGCTGGACCCCCAACCCTTTAGCAACGCCGCCGCCGCGCGGCGTTTTTTGCGCCTGCGCCTCGAAACCCCGGTGCCCGCCAATCTGCGTGCGCCGGTGCAGCTTTCGATCGGGGTCGCGCCCGCCGCGCCGCAGAGCTGGACGGTGAATTGGACCGACCCCAACGGCTTTGAAACCGGCCACCGCATCGAACGCCGCCTGCTCGCCGACGGCACATGGCAAGAGGTGGGTTCCACCGCTGCGGATACCGGCGCCTTCACCCACACCACCGCAGATTACCAACAAAGCCTGACCTACCGGGTCTCCGCTTTGGCCTCCGGGGGAAGAATCGCGACTTCCTCGCCGGTCAGCCTGCCCGACACCGATGGCGACGGTATTCCTGATGCCTTGGAGCTTCAAACCGCATACACTGGCGTCGAAGGCACTTTTGCCAGTGACCCCAATAGTTTTTCCAGCAATGGCAGTGGAGTCTCCGACGGCTGGCAGGCCGGCAACGGCTACAACCCCGCCGCTTCCTTTAATGGTGAAATGGACAGCGACGGAGACGGCTTGAGTGATTATGAAGAATATAAACTGGGCACTAATCCGCGTAAGAAGGATTCTGACGACGACGGCATAGAGGACCCATTGGATGGCTGGGCGATGGTATCCGCGTTGGCTCCAGCTAGGCTGGAAGCTCCTAGCTATGCGCTTATGCCGATTGGTCCGGCCGGTTCCTACTCAACGGAAATTAATAATAAAGGGCAGGCATTGATCAAGAATCTGAATGGCAGCTGGTCTTTACTAAACGGAGGAGTAACAAGCCCATTGCAAGCCCCTCCGGGTCGGTCGTTAGCCTCTGTTTATGAGCTCCGTGATGACGGCGGTTTGCTAGCTGCGACCGAGTCGTCGGATATGAATCCTTTGACTGTAAACACATGGAAACGGTCTGTCACGGGTGCGTGGATTGAATGCGCTGTGCCGCAAAGTTTAGCAGACATAGCAGGCTCTTCGTTTGAAGGTTACTTTGTTTCTGCCGAAGCATTAGGACCTGATGGAATTGTTTACGGCTCGGCAGCCACTGGCGTCTATGGAAGCTTAGGCGTATATGCTTCAATTTTCGGAGCTTATAGCTGGAATAATGGTTCCGTAGAAAAAATCGGCGATCAATTAGGCTACACCTATGGTGAAACCTTAAACGGCTTCTTATCGACTTATACAAGTGACATAATGTGGTTATCTCCGACATTACTTTATCACTATGCCGCCGACGGATCTACCTTCGGTATGATCAAGGTTAATGATAAAAATATAAAAATATCAAAAAAAGATACATACAATGGGTCTTATGTTTTTAGAACATGGTCGGGCGATAGCACAACCGGCGGAACAGAGAATCATTCATTGGTGGTAAATTTCGGTGAAGCGGAACTTTTTGAGTTCTCAAATGGAGGTTCCTTGGATGCGTTCGCGATCAACAATCGTAACACCGTGATACTGGCACAGCAAGACGGCCAGTCGGTATTGTGGTTGGATACCAATGGCGGCTTGCTCAACGATCAGCCCGTGGATGGCAATCCTGCCTTCGCTCGTTTGGACTGGAAAACGAACTTTGGCGAAGCGCCGCCACTTACGCTGAACGCTCAGATGCGTGGTTTTGATCAAACCCGCATCTGGCAAAATGCCCAATGGCTCGACTTAGCTCCCTTGGTTCCCGCAACCCAAGGCCAAAACGCCCCTTGGGGAAATGTTTATATCGCCGACCAAAACGACTCGGGCATGCTGGTCGGTTCGGCTCGTAAAACCGCCGACAATCAAACTTACGCCGTCCTTCTCCTCCCGGTCGAACTCACCAGCGCAGACCGCTTGATCAAAGGCGCGATCACCATCCCCGAGGGCTGGTCCAACGTGTCGCTCGGCTTTCGCTCCACCGCTCAGAGCGGGCTCGACCTCGGCACCTTCCCCGGCCTTGAACCCGGCCTGACCGATAGCCCGACCTACATCTACGCCTCGGCCGACGACATCCTCTCCGAAGCCGAATTAACCAAAGCCCAAGGCGGCACCCTCGACCCCCGCGCCAACAATCAAGCCGTCGTCTTCTACCGCGACACCACCGACCCGCGCAAACTCCACTTTGCCACCGCCTTCGACCAACTTGGCGAAATCGAAATCGCTCTCTCCTTCGGCTCCGGCCCCACCCCCGCCGTGGGCAAGGTTACCCACACCCTCACCGCGCAGACGGAAACCTCCGGCCTGATCGCCACCCTCGATCAACGCATCGAAACCATGACCATTCCCGAGGTCCGCGACTTCGACCTCGATACCGATGGCGACGGTGTACCCGACGGCGGCCCGCTCGATCTCGTCACCGCCAGCCAGCCCGGTACGATGGAAACCCCCGGTGCCTACGTCTCCGAAGCCGCCGAGGATGATCCCCTAAACCTCGTCCTGCTGGTAAATTCCGACGACGACAACGCCGATGGCCTGGCCGACAGCTTTAACCCACAACTCTCCGCCACCGACGACGACCTCGCCCGCATCGTCCTGCGCCCGCCCTCGATCCTGACCAGCCCGGTCGGCACGCTTACCCTCACCCACACCGGCGGCCCCGCCCTGCGCCTGCGTTTCGCCACCGGCCCGCCAGTCGCCTCCGGGACAAGCGTCAACTTGGCCTCGCCCGCTGGCCCGCTCGCCGCCCTCGCCACCGGCCCCGTCACCCTCTATGCCGAAGGCCTTGCCCCCGCTTCCGTTGTAGCCATCACGCTGACCTACACCCCGCCCACCGGCGGAGCGGTCTCCGATACCGTAAAGCTCACCGTGATCGACCCCGCCTCGCTGGCCGCGCTGCAAACCGCGCACCGTTACTTTGTACAAAAAACCGGCGACCTCAGCGGACTGGTTTCCCGCACCTATGCGGCCAACGGTGCTTACCACCAATACCGCCTTGGCCTCTCGCCCATCGGCGACGAATTACCCATCCAGAACCGGAATCTGCTCACAAAAACGGTGCTAGGTAGTATCGGAATGATAAAAAACCGCGCCGCATTTTATCGAGGAGTAGCCGATGGGTTCTGGTTTGGTTTAAAGAGCGATTGGGAAATGGTTAAAAACCCGGTGGGCACTTTGCAGTCGAGCGGGCAGATCGTTTATGTTGTAACCAATCCCGTTAGCGCGGCGATTACCCTTTGGTTCTCCGAAGATGCTGACGGCCGTATGGCCCGAGCCCTTGCGATTTCCCGGCAGATTAATGAAATCGAGGTGGCCCTTGCCGGTAAAAGTGCTGCGCAAATCGCCACTATGGCCAGGGATATGGCCGAGACCATTGCCCGCGACCTTTATACCGATGCCGAAGCCTCCTTAGGCTGGGCGCCAATCACGACGGGGCTGGATCTCCAGGTGGTTAATTACATGGCGGGCACCACGACGGGCTTTATCGCCGAGCAAGTCGCGGTGGGTCTGGCCAGTGGAACGGCAGCGGCCAAGGTGAGTGCGAAAATCGGGCCTGTGATCAAGGGCGTTCTGGCCGCAGCAACAAGCGGCGAGCGCTATAGCTTAAGCATATTAAGCGCCTCGGAAAAAGCGGTGGCCAAGCTGCAACATAATCTGGTGCGTATGGCCGCAAACGAAGCCGAAGTGCGCGCCGCCACCCAAGCCGCGCAAAAAGTAAAAGCGATAGAACTGCCCGGCGGCTTAAGGGTGCCGCAGATTATAGACAATTGGTTTACCCCCAAGCCCCAGCTTTACCAAGATGTACTAAAAATCTGGCGGGACAAACTGCCGGTCAACGTGAGCGGGGAGCGACTGGCAAATATGGCGAATGACTTGGCGGCAGTATTATACCGCTTTGGTAATAATCCTCCATTAGCGGATGATGCAATAAAGGGATTTGCTCACCTACAACCGAGATTATTCAAGGTCGGCGAAGATAATCTAAGTCGCTGGCTGGACGTGGAAAAGTTTTTTGGCGGCTTAAATACACCTGCTAAGCGCATCGCTTTGCAAGAAAGCCTGATTGCTTATAAGCAGGCGGTGGAGCTGAATCCGGCGGCGAAATTTTGGATCAAGAACATTGATGACATTAGCCCAAAGGCATACAGATATGTGACTCAATCAGACTTGGACTTGATGGCTAGCAATGGTGGAAAACTACCCGCTCACAATGGTAATGGGTGGTATTGCACATTTGACCAGTATAATGATGCCGTATCCGCAAAGCAAAAGCTTCAACTGCCTGATGATCTCAATTACGTCGCTCGAGTAGAAATTAATACCAGCGGTGTTCGCAATAATTGTCGCATTGCTAAGGGAACTAGAGAACTTGATCCCCATCTTGAGGCTATTACCCGAGATTTCCCGGCGCTCGGACAAGGCAACGGAACGCAATTTCTTATTGATGGTGTGGAAATCACGCCCTCTGCTATTCACTATTTCTAAAAATGAACAATCTAGAATATGCACTTTCCACATACGTTTTGAATTATGGGCGTATAAACAAAGATGCGATAATTCAAATTATTGAAAAACAAGTGCAGGATAGGAAATATGCAGAATCTCTATACAATCTGTGCCAACAAGAAATCTCTATTTTAAGGAATGACATGTTGCTTTTTCAATATGGAAAAAAAAACAAGCAAGAGGCGATTGATTCATTACGGTTGCGCCTTAATCAGCCGGTCACTGATAAAATTATTGAACAAGCTGTTCAGCTTGCTGATTGGATAGTAGCGAAAAGTTAACTTGAGTGATCATATGACTTAAAATGTTAATCGGAAAATCACCGGATTCATATCCTTATGGCGTCGAATATAACCCAAGCTCCGCACGCCCCATTTACGTTTGGGAAGGGCGCGGGGGGCAAGAACATGTCGGCGCCGACTTGAGTCTAGAAGATTCATTAAAAAATAAATTCAGACAGTATTTTGAAAAATCAAACAGCACATGGTTCCTCGCAGTAATCAACGATATGATTAACGGGAAGTTATACTCTCAAGACGAAATAGAACGGATTCGAGATTCTTTAAAACAGAATAGGCCATGTGAATAACATACCAATATCTTGGTGATTTCTGCACAAAACCGTCACTTTAACTTCCGCCGCACTTTCACCGATTAACATTTTTTAGTAAGCTATGAATCTCCTTCGGCGTCTGTTTAAATCCAGCCAAGTTCCGCCAGAAACTGAGCCAAAAGAATTGTCACGACCGCCACCATTACCCAAGTCTGCCAAAGATGATTTTCTGGATAAGGTCGTGCAAAAAAATGACCACGCAACCAATGGAATGGAAGGATTCTACGGATTCTTTCGCATGGGAGCAATGGATGAAGCCACCTTTTTTGCTTCTCTGATTAAACAAAGTGTACTCATTGCCTGCACAGATCATAACGACGTGAATAGTGCACTTTTTTTAAAACATCCTGACGGTTGTCCTCGTTTGGCGTTTTTCACATCTTCAGAACGAGCTCAAAAAGTGGCAATAAGGCACCCGGAATATCGTTATTGTTTCGAGGTTCCTCTTACCGATTTACTCAAGGGATTACCTGCCAATGCCGGTTTTGTCATGAACCCATCCGATGAGGTGATTACGCTTCAGGCGACGCCGGAACAAGCGCGACGTATTCGTGAAGACTTTACGTTAGGCGAACGGAATCCTTAAACTGGGTCGGCCAAGAGGGTCTAGCGGCCCTCAAAATGGGGTCGGCGGTCTGAAAAAGGGGTCACCGGTCTGAAAAAGGGGTCACGGCGTTACATCGTTACATTTGGCCGATCAACGGTGTCCGGCGCAATGATTTGATATAGTTCTAGGATTCGATTTGCAACGCAGCAGGCCCAGCAAGGGGTCTGGCCGCAGTTTGTTGATTTTATAATTTCACGGATCGTTTTCGCGGTAGGCCGTAAGGGGGACGGGACAGGGCTGAAAATGGGGTTGGGGTGTTACCTGGATACAATTTTTTGATCCGCACCGCTCTCAAAGCGGCAAATCACATACGTCACTTCCGCCCTCCTCGCTTGGAGTCGCCTCCGGTCAGGTAGAGTGAAACCCCGATAAGGTCGCTATATTTAGCACTTTGCGCCGCTTACCCCAGATCCGGCACGGTTAAACTGTGCCCGTTGTCCTTCCGCCCGAGTTGCAGCATGAATGGTGCGGCCACCTTCGCCCACGCCGCCGGCTTGGGATACGCGTCCGCGCCATCCTGGTAACACAGCCGCAACATCGCCGTATCGATCACGCCCGGGCTCAAGGGCACCGCCGCGAGCGGCGCAGGCAGCTCTTCCGCCAGCGCCTTGGTCAGGCCCTCCACCCCCCACTTGCTCGCGCAGTAGGGCGCAAAATCCCCCGATACCGAACGTCCCCAGCCCGAGGAAAGATTCACCACCACCCCGCGCCCCCGCATGATCATCGCCGGCACGAAGCCCTGCACCACGTGCACCAAGCCGGTCAGGTTCACCTGAAACAATTTCGCGACCGCCGCTGCGTCCTGCTTCCAAAGCGGCGCAGGCGCGGTGAGCAAACCCGCGTTGTTGATCACCAAATCCGGCGCGCCGTGCACGGTGAGCATACGCTCGGCCCACAGCGCCACTTTCATCGGCTCGGCCACATCGAGCACATCGAACGTGCTGGGCGCCGAAACCCCGAAACGCAGGTCGAGAATCGCCTCCGGATTTCGCCCGCACCCGATCACCGTGTGCCCGAGGTCGATAAACTCATCCACCAACGCGCGCCCGAGTCCTTTGGTGCAACCGGTCAAAACGATTTTCATACACAAGAAAGCCATGGCGACGAATCGCCATGGCGCAACCCTGCCGCCGCGAACGACGGCAAAAATTTTGTTTCAAAAACTACTTCTGCGCACTTTCCAGCGCGGTGAGCTTGGCCAGCGCCTCGCTTTGCACCCGCTCGATAGCGTCGTGATTGATGCCAAGGGCTTCCATTTTCTCCTGCGGCACCCCCCACTCGGCTTCGTCCGCCGTGAGCCCAAAACCGGCGATCCGCACGATGTTGTCGGTGATGTCGATGAGCTTGCCGAGACGGGAGATCTCACCCGCCTCGCCATGTGCATGGCGCACCGCCTCGACGATTTCCTCGGGGAAGCCCCACTCGGTCAGCAGAACGCCCGCCACCTCGTAGTGCGTCACGCCGAAGAAACGACGCTCCCACTCCACCGCGCGACCGGCCCCGCATTGCACGAAGCCCTCGGAAGGAGCCAGGCTTTTGCGCCCCACCCCATCCAGCAGCAGTTGACCGATGCCGCGCAGCAAGCCGGCCGTGTAAGCCGCACGCGCATCCATCTTGGTGATGATCGCCAATTGCTCCGCGACCAGGGCGCTGAATAAATTGTGACGTCGGTAGTCGTCGGCGGAGAACCCGTAACAACTAAGCCCCTTTTCGCCGATGCTCGAGTTCGAGGCGGACCCCACAAGGCGGTAAACCTCGCTAAAACCGACGCGTTGCAAGGCGTCCTCGATCGTTCCCACCCCGCCGGCACCATAGGCCGGACTGTTGGAAATACGAATGACGCGTGCGGTCAGGGCGGGATCACGCTTTAGGAGATCTGCGATGGAACGCAGGCCGGCGTTAAAATCCAGGAGCAGTTTATACAAACGCGCCATGATTTGCGGCGCGGCAGGGAGGGAAGCGGAGGCGGCGATGATCGCCTCGCGGTCAAGAGAAGAGGTAAGACTCATCGCGTGTTTATACGGCACACCCACCGGAATACTTTAACGCGAATTCGATTATTTTTCGCTCAACTAAAAATCTGATGGAGCAATAAATTCCGCTGATTCGGAATGGCTGCCATAACACCGATCGCACTTTGGAGCATTTTAAACAAAACCATCGCCTGAAAATGTAGGGCGGGGTCGCCGCTCCGCTTTTACTAAAAATGCGCTAGCGCCATCACCGAGGGCGAAGATTGGAGGCGGGGGTTGGAGTCGAACCAACTCATGAGGCGATTGCGGCGCCTGGCCTTCCCACTTGGCTACCCCGCCGAAAAACGAAAACGCAACCGTGGGACGGATGCGAAGAGAACACAGGCGGCGCAAGCACCACCTGTGAATTTGTTACCCGGTATGGTCTCAGGCCGTAACAATTCAGGCCGTGGTATACAGGTCGGAGATGTCGTCCGACTCGGCGCTCACGTCGGCGAAGAGCCAGGTCGAGAGGTAGCGTTCGCTGGAGGAAGGGATGATCGCGACGATGGTCTTGCCCGCGTTTTCCGGACGCTTGGAGAGCTGGATCGCCGCCCAAGTGATTGCGCCGGAGCTGATGCCGATGGGCACGCCGTCGAGGGTGTTGACCTGCTTGGATACGGGACCGGAGTCGGCCTCGGCGACCTGGATGATTTCGTCGATAACGCCCTTGTTGAGCACGGCCGGTACGAAGCCGGCGCCGATGCCTTGCAGCTTGTGCGGACCGGGCTGGCCGCCGGAGAGCACCGGCGAACCGGCGGGCTCGACCGCGAC
The DNA here is from genome assembly GCA_027485045.1 of Opitutaceae bacterium. GTDB lineage: Bacteria > Verrucomicrobiota > Verrucomicrobiia > Opitutales > Opitutaceae > IMCC26134_A. The sequence goes on along the minus strand of JAIXRU010000235.1, from coordinate 4,884 downwards.
GATCTTCACGCCGGGCTTCTTCTGCTTCAGCACTTCGCCGACGCCGGTGATGGTGCCGCCGGTGCCGACGCCGGCCACGACGATATCCACCGCGCCATCGGTATCGCGCCAGATTTCCTCGGCGGTGGTGCGGCGGTGCACGGCGGGATTATCGGGATTGGCGAACTGTTGGAGAATCACGCTGCCGGGTATCTTGGCCTGAAGCTCCTCGGCGCGGGCGATGGCGCCCTTCATGCCCTTGGTGCCTTCGGTCAGGACCAGCTTGGCGCCGAGGATCTTGAGCAGCTTGCGGCGCTCGAGACTCATGGTCTCGGGCATGGTGAGGATGAGCTTGAAGCCCTTGGCGGCGGCCACGAAGGCGAGGGCGATCCCGGTGTTGCCCGAGGTGGGCTCGATGAGGACGGTCGAAGGCGTGATGCGGCCGGACTTGAGCGCTTCGTCGATCATGGAGAAGCCGATACGATCCTTCACGCTGGAGAGCGGATTAAAGAACTCCAATTTGAGCAGGATGGTGGCTTGGGCGCCATGGGCGGCAGCGGTGCGGTTGAGACGGACCAAGGGGGTGTTGCCGATGGTCTCGGTGATGTCGTTGTAGATGCGTGACATGGTGGTGTGGGGGACAGGAGTGGAACGGTCAGCGTGGAAGCGGTGAGCGCCTCGGGCGGGCGGGGTTTAGATGCCTTTGCCGGCGTCTACCAAGGCGGGCGTGGAATCTCCGTCGGCGACATCGCGCTCGGCGAAAGCGCCGGATGGGAAAAGTCGAATATGGCGGAAAACCACGAACGCTTCGTCGCCGGCGGCCAGGCCGAGCTCGGTCAGGCGCACGCGGGAAAGCTCGGCGTCGACGGTATCACCATTGTCGAGACGGACAAGGGCGACGCGGCCGTAATTGCCGGCCGAGAAGACGTGTTGCACGCGCACGCGCACGCCGTGCTCGCCTTCGTAGTGGCGCTGGATGTCGACGTCGTGTGGGCGCACGTAGATCACGTCCGGGCCGGCCCCGGGCAGCGGGTGGCCCAGAGCGGCGAAGCGGTTCACGTTGCCCAAAAACTCGATCACGAAGGGCGAGGCCGGCTGGTCGTAGACCTCTTGCGGAGTGCCGACCTGCTCGATCTTGGCGTTGTTCATGACGACGACCTGGTCGGCCAGTTCCAAGGCCTCTTCCTGATCATGGGTCACGAAGACAGTGGTGATGCCGATCTCGCGCTGGAAATGGCGAAGCCAGCGGCGCAGCTCCTTGCGCACCCGGGCGTCGAGCGCGCCGAAAGGCTCGTCGAGCAGGAGAACTTTGGGCTGGACGGCGAGGGCGCGGGCGAGCGCGACGCGCTGGCGCTGGCCGCCGGAAAGCTGGGCCGGATAACGCGCGCCGAGGTCGTCGAGCTGGATAAGTTTCAGCAGCTCTTTGACGCGGGCCTGAATCTTTTCGGTGGACTGACGCTCGCGGCGGGGCTGGACGGTGAGGCCGAAGGCGATGTTTTCCGCCACCGTCATGTGGCGGAAGAGGGCGTAGTGCTGGAACACGAAACCGACGCCGCGTTTGCCGGCGGGGATGTCGGTCACGTCGGTACCGTGAAAGTCGATACGTCCGCTGCCGGGGTTGGAGAACTCCAGACCGGCGATGATGCGCAGCAAGGTGGTCTTGCCCGAGCCGGAGGGCCCGAGCAGAGCCACCAGCTTGCCCTCGGGCACGTCGAGGCTGACGTCGTTGAGCGCGGTGTAAGCGCCGAAGGTCTTGGTGATATTGCGGGCGATGATGCTCATTTTTTGAACCACTAATGGACACTAATGGACACTAATGTCGGAGCGGACATCGGGGTCGGGATTAGTGAACATTAGTGAAGATTAGTGGTTAAAAATTTCAGGCGTGGCGGCGGGCGTGGGCCCACTCGACCAGTGACTTGAGAACGAGGGTGACGAGGGCGAGCAAGGCGAGCACGGAGGCGGCGGCGAAGGCCCCGACGAACTGGTATTCGTTGTAGAGGATCTCCACGTGCAGCGGGAGGGTGTTGGTCTCGCCGCGAATGTGGCCGGACACGACGGACACGGCCCCGAATTCGCCCATGGCGCGGGCGTTGCAGAGGATGACGCCGTAGAAGAGACCCCACTTGATATTGGGCAAGGTGACCTTCCAGAACGTTTGCCAGCCGTTCGCGCCCAGCGTGATCGCGGCGTATTCCTCATCGTTGCCCTGTTGCTGCATGAGCGGGATGAGCTCGCGGGCGACGAACGGGAAGGTGACAAACACCGTGGCCAGCACGATGCCCGGCACGGCGAAAATGATCTTAAAATCCTGCTCGATCAGCCAGGCCTGCAAAGCCGGAAACCACGGGGCCTCGGCGTTGAGGTAGTGTCCATACCAACCCTGCGCGCCGAAAATCAGCACGTAGATCAAACCCGAAATCACCGGCGAAACCGCGAAGGGCAAATCGATGAGGGTTATGAGCACGCTTTTGCCCGGGAACGTGAACTTGGCGATGCACCACGCCGCCGCGACGCCGAAGACAAGATTGGCCGGAACCGCGAGCGCCGCGGTGATCAAGGTAAGCTTGAGCGCGTGCATGCCATCGGGGTCTTTTAGCGCTTCGAAATACGCCCCCAATCCGCGCCGCAGCGCCTCGGCAAACACCGCGACCAAGGGCAAAAGCAGGAACAAGGCGAGAAAGCCCAGCGCGGCCGCCGTGAGCATGTAACGCACCCAGGTCGCGTCGCGGGTGGCCAGCGGGCGGACGACGGACCCGGAGCTGCGGGAGAGAGAGGAGACGGTGGAAGCCATGGCGTTTAAGCGGGTGAGGTGAGCCTTAAACGGCGTGGTGGCGACGACTCCACTTTTGGAGCAGGTTAATGATCAAAAGCAGGGCAAACGAGGCTATGAGCATCACGACCGCGATGGCGGTGGCCCCGGCGTAGTCGTATTGCTCCAGCTTGGTGATGATGAGGAGCGGGGTAATCTCCGTGCGCATGGGCATGTTGCCGGATATGAAGACGACCGAGCCGTATTCGCCAAGGGCGCGGGCGAAGGCCATGGCGAAACCGGTTATGAGAGCGGGCAAAAGCTGGGGGAAAATGACCCGCGAAATGGTCTGCCAGCGATTCGCCCCGAGCGAGGCCGACGCCTCCTCAAACTCGGGCTCCAGTTCCTCGATGATGGGTTGCAAGGTGCGCACCACGAATGGAAGGCCGATAAAGGTCAGGGCGATGAAGATACCGATTTCGGTAAAGGCGATTTTGATGCCGTATGGCTCAAAAAGTTGGCCGATCCAGCCGTTGGGCGCGTAGAGCGCGGTAAGCGCGATGCCGGCCACGGCGGTGGGTAGCGCGAAGGGCAGATCGACCAGGGCATCGACCACCCGACGGCCGGGAAACGGGTAACGCACCAAAACCCACGCCACCACCAGACCGAAGACGCAGTTGAGCGAGGCGGCCGCCAGCGAGGCCAGAAAACTGATGCGGTAAGAAGCAAGCACTCGGGGAGAAAACACCGCCGTTTTGAATTCCTCCCAGGTCAGCCCCGACGTCTTGATAAACGCGGCGGAAAGCGGCAGCAGCACGATCAGGCTCAGATAGGTGATCGTGAGGCCGAGCGACAATCCGAAGCCGGGTATGACGGAGCGGTGGGAGCGAGACATGAAGGGTGTAGAGCGAGGAGCTAGAATTGCAGAGCACAAGCCGGGAATGCCGAAGCTTGGCGGGAGTTAAAGATTGGGAGCGTAGGCGAGGAAGGAGCGATATTCGTCGAGAATGGTATCGAGTGCGGTGGTGGCGGCTTCGACCTGGCGGTCGATGGGGGCGAGGGCGGGAGTCTCAAAAATCAGGTCAAAGGGACGAGGGCGCTGACCAAGGGGCGCGGACAATACGCCCTCGAAGCAGGCCTCGATCTTGGCATCGCGCGCCAACCAGCCGTCGATTTTAGAGCGGGGATCGCGGGGCAAAATCGAACTGGCCGAACGGAGCGCGGGCTCGAGCAGGGCCTCGTTTAAAACGTGTCCGCGAGTGTAGCCGTAAATCCCTTCAGCGGTGTCGTCGGCGTGAAGGGTGATAAGACCGTGAAACCGATTGACCGAAAGTTCGTGTTCCAAAACGCGGATTTCCGGCTGCTTGGAACCGCGCCAGAACTCCCGGTTCAGATCGAGGTCGGCGCCGTTGTGCCGGGTATCAAACACGTAGCCGAAAGGGTTGCAGAGCGGGTAAACCGCCAGCTCATAGCCGGTGGCGCGCGCCGGGTCGGAGGCGAGGCGCTCCAGGAAAGCGAGCGGCGCGAGCACGCTGGCCGGCTCGTCGCCGTGCAATCCGCCGAAAATGGCGAGACGGATCGTATCGTATGCAGCAGGCGGTCCGGTGAACACGATCCGGGGGATCGAATAAGGCACGCCCTGATGTTCGAACGCGCCGACCAAGTCGGTTTGCAAAGAGGGGTGCAGCTCGCCCGCGAGCACGATGGGATCAAGCAACGCGTGGAGATCGCGAAGCGCTTGAACCCTAGGCGGGACGTGGGCGAGCTGCACCATGGCAAAGCGGGGTGGTCGTCGTTACTTCTTGAGGTAGATCTGGTCGAAGAAGCCGCCATCGGCGAAATGCGCTTTCTGTGCCTTTTGCCAGCCGCCGAACACCTCATCGATCGTGATCAACTTAACCCCGACGAACTGGCCGGCGTACTTGGCCTTGGCCTCGGTAACGTTGGGACGGTAAAAATGACGGGCGATGATATCCTGGGCTTCAGGTGAGTAGAGGTACTCCAGATAGGCTTTGGCTACTTCGGTGGTGCCTTTTTTCTTGGCGTTCCTGTCCACCAAGGTAACCGGCGGCTCGGCGAGAATGCTCAGCGAAGGAGTGACGATTTCGAACTTGTCGGCACCGAACTCCTTGAGGGCGAGGAAGGCCTCGTTT
>JAIXRU010000090.1 GCA_027485045.1 Opitutaceae bacterium | reverse complement strand
GTTGGCGATGACGGTGCCGACGAGCAGCGGAATGTCGGTGGTGGCAGCGGCGAGTTCGGCGGTGGCGTTCTCTACATCGGTCACGAAACGGGTGCGCAACAGAAGGTCGCGCGGCGGGTAGCCGCAAACGGCCAGCTCGGGCGTGACCACGAATTCGGCCCCGGCGGCGACGAGTTCGCGGTAGGCGGTGAGCAGGCGGCGGAGGTTGCCGGGGAGGTCGCCGACGGTGGGATTGAGCTGGGCAAGGCCGATGCGCATGGGTGGGTAGGCAGAGCTAGTAAGCTGGTAGAGCTGGTAAGCTAGTAGTTGGGGAGTGTAGGGCTAGAAGAGCTGGTAAGCAGGTACGCGAGAAAACGGTTAAGGTTGGCTCTCGTCCTTCACCTGACAACTCGCAAGGCTGACTTATCTATGTCTGGTGCTTCATCCTTTATTCTGGCTTCCGCCTCTCCCCGCCGCCGCGAATTACTCGCGGAGCTGGGGGTGCGGTTCGACGTCGTGGTGGCTGCGGTGGTCGAGCACGAGGATCCCTTGCTCGATCCGCGCATCATGGTGGCGCGCAATGCGGCGCTGAAGGCGGACTGGGTCGCGGAGAGCAACTCCGACGCGTGGGTGCTCGGCGCGGACACGACGGTTTTTGTCGACGGACGGGCCTTGAACAAACCGGCCGATCTGGCGGAGGCGCGGGCGATGCTGCGCCGCTTGTCCGGGCGGGCGCACACGGTTTTTACTGGGGTGGCGCTACGGCACGCGAAGCTGGGCGTGAAGGAGGATTTCGGAGCGGCCAGCGAGGTGGTGTTTCACCCGCTGACGGATGCGATAATCGAGGATTATCTGGGGCGGGTGCACGTGTTGGACAAGGCGGGGGCCTATGCGATCCAGGAGCACGCCGGGTTGCTGGTGGCGGAGCAGCGCGGGTCGTTGAGCAACATCATCGGCTTGCCGCAGGAAGAAGTGAGAGAACTTTTGACCCGGCACAGAGTCCTACCCTGACTGCGCCCCCGGCGAAAATCTCGATGTCCCTCACTCACCCATCTCCCACGCCTGCCGCGCCGGTCTCGCGCCGACGGGCGCATGCGCTGGATGAGCCGAAGTCTGAGCGGCGCATTGCCATCATCGGCACGGTGGCGGCGCATGGGTTGTTGTTGGTTATCCTGCTTACCCTGTCTAAGGACGTGCTGGAGCTGGACCGGGTGTCGGCGTCGCTCGAAGTGGCGAAGAGTTTTGAAATCGATTTGAGTCCGTTGGCGGTTAACTCGCCGAATCCGGGCACACCGGTGCCTAAGTTCGTGGAGGTCAATCCCGCCGCGCCCGAGAATGTACCGGACAAAACGCCCTTCGTGGGTTCACAAAATCAACAAGTCGCGCAGCCCACGCCCACGCCGGAAGGGGCGAGCGACGCGCCAGCCGTCCAGGGCTCGGGCGAGGCGGGGGCCACCGCGCTGGTGAGCGGGGAGTTGAAGGAGGAGCCCAAACCCTCGGTGGCGGACCAGTTGGCCAAGGCCTTTGCGCCCCCGACCTCGACCCCGCCCTCGATCCTGCCCGAGCGTGATACCCGCCCGGTCGAGCAGGCCCCGGCCCAAGCCATCAACGGGCTGGGTGGCGGCGAGCAACTGTTGGGCACGACGGACGGTGCGGCGGGCACGACGGTGACGGCGTTGCCCAATGTGCCGGGCGCCGAGACCGGCGAGCAACCCAAACGAGGCACGGCGGAGTCACGGGCCCCGACCGGCGGCTACCTGCCTGGCACGCCGGCGATCGACCGCAGCGCGCCGCAGGAACGTCCCCGGCTGACGACGGCGACGATCAACGCGCGCAATACCCCCACGATCAAAAACGAGTTCGGCACGAAAAACATCGGCGGCGTCTCCTACAACGCGAAGTGGAGCTCCTACGGCGAGTATCTCCAGCGCCTGATCGATTCGGTGCAGGGCCAGTGGGAGCGCCTGATCATGCGCAGCGCTTTTTACCCGGTTTCGGGTTCGTTGGTGAGGGTCGTTTTCAAGCTCAACGATCAGGGGGAAATCTCGGAGATCATCGGCGTGAGCGGCGGTGGCGGCGAGCTGGCGCAGCGCATGTGCGTGAGCGCGATCACCGAGCGGGCGCCGTATGGCGAATGGACCGAAGACATGCGCGCCACGCTCGGCAAGGAGCAGGAGCTGGGCTTTACTTTCTTTTATCAATGACGACCGAAACCGAGACCGATTTTCCGCTGGGCAACGAAGTGCGTGTGTTAACGGAGGCGCCGGGAGGCTTGATCGCGTTCGACAAGCCGGCCGGCGTGCTCTCGCACCCAAACATGAAAAGCGAACAGCCGCGGGCGCTGCTGACCTGCGACTACACGATCACGGGCGAATGTTTTACCTGGACCGCCGTGAACGGAAAGGTGCGCAAACTATGGCTGTTGAACCGGCTCGATTCGCACACCTCGGGGGTGATTCTGGGGTCGCTCGACGAGGCGCTCGCGCTGCGCATTCGCGCGCTGTTCCGCGAGAAACACATTGAGAAAACGTATCATGCGCTGGTCTTCGGAAAACCCTCCAACGCCACGGCGGTGTGGAAGGACCGGCTGGTGATCGAGAAACGCGGCGGGCAGGTGCGCGCCAAGGCGGGTGAGGGCATCCCCAGCGAATCGCATGTGCGGGTCTTGCGGCAACGGCGCGAGGGCGCCGGACCGGTGGCCTTGATCGAGCTGGTGCCGCGCACCGGGCGCAGTCATCAACTCCGGGTGCAGTGTGCGCACCACAAACTGCCCATCGTGGGCGATGCGACCTACGGAGATTTCGGGGCGAATCGCGCCCTGGCCAAGGCCAGCGGTATCAAACGGCTGTGCCTGCATTCCCACCAGACGCGCTTCGACTACGAGCACGCGGGGCGGGTGGTGAAATTTTCGGTGACGGCCCCGACCCCGGCGGAGTTTTTGCAACTGCTCTGAGCTAGGGCGTGTCTGGGTAAGTTCCCGGCCCATCGCCGGAGGCTCTACGAGTGAAGCGAGAAAGAGCGCTGGGCCGAGAACATACCCAGACACGCCCTGACTCAAACGCTGGTCAGCGCGCTGAGGCGCTCGGCGAGCGAGCGGGCGGTGGCCTCCACCCAGGCCGCGCCCTGAGGGGCGTTGGCGAGCGTGGCATCGCCGATCACGCCTTCGGGGGCGATGTCGCGACTTGTCCAGGCGAGATTGAGCACCGCGCCTTCGGGGCGGAGCTCCTCCGGATCCTGCAGGCGGGCCGGGTAATGACAAAGCGCATACGCCATGCGCACCGTTTCGGGGGCGAGGTCGAGCATGAGCGCGGTTTCCCACTCTCCGGCGTGGAAGCCGTAGGCGGCCTCCTGCGGGCTTTGCTCGGGCTTGTAGGCGCTTTGCAGCATGCCGATGCGCAGGCCGGGCAGGTTTTGCAGGTCGCGAATGAGCGCCACGAGCACCGCGCTGTTGCCGCCGTGCGTGTTAAACAGCGCCACGGTGCGAAAGCCGAGGCGATGCAGCTCCAGCACCTGGGCGCGCACCAGGGCAATAAAGGTGCGGGCGCTGAGCGTGAGGGTGCCGGGCCAGTCGGCGTGCTCGTTGCTTTTGCCCACCACGATGGGGGGCGCGACAAAGACCGGGGCACGGGGGGAAAGGCGGGCGAGGGCGCGGGCCAGCAAGCCCTGGCCGAGTATCGCATCCACCCCGACCGGAAGATGAGGGCCGTGTTGTTCGATGGCTCCGGTGGGCAGCACCGCGAGGGCTCCGGCGGTCTGCGCGGCGGCCCGCAGTTGCTCGCGGGTGAGCGACGCGAGCTGACAAACGCCGAAGGGGCGCCAGCGGGGGGGCGGAGCCTCGATCGGCGAGGCAGTGGACTCGACCGAATCAAGGTCGGACACGACCGGTTTGGGGAGATTATGCCAGGCGGCTTCGGTGATGACGCGGGACAGGCGCAGGGTGGCGGCGGTGCGGAGGGCGGCGGAGGCCTTATTCACCTCGACGCCGATGGGACCGGCGGCAAGCGGCGGTCCCTGGACCCAGCGTCCGGGGCGAAAGGATTCGTCGGCGGAATCTTGCGGCGGGGAGACGCCAGGCTCGACATTGAGCAGGGAAGCGGCGAGCGCCTGGGTGGCGAGGCGCACGTTGACGCAGGCGGCGGGATGAAAATCAAAACCCAGCGAAGCGAGGTGCACGCGGTAAACGGTGAGGCCGGTTTCCACCCGGATGTCGCGGGCGGCGATGTCGAGCGCCTCGCGATGCCAGGGGCTGGTGGAGAAAATCAGCAGCTTGCCAAAACCGGAAAACTTAACGCCCAGAGCGATCTCGCGCACCAGATCGAGAGTCAATTCGAGCGAGACGCCAAACCAGGCCGAGGCGTTCTGGGGAGCAGGGCCGAAACGAAGGGGCGGGAGCACGACCGGTGTGGCCTTGCCGACGGCGAGAAGGGCGGCGCAGGCAGGGTCGAGCAGGGCTCCGCCGATAGCCTCCTCGGCGTCGAGCGGCAATCCGATGCCGTGGTGGGCGCAGCCATACACGGGAAGGATAGCCAGAGCGCCAGGCGTGGCGGCACGCGCGGGAAAATCCGTGGTGGGCAGGTGGGCCCACGCACTGGCGGAGCAAGCTTGAGCGAGCCAAGTCATGGTCATGCAGGCAGCTTTTGGGAACGGGGGCGAATGTGCGAGGCGGATTTTGAGCTTTGGATTTGGGCCGAGTTGACGTTTAGCTCTGTAACGTGGCCGCCATAGATGAAGGAATTGTCCGCGAGTATTTTGAGCAAAACGGGTTTTTCGTGCGCCAGGTTCGTAAACACGCGGTGCAGGCCCGCAAAAAAACCAAGGACGAAGAGATCGATCTGGTGGTTCTGAATCCGCGCTGGAACCGGGAAAACCGGAAGCCGGATTTCTTCCTATTCGCGACCGAACTACCCTACCTGCACCGCGCCATCGTGGCGGTGAAGCCGTGGCATACGGACGTATTTACGCCGGGCATGTTGAAGAGTTCGCCGGAGATTTTTCGGTTTCTGGAGGAGGAGGTGCAGCGCGGGGCGGCGAGGTTTTTCCCGCCCGGGGAAGGCGAGGGGGCGGAAGGGCCGGAGGAGTTTTCCAAGATTTTGGTTTTACCGGCCTTGCCCACCCAGGAGCCCTTTCGCAGCCAGAGCGTCGAGTTGCTCAAGGCACGCGGGGTGGACGGCATCCTTTCGTTTCGCGCCATTCTGCTCGACCTGATCGAGAAGGTGGAAATCAACCGCAGCTACCGCAAAAGCGACACGCTTGAGGTGCTGCGCATCTTGAAAAACTACGATCTCTTGCGCGAGCCGCAGCTCGACTTTTTGCCGGCCAGACCGGGGCGCTAGAAAAGGGACTGACGGCGGATCGGTGGCGGCGGGGCTTGAAACCGGACGGCGGGGCGGTGAGCGTGTCAGTTATCCAACCCATGATTCATCCTTCCGCGATAATCGAACCAGGCGCGCAACTGGGCGCCGACTGCGAAATCATGGCGGGGGCCATCGTGACCCGCCACGCCGTGCTCGGCGACCGGGTGGTGGTGCATCCTTATGCGGTGGTCGGGGGTGACCCGCAGTTTTTGAAATTTGACCGTCGCACTCCGACCTTTGCGCAGATCGGCGAGGGCACGGTGATCCGCGAGCATGCGACGGTGAATCGCTCGATCTACGAGGGAAAGGCCACGGTGATCGGCGCGCGGTGTTTCCTCATGACCAACAGCCATGCGGGGCACGACTGCGTGATGGGAGACGACGTGGTGCTGGCCAACAACGTCATGCTGGCCGGCCATGTGGAGGTGGGTGCGTTCACGTTTCTGGGGGGCGGCGCGGCGGTGCATCAGTTTGTGCGTATCGGGGAGAGTGTGATGCTGAGCGGCCTCGCGCGGATCTCGCGCGATCTGGCGCCCTTTACCCTCGTGGCGGAGCGTGACGAGGTGAGCGGGCTGAATTTGGTGGGCTTGAAGCGACGCGGGTTTGCGCGAGAGACCCTGCGCGAGCTGAAGCAGGCGTTTCGCCAGGTGTATCTCGGTTCGGGCAACATCCGCACGCTCGCCGCCGAGGCGCTGGGCTCGGGCGCCTTTACCACGGCGGAGGCCGGGCGGTTTCTGGCGTTTTTCGCCGAAGGCAAGCGGGGCTTTGCCCGCTCGCCGAAGAAGGCGTTTGGCGGCGCGGCGGCAGGCAGCGCGGAGGATTCTTTATGAGTACCACGACCTCGGATAAATTGGCCTTTACCTGCGGGGATCCGGCGGGCGTGGGCCCGGAGATCATCGCCACCTGGTTAAGCGAGGCGCCCGCCGCGGATCTGGCCCGGGTGGAGGTGCATGGACCCGCCCGCTGGCTGGCGACCCTGCCTCGGGGCGAACGGTTTCGCGCCTGTCCGGTGGAGGGCATGGATGATTTCGCCGCCACTCCGGGACAGCCCAGCGAGGCGGGGGCACGGGTGGCCGATCTGGCTTTGCTGGCGGCTTCGGCGGCGGCGCGCGAGGGACGGGTGGCCGGCGTGGTGACGGGACCGGTGGCAAAATCCTGGATGGCCAAAGTGGGCTGGAAACACGCCGGCCAGACGGAGTTTTTCGCCGCCGCCTGGGGCGGCGAGCCGGTGATGGCGTTTTGCGGCGGGCGGCTGCGCGTGGTGCTGGCGACGTGGCACATTCCCCTGTGCGAAGTGCCGGCCGCGTTGACCGAGCCGGTGCTGGCCCGGGCGGCGGCGGCGGCGGTGGAGCTTTGCGCCGCCGACGGGGTATTGGGCACGCCGCGCATCGCGGTCTGCGGGCTCAACCCGCACGCCGGCGAGGAAGGTTTGCTGGGGAAGGAGGAGCGCGACTCCATTGACCCCATCCTTAACCGGCTGCGCACCCGGCACACGGGATTATCCAGGACCCTGCCGGGCGACACCGTATTTGGCCGTCAATTACGCGGGGATTTCGACGGAGTGATCGCGCTCTACCACGACCAGGGGCTGGCGCCCTTGAAGACGCTGGAGTTTGACCAGGCGGTGAACGTCACGCTAGGACTGCCGCAGATTCGGACGAGCCCCGACCACGGCACGGGCTTTGATATCGCGGGGCGCGGGGTGGCCTCGGCCAGCAGTTTCGCCAGCGCGGTGCGGGTGGCGCGCTCACTGGTCGCATGGCGCGGCTTGCGCGCGGCGGGTGGAGGCGTTTCTTAGCTGTCATGGAAACCAACGCCCCCGCGACCGAGCCTGTAAACCCCGCGCTGCCCGAAGGGGTGCGCGTGGGGGATGAACGGCTGGTGAGCCTGACCGCTGCGGCGGGCCGCAAGGTATCCGCTCTGATCGCCCGGGAAAAGCAGGGCGAGTTCCTGCGGGTGGCGATTTCGGGCGGCGGTTGCAACGGGCTGAGTTACAAACTGCGCTTCGCGCCGGAGGCGAAAAAAGGCGATATCTACGTGCCCACCGGGGGAGTGAAGGTGATCGTGGATACAAAGACGGCACTCTACTTGAAGGGGACGCATATCGACTACTCCTCGGCGCTGATCGCGGGCGGGTTTAAATTTACCAACCCGAACGCCAAGGCCTCGTGCTCGTGCGGGGAAAGTTTTTCGATATGAGCCGAGCGGTGTAGGCGTCGGGTGACGCGACCACGATGACGCCGGAGCTTCAGACCAGCGAGGAAGCGCGCGGGCGGAAGCGAATGAGCTGGCTCGCGCTGGCGTGGGGCGTGGCCGGCGTGGTGCACCACCTCACCTTTGAGCGGCTCGGGTTTGGGAGCGTGGCGGGCGCGGTTTATCTAGGGGCGACATTGCTGCTGGTGGCGCGGCCCGACTCGATCAGGCGATTGGCCGGGTTTCTTTTGGCTACGGTCTTCGTCTTGGGGCGGGAGTATGAACAGCTCTCGAACCACATGGTGTTTGAGTTCTGGCTGGCGGGAGCGGTGCTGATCGCGATCGCCACGGCGGGGTGCCGGCAAGGTTGGCGCATTACGGTGAATCCGGCGCGGGTTTACGAGGCGGCGGCACCCTTGCTGCGGGTGGCGTTTCCGCTGCTTTATGGGTTTTCGTTTTGGGCGAAGTTAAACACCGGGTTTCTCGATCCGCAGGCGAGTTGCGCGGCGGTGTTTTTGGTCAAGGCGGTCAACGCCTATGGGCTGGGGAGCTGGCCGGGGGTGGCGGAAGGATTGGCGACGGGGTGGCCGCAGCGCGTGGCGATCGGGGTGACCCTGGGGCTGGAGCTGGCCTTGCCCTTTTGTCTTTGGTGGCGGCGCACGCGCTCGGTCGGGTTGGTGTTGGCGCTGGGGTTTCATGTTGCGATGGGGTTGGTGCCGATCCTGGGCATCAGCAGTTTTTCCAGCCTGGCGTTTGTATGTTTGTTGCCGTGGATGCCGGACCGGGCCTTCGACCGCTGGTCGGCCACGGTCGCGCCGGTGCCGGGGTTTTTGGCGCGTCGCGATGTAAGGGCCGCGGGTTGGAAGGTGGCGGGCGCGGCGGGGGTGTGCGCGGCTATAGCGGTGGAGTATCGGTTTTTTCACCCAGGGCCGCATTTTGTGAACACGCTGTGGCTGGTGTTTTCCATCGTGCCGGTCGCACTCGCGGTCAGTGCGCTGGGGCGCGAACGAGGGGCCGAGATCGGAGTGAGCGAGATCGCCTGGCCGAGACCACGGTGGCTGCTGGCCACGCTCGCGCCGCTGGTCCTGCTGGGGGTGTCGCCCTATGTCGGGCTCGGCACGCAGGGCACGTTTACGATGTTTAGCAACCTGCGTTTGCAGGGTGAGGCGCCTAATCACTTGGTGGCGGGACCGGAGTGGTTTTTCGTACTGACGGAGCTGGTACGGGTGCTGAGCAGCAATCATCCCGAGTTCGAAGCCTACCGGGATGGTTCACGTTGGTTAACCGCGCCGGAGTTTCGTCGCCGGGCGGCGGGAATAAAAACGGATTTTTACGTCATCGGAATCTATCGCGGGGAACGTTTCCTGATCGGGCGGAAGCGGGGGGTGGCGGACGACCATCCCTTGCTGCGACCGCTTTCGCGATGGGAGGGATTACTGCTGAGACACCGCGATGTGCCTTTGGCGGAGCCCTGCCCGTGCCTGTGGTAGCGTAACGCTACAAAGCGTCAGAAGCGCGATGGCGTAGAGTGTGCGTTATCAACACCCAGTGGGTGGAATGGGGGAGTATATGAGAGATCGCGCCCGCCGCATTCCCGGGGAACTGCGCTGAAGGGTCGGCTTCACCTTTGGGGTGGGCCACCGGCTTGTAGGGCAGGGTGGCGCTGGGGGATATAGGTCGTGGCGAGGACTTCGAGCGAGGAGCGGCGGGGAATGGGGCGGGGCGCGATGTCTACCTCTAATATCGACACAAACACGGGCTGGTTTAGCCGTGTAAACTCATCCACGCGAGCGTTCCAACTCGGTCCAGCGCACGAGTAAAATCCAGCTTAAGCCGAAGGTGGTGACAATGGCCGCGTTGCTCAAAGGAAAGTCCACCCATGAATGCGCCAAGGTCAGGCCCAAGCCCAGGGTGATAAGCAAAAAAGCCGGCTGCGTGAGCGCACCCGAACGCAGCAATCGCCGGAAAAACCAACCGAGCGTCAACAAAAGCGGGATCACGCCGAGAATGCCGACTTCGGCCAGGATTTGCAGATAGTCGTTATGCGCATGATCCCAGAACATCACAGAGCCGAAGGGACGGTAAATGTCGGGGTAATTTTGTTGGTGCAGGGGAAACGCATGACGGAAACTGCCCGCGCCCCAGCCGGTGATAGGGTCGTCGCGGAAGAGCTCCCAGGTGGCGTCGCGCGCTTGTATACGCGATTCGATGGAGGCGACTCGATCGTTCCCGAAAACGTTGCGAATCTGATCGATGCTGGTTTGTAAATTCAGGTAGGTCGCGGCCAAAGCGATAAAGCCTACCGCGAGAGTGGCGACAATGATCGAAGTTGCGGGACTACCGCCGGAACTGCCCTGCCGACTGCGCCAAACCAAGTAGATCAAACCACCCGCCAAGATAAACCCGCCGAGCAAAAGCATCGAGGCGCGGGAGCCGCTCATAAACACACACACACCGCAAAGAATGGCGGCGAAAAGATAAACCGGTGCCGGAGTACTGCGTTCCAGTCGACGCAGACCGCGCACGTGATTCCAAGCGGCCAGGCCCAGCGCCAAAGCGAAAATGATGTTTAAATAGGCCCCGGCGTGGTTTTTATAAACAAAGGTCGAGTGAAAGGTAGCCGCCGGGGAGGCGACCAACCAAAAGAACTTGGTGGCACCGGTTACCTTTTGCAGAACGCCCAGCAAAGCGAGCACGCTGCCGTTGATGATCAGCGTATTGAGCACGGCCTTGACTGCGCTGCGCCGGGTAAACCCGGTCCAAATCGCGCAAGCCGCTGTCCAGACTCCGGTCCAGATCACCAGCATACGCCAGGCGTTCATGCGTTCGAAGGGAGCCGCCACACTGCTAGGCAACCACTCCACATGCGCGATGCTTTGGATATACCAAACCTGCGGCGTGCTCACGCGTTCCCAAGCAGGATTCAGCGCCTGGGTAAGCACATAAACGAGAAACACCAACCCTATCCAAAAAAGCGGAAACCGCAGCAAACGCGGCCAGGCATGCAAAGTGAAGTTTCCCTCCGGGGCGAGTTCCCCCCGATAACGCCTCGGCCACAACGCGACGAGCAAAGCAACCACGCCAAAACAGAGTGAAACCACCTGAGCCCACGGCATGCGCGACCCGATCGCCCAAGGTAGAAAAACGAGGTGCGTGGAGACGATTAAAACCAGGGCCAGCTCCAAGGGATGCAGCGGACTTGCCGCCCGCAAATCACCCCGAAAGGCACGCACCAAATTGGGCTTGGGGGGGAGTGGATTGGCGGATGAAACGGACACGGTAAAATAAAAGTTAAACGTCCGGAATGAGTTGCTGGATAATGGCCGTTAACGACAAGCCTGAAAGCAGACAACAGTGTCGCGTGGGTGGTGAAAAACCAAGAGTTGTCAGTTCAGGTTGGTCAGATTCTAAGTTGATGTGCGGTGACGTTTTACTTGACTCGTCGGGGGTTGGCTAGGGCGTGAGCCCGAGTGCGGTGTCATCTGACCCAGCCATTGAGTTCACGCTCAGTCCTACCGAAAAAACCAATCCAGCTTCCGATGTGACTCGTTGTTACACCCGGGTCGAGCAGTTGGGTTTCCATCTGATCGAATGATCAAGCGCGCATGCGTCCCAGTTAGAGCGTAGCGTGCAAAAATATCCGCATATGGAGGGCGCCCACTACGAACATATTTACATCGTCTGCCGCATAAGCACCCACGATTTCCGCAAATCGCGATTTCAATTTTAATTGAAACCGACGCCTCCGGATGCTGTTAGCTTACTGCACGTGAGCACGACTTCCTCCCATTCGACGGCACCAGAGTCGACGGTCCCAAGCGACGCAGCCACGCCCGCGCCTCTTTTGACACCCTTTGAGGCGCAGGTAGTTGAGGTATTTACCGATTTGGTGCAGTTGTTGGGCCTGCCCAAATCGATGGGGGAAATTTACGGTCTGCTCTTCGCCTCGGCCGAGCCCTTGGTCTTTGCCGAAATCGAACGCAAACTCGACCTGAGTAAGGGTTCGGTCAGCCAGGGGTTGCGCACCCTGCGCGATCTTGGGGCGATTGCGCCCGCCGATGCGGAACTCGATCCAGGAGCAGCCAGTACGGGACTGGAAGCCCCTCGGGCCACACGTTGGGTGGCGGTGGTGGAGCTGAGACGATTACTGGGCAGCTTGTTGCGCGAACGCTTGGTGCCCTACATCAAAAGGCAGGATGAGCGTATGCTCGCTGCGTCCGAAAGCTTGGGCGCGGCCGAATCCAAACTCACCCCCGCCGCCCTCAAGGTTCTACAAAGCCGCCTGGACAAACTCGAAACCTGGCAATCCCGTGCCAGCACAGTGCTGCCTTTGATTGGGAAGATGCTCTAGGAGCGCACTTACTGACCGCTGGTATTGGTGCCCGGGACAGGCACTTGTTTACCTAGTGTCACATAAATAGGGAACGGAAAGGGAACATGAGTGACCATGGAAGGTTTTGGTTAACTCCGTTTTGTTCGCCAAACTAACCATTGGCACAAGAGTATCGGCGATACCTCACCACGTCTTGGCGGACTTGCAGGTGGCGCAGGCCTATTAGTCGGCAGAAACGCCGGGACTTACCTAGCCGAACACGAAGTGGACGGCCTTGGCCGGGTAAGCAGTGTTTTCGCGAACGAAAAGTTCAGCGATCACTCGACGGACATCAGGTGCCGCAGGGCTGTCACAGGTTTTACGTTGAGGCTAGGCGAGCAATGAGTTGGCGAAAGCGTTCTTGGTGGGCGGCGATGGCTTCGGCGCCGCGGGCTTCAATTGGGAAGGTGAGCGCGACAAGTGCGGGGGCGTCGGCGAGTGGTGTGTAGTCGAGCCGACGGTTCCACTCGATGGCTTGGAATTCAAGCGAGGCGGCGGCGATTTTGGTGTCGTCAAGCAGCGCGAAAAATTGTTCTAGCCAGCGTAAAATGGCGGCCCATGGCAGCCAGGCGGGAAAACTTTGCCCGGGCGGATTTTTCCAAGTGGCAAGGAATCGCCAGTCGTCGTGCACGAGGGAAAACTGTTTGGCGCGAGCCTCGCGGCGGGCACGGATATGCCCAGAGCGTTCGAGTTCATTTAGGGCGAGTTGAATGGAACGGCGGAAGTGCCCGGTCTGTCGTGCGATCTCGGCGGGGTGACCGGATTCGTGCGCTAGGAGCCACGCCATGATCTCGGCCCGAGATTGGCGGCCGAAGAGGGCGCGAAGCTTGAGGAGCAAGTTGCCGGCGTGGTCCATTCGCGGAGCTACGGAAAGACCGCGATAGCGGGTGGGGCCACGCAGCCAGCCATGAGCTAGGAAATCTGGGTCTGGCACGCCGAAGTGGCCATCGGCAGGAAAAAGAGGGGCGGGCGCGGGGTGTGGCTCGGCGGGAGGGCGGGAGAGGACTTGCCACTTTTTATGAGCAGGCAAGCGGGTTAGGCGGGTGGCAATGGCTGAGAGGAGGGATGCGTCGCCTAGTGAGTGGTCTTTATGGATGCGAGTGAGTCGCTGGAGATTTATCCAGTCCGCCTGATCCTGCAGCCAGTCGAGCATCTCATCAAAGAGACGGGCGTCGTGGCGGGCAAGCGTGGTCGAGGCGAGAAGAAGGGCTTCGGGGTCAATAAGCACATGGCCGAAGGTGGGCGCGGCGTGGCCTGAGACGCCTAGTGTGATCCACTGGCGCCAAAGTAGATCTAGGGTAGCTTCGCGAGCCTCGGTCTTAAATCTGGTCGGAGAGTTGGGCATGACCGAGGTGGCTTAGGAGGTCTGCGAGAACAAAGCGGAAACCCTCGGAAGGATCTTGGAGTCGCGTCCAGCGGGCGGCGGCGAGGAGTTCATCGGCGGTGGGGCGTAGGTCGCGTAGGTCAGCGACGTGGCGACCGGGGCCTTGGTCGGCGGCGGCGTAGAGTTTAAAGTGAATTTGGTCGTAGCGGCCAACGAACCCAATGGTGAGTGCGGGGCCGTAGGTGCGATGCGTTAGGCGATCTTCGATCCCAACTGGAAAGCCGAGACGAAAGAAGGAGTCATCGGCCGGGCCGGTGTTGAACCAATCGGCGGGCAGGTCGAGTTGGGTGCGCACGGCGTCAGCGGCTTCTCGAATCTCAAGGGAAAGGGGTTTAGCTTGGACAAGTCGGCGCGCTTCAAGCCGGGCGAGCACATCCACATCACGCGTAGCTGTGCGGCTGATGAGGTCGAGGGCGAGAAGGGAGGAGCCGCCACAAACCACGAAATGTTCGGGTGGGTGGCCGCGTGCGGCCACAATCTCACCGAGCAGGGTAAGAGCTTGTTCAAGGGTTTCGCGACCAAAACGCTTCATTAGAGTAACTGAACTGCTCTTAATGGGTAGTTCAATTACTTTTTAGTGTTGGTTAATTAAGACATCGTCCATCCAGCGTCCATCTCGTGGCATGGCGCTCACTGCTTGGATTAGCGTAAAACTATGTGGCACCATGCCGAAAGCAGCCCGAGATCCTCGTGGTAGTTGCTCAAGCAGCTGCGAGACGATGAGCTTCCTTCACACTCGCGCAACACCGCCAAAAGCGGGATTCCTCCCGCCAACTCATGGACGGCGGCAAGCTCTTCACGCTCCCCCCGGTCATCTCGGCAGCCTCAACCTTCCCTGCGGCAAGCTTCTCGGCCTGGAGCCGCGCCTCTTCCATAGCGGCAGTAGAATTGGCGAACTTCACCGTCTTTCGCCCAGACGGCGTGCGGTAAGAGACAACATAAGCCTTTCCCGTCGCGTTGGTCGAATGGTTGACCACGTAAACCTTAACCACCACCGAACCCACAGTGACAGCCTTCGGCCATTCGCGTTTTTTTGGCATACCGCGTAAGAAAGGGAAGAAAAGGGAACCAGTAACTCCCTTTTTAAGCCGGTAAGTGCCGGATTACCTTAGAGGTAAGCTCGTAAAATGGTGCCCGGGACAGGCACTAAACTTCATAGGTAAACTTGTTTTATGGGGACGGTGTGAGCGGCGGCGCGAACACCGTCTATTTCTGGCGGTTACAAAATCACCTGTCGTAAAAGCCGAAGACC
>JAIXRU010000007.1 GCA_027485045.1 Opitutaceae bacterium | reverse complement strand
GGATGCGGCGGATGACCATGCGGCACCACTCATGTTTGGCGTGAGCCATGTTGAGGCGGGCGATATCAGCTCCAGCGAGGATCATTTTTTCGAGCATCTCCTCGGATTCGGTGGCAGGCCCCAGCGTGAAGATGATTTTGGTGCGGCGAAAGGAATTATACATACGAAAAAAAGAGCAAAGGACGGTTCGGGGGGACTGCGAGAACGGAGTTGGGGTGTTTATTGGCTATTTTAAGAGTTTTTTTGTCATAAATAAAACTCATGGGCGGCTTCGGTGCCTTCCGGGGCGAGGTGGCTCACCATTCCCAGGCGGCGGTGCCGCCGCCGGGGGCAACGATTTCGAGCGGGCAAGCCGGGCCGAGGCGGGTGCGCAGGGGGGCGAAGGTGCGCTCGACCGCATCAAGGCTGTTACAATCGCGGCTGAGGTGGGTAAGGAAGATGCGCCGCCAGCCGGAGTGGGCGTTGGCCTCCAACAGTTCGCGGGCGGCGGCGTTGGAGAGGTGGCCGTGGCGGCCGGAGATGCGTTGTTTGGTGCTCCAAGGGCGGCGGTGATCGGCTTCCAGTAATTGGGGGCAGTGGTTGCTTTCCACCACGACGACATCGCTCGCCCGCAGGTGGGCGTGGACGTGGCCGGGGATGTGCCCGAGGTCGGTGAGCCAGGCGAGGGCGCGGCGCGGGGAGAATAAATCGCCGTCGGCACCCTGGGCGAAGTGAAAACCCACCGGTTCCTGGGCGTCGTGCGGCACGGAGAAGCTGGTGATTTCGAGATCGCGAAAGCGGAAGGTGGAGCCGGTTTCAAAGAGCCGCCAGGTGGCCTCGCGGCCGGCTTTTTGTTGCACGGCGCGGGCGGTGGGGGCGTTGGCGTAGAGTTCGGTGCGGGGGTGTTTTTTAAAGCCTTCCACCCCGGCGGCGTGGTCGCCGTGTTCGTGGGTGAGGAAGACCGCGTCGATTTGCTCGAGGCAGGTGCCGGCGGCGCGCAGCAATTCCTGGAGACGGCGGCAGGAAAAGCCGGCATCGATCAAGACGCGTGCGCTCTCGGTCTGGAGCAGGGCGGCGTTACCCGCGCTGCCACTGCCGAGGATTTGAAGACGCATGGCCATGAGGAGGAGTGGGCGTAGTGCTTCGCCGGGTGGGTGCCAGCCAAAAACAGGCCGCCCGTTGACCGCAGCGCTTTTTACTGCTCGGTTATCCAACCCACCATGGCCAAAGCCGTCTCCAAAAAACGTTCTTCACCTCAAACCCGCCCCGCCGTGCGGGCGCTGGCGGGCACCGTTTTCGTGACGCGCCAGGTGCATTTCAACGCCGCCCACCGCCTGGTGAACCCGACCAAGGACGCGGCTTGGAACGAGCAGACCTACGGGCTGTGCTCCAACGAACACTGGCACGGGCACAACTATGTGCTGGAGGTCACGGTGGCCGGCGAGCCCGACCCCGAGACCGGTTACCTGTTAGATCTGGGTGCCTTGCGGGATATCCTGACCGCCGAAATCGTCGGCCCCTGCGATCATCGTAATCTGAATGTGGAGGTGCCGTTTTTGCGCGGGGTGATTCCGACTTCGGAAAACCTCGTGATCGCGTTTTGGAATCAGATCGAGCCGCACATCAAGTCGGGGCGACTCTACTCGGTGAAGCTTTTTGAAACGCCGCGTAACTTTGCCGAATATCGCGGTCCCCAACCCGCGCTTTAACCAATCTTAACTCATCATCCTTATCTTCCGCGCCAGCTAACCCCGCCCGCCGGGGCTACGGTTATCGTCCCAACCGCCTGACGCCCTCCCACGATCCGCTAAAAACGACCATGCCAGCCAAGAAAAAAGCCCCTTCCGCCGCCGCCTCCGCCGCACCCGCAGCGAGCAAGAAAACGATGTACCTGCACCGCGTGTCCGGTGGACCGGCCCCGCGCGTCGTGCGGGCTTACGATGCCGCGTTCACCCTGACTCCGGAATACAAGGAGTCGTTGCCCGATATGATGGAGGCGGTGGACGCGATTCCCGGTGCGCCGGTGGCGATCCAGCAGGTGGGCGTATCGGGGTTTAAACTACCCCTGCGCTACCCGGCTCGCGATGGCCAGACCGTGCATACCCTGGAAACCTCGGTGACGGGCACGGTCTCGTTGGCGGCAAATTTGAAGGGCATCAACATGAGCCGGATCGTGCGCTCGTTTTACGACAACGCGGACGAGGCGGCGTCGCCGGATATGGTGGCCAAGCTGCTGAAAATTTACCGGCGCGATGTCGGCACCCTTTCCGCCCGCCTGCGGCTGGATTTCTCCTACCCGCTGAAGCAAACCGCGCTGCGCAGCGGACTGGTGGGCTGGCAGTATTACCAGGCGGCGTTTCTCGGGCGGCTCGCGGAAGACGGCACGGTGCGCCGTTTCATCGAGTTGGATTTTGTTTATTCGTCGGCCTGCCCGTGCAGCGCGGAGCTGACCGAGCACGCCCGCGACAAGCGCGGGGTCTATGGCATACCGCACAACCAGCGTTCCAAGGCCCGCGTGTTGGTCGAGCTGGCGCCAAAGGCGAAATTACACCTCGAAGAACTGCGCGACCACGTGTTGCGCGCGTTGGTGACTGAGACGCAGGTGATGGTGAAGCGCGAGGATGAGCAGGCCTTTGCCGAGCTGAACGGGGCCCACATCAAGTTTGTCGAGGACGCGGCGCGGCTGGTTTACGGCGAACTGGCGAAGGAAAAACGCATCGTGGACTTCCAGGTGGCGTGCTCGCACCTCGAATCCCTGCACTCGCACGACGCGGTGAGCGTGATCTGCAAGGGCGTGCCGGGCGGCTTGACGGCGGAGTTTGACGCCTTCCGCAGCCTGGTGTGCTGAGCTTGGAAACCGCCGCCGGAGCGGGCGGTTCACCGGATGCGTTGCGCGCCGGGGATACCGCGGTCAAAGGTGGCCAGCACGAGTCCGGCGTCCTGGGCGATTTGCGTGAGGTAGGCGTCGGAAGTCGTGCCCGCCGTCGCCGCCCAGGCAGGCAGCAGCGGGGAGGGTGCCGCGCTTACGAAGCCGCCCAAGTGCGCCTTGGTGTCGGCCAGAGCCTGCGCGGCTTGCACAGCCGTGTAGCGAAACGCCTGCATCGACACCCGCAGAAAGCCGAGCTCGACCATGGCGCAGGTAACTAAATTTTGCATACCTACGGCTTGAGCCCATTCGTGAAAGGCGGCGTGGTGCGGGCTATCTTCGTGGTGCAATGCGATGAGCGCATTCACATCCAGGAGGTAGTTACTCATGGAAAATCCACCAAGGCCGCGTCTATTTCCGCCTGCGTGACTGGACGGCCAGGCGCGGCGTTATAGGGCAGACCCGATACGGGATGGATTTTCATCACGATCTTTCGCTCGGCCGGCGGCTCTTCGGGCAGCGCCAGCTTGCGCAGATAGGCGGATAAGGTGGCCTTTTGCTGGCGGGCCTGTGCGCGGATCTTCCGGGCCTCTGCCGGGCTCACTTTGAAGGTTAAGGTGGGCATGGTAATACGGTATTACCCGAAAACGCGGGGTCAAGATCGCGCGCTTCGGCCGGGGGCGGGAACCCGGCGCGGCGGGCGATTGACGCGGAGGTTTACGGGCTGGGTTGGGTGATTTTTAAACGGAGATAAGCCGACAGTTTTAGCGGGGGCGGGCGGAGGCGGGGCGCTCTTCGATGATGTAGTCGGCGGACAGGTATTGGTCACGGCCACGGAGCACGAGCAGCTTCACCTTTTGGCCGACGCCGTTCATGTAGAGCCATTTTTGGAAATCGGCCACGGACTCGATCCGGTTATAACCGAGCTGGACGAGCACATCGTCCACCTGCAGGCCGAGCTTTTCGGCCGGGCTGTCGGGCCAGATGTATTCGAGGCCGACACCGGCGCGGTGGCTCCGGGTGGTGGGGAAGCGCTGCGCTTCGGCGGAGGTGAGGGGGCGCACGGAGAAACCGGTCCAGGGGGAGAGCAGACTGCGCTTTTGTTTCAGGCTGTCGTAGATGTTAAAACACAGGGTGATGGGCAGGACAAAGGTCTCGCCGGGCGTCTCCACGTGATCGGCGGCAGGGGTGGGCTTGTAGCCGGTGTAGAGGGCGACGACCTCGCCGGTCTCGGCGACAAAGACCGGGCCGCCGACGGAGGCTTCGGTGAGGCCGAGATCGGTGCGGAACAGGGTGGAGGTAAGGCTTTCCTGGTAACACTTGCGGGTGTTGAGCCCGATGACGGTGCCGGTGGGGCGGCGCAGGTTGCCCGCAGGGATCGGGCCGCGTGGCGAAGGATCGTCCGGGAGGTCGTCGGCGAAGGCGGCGAGCGGGGTGGCGATGGGAGGTTCCTGACCGCGCGCGATTTTGGAGACGGGGAAAGCCGGGGCAGAGGCGGGCGGGTCGATTTTGAGGATGCCGATATTAAGCGTAGGCTCGACGCCGATGACGCGGGCGGGGTGGACGAGGCGAGCCGGATCGGAGGGAAACGTGACGCGCAGGTCTTCGAGCAGGCGGCCGGAGGCGGGATCGGTGAGGTGCTGGTAGTTGGTGAGCAGAAACCCATCGGCTTCCACGATGAAGCCGAGGCTGCGGCGAACGGGCGTCGCGGGGGCGGCGGACGCGGAGGTGTCGGTGGATGGGAGAAAACCCTCTATACGCACAACGACGGGGGCGGGCGGCGGGGGCGACGGATCGACGGCACGGGCAGCGGGCACCCAGGCGAGAGCGAGGGTGAGCGCGAAGGTAAAGGCGGCAGCGTGGACAACACGAAGGGCGCGAAGGGAGATGTTCATGGCGCGGGGGGCGGGAGTGGGCGGAAGGATTGGTTAAACGGGTTTACCTCGGTGCCGCGGGTGATCTGGATGACGGCGTGCTGGGTGGCGGCATGGCACTCGTTGCAGGAGGCGATCACGCGGTCGAGCCCGCGCAGCAACACGTCGCGGGAGGCGGGCGGGGTCGGCGTGTGGGGGTAGTCGAGGGATTTTTGGAGGTCGGCGTAGGCGGGCAGAGCGAGGCGGTCGATCAGGACGGCGATGGGCTGGTTTTCGTATTCGGGAGACTCTTTCTGGATCGCGCGGAGCTGTTCGAGGGACTCGTGCAGGTAGAAGGCGGCGAGCGGGGCGTTACCGGCATCGGCGGACAGCGCGAGCTTGTGGGTGAGGCGTGGGAGCGTGCCCATGAGCAAGGCGCGCTCGGGCGCGGGGGTGGGTTCCGCCGCAGGCAGCGGCAGCAGGCGCGGGGAGGCGGTTGGCTCGGGGGCGGGGGAAGCTGCGGGTGATAGGGGCGCAGAACCTTGGGAGAGGAGACGCGGGGCAAGGGCGAAGCCGGTGACTAGGAGGCTAAGGGCGGCGAAGGCGAAAAATGGGCGGGCGGGAGTCATGGGGCGGCGGTAATGGATGGCGGGACGCGTGCGCACCCCGGATCTTAAGCCCGTGCCGCTGCGTCAGTGGCTTTATTACAGTTATGGCATGAAAGGAAACTTTCGTCTGGTGTAGCCCGACCGGTGGTCGGGCGTTTCCCAGAAACCCCGACCACCGGTCGGGGCTACATCGGGCCATGCTAAAGTCCCCTTACGAGGTGTGATTGGTATTATTCGAACTTCACGCGCCAGAAGCGGGTGGGCTCGGCGGGGTTGAGGGTCGTGGTGTAGGCCACGCGCTCGTACTCGCCCAAGTCCGTGACGGTGGCGGAGGCCTGCCAGTTGACGACGTTGACGAAGTTGGCTGCACCGAGGGTAGTCGTGGTTTGCACGTTGGCCGTCACCGGCTGGGTGCCTTTGGGACGGTGGAAGGTGATCGTCACCTGGTTGCCGGCAGTGGTGAGGCTGAGCGGGGTGTCATTGGCGGAGAGCGGGTTGCCGTTGAAGAGGAACTCGGCCCAGTTGCTGCGACCATCGGCATCGGGATCGGCGCTCATGCCGGAGGTGGCGTCCACCGCGAGCTGGGCGAGGGTGAAGCGCTGGTATTGCCACTTCAGGAACGACGTCTCGGAGGTGCCGAGGAAGATGGCGTCGGCGAACTGCGGGAAGTCGGTGAAGGGGTTGCGGTTACCCTGGGCGTAGGTGGTGCTGCCGACCTGCACACCGGCGTAGATGGCGTTGTTGCGGGCGCGCTCGTAGTCGGTCGGCGGGTAGGCGCGGTTCCAGGCGAGGAGGGTGTCGCGAACGCCTTGATCAGTGCCGCCGTAAACCGGGGTGTTGCTCAATACGAGATCGGTGGTGAGCGGGTCGGAGGCGTCGTAGCGCGTCATCATGTAGAGCATGGCGCGGGCGACAATGCCTTTGTCGCGGTCGAGGGGCTCGAAGGAGGCGTTGTTGTTCGTGAAATCCAGGGTGTCGGCGGCGGACTCCGGGGCGAAGGGATCGGTGACGCGGGTGCCGGTGATGACCGCGAAGCGACGGGATGAACGCAGACTGTTGACGTTCACCTGGGCGGGGAAGAGGTGGTGGAGGTCGGAGTAGTCGGGACCGTTATCGCCGACGCCATCGAAGCGGGGCCATACGTGCTCGCGGTTCCAGCTGGTGGCGTTGCCGGTGCCCTCGGCGCCGACGAAGGCGGTCTTGGGCAGGGAGGCGTTGGAATAGAGCAGGCGGACGTTGTTGGGGTTAACGGCATCCTGGTCGATGACCTGCATGACCTCGTCCACGTTGTTGTAGTCCACGATGACATGGTCATCGATGATGTTTTGCAGGGCGGCTTGGAGGGTGGTGCCGGTGAGGTTGGCGGCGGGGGCGTAGTAGGTGACGAGGTCGGTGGCGGGAGGCAGGGTGACGCCGGTCAGCGAGAGGTTGACGAAGACCATATGGTGGTCGGTTTGCTGGGTGGCGACGTAGATGGGGTCGGAGCTGGGGGGCCAGAAGACGCCACCGGAGTCCACAGTGAGGCCGAAGACGGAGGGCACGGCGTAGTCGATGCGCACGCCGCCACTGAAGGCTGCGGTGTCATCGGGCGTGGCGGGGGCGGGGGGGGAGCCACCAGCGGGGACGAAGGTGGTGTTGAAGAGCGGGTTGGCCGGAATGACCGCGCCGCCGACGGTGGCGATGCCGCCGAGGATGCGCTTGATCGCGGGATCGGAGCTGTCGCCCTCGTCTTTGTCGGCGTTTTGGTCGCCTACGAGGATGAAGCGGGAGTTGACGGGGAGGCCGCCGGTGCGGTTGGCGAGGGCGGGCGGGACGCCGCCGTTGGCGGCGAGCTCGGCGTCGTCGTAGATGTAGGCGGAGGTCTCGGGGTTGACGTAGTCGGACCAGAAGCGGATCTCGTCGGAGTTGCGGCGGCCGTTGTGGTCCACGCCGTCGATCCAGGGCGATCCGGTGTCGAACACGGGGGGCGTGGGGTGGCTGGCGAGGACGTGGAAACGGGTGCCGTTGATGAGCACGGGGACGTCGGCGTGGGTCTTGGAGGAGAGGCGGAAGGCATTCAGCTCCGCCGTGTTATACCAGTCGCCGGTGCCGGCGATGCGGGGGTCGTCGGGGAGGAGGGCGCCGGGCATGTCTTTCCAGAGAAACTTCTGGAAGGTGCGGATCCTGGCGGTGTCGAGCGGGTATTTGGAGAGGATGACGAAGCCGTATTGGCCGGGGTGGAGGCCGAAACCGAAGGCATCCTCGCCGTAGCCGGCGGCGGTGCGGTTGGAGACGACGGAGCCGTTGTTATCGAGGTCGAAGCCGGAGTGGACGCCGGTATTGACGGGCGGGGCGTAGTGGTAGGGGTAGTAAACGGGGGCTTCGCCGGTCTGGCCGACCTCGAGGTAGTTTTCCTTGAAGCGGCGGACGGCGCGGCCCTTGGCGTCGTAGTCGAACTCGTTGACGAGGAGGACGTCGGGGTTGTTGCGCTGGATGATGCGGGCGATGGCCTGGGCCTGGGTGTTGGTGACGACGGAGAGGTCGTTGATGAGGGTGTTGTCGGTGTCGCGGTAAAGGGAGGTGTTGAAGGTGGCGGCCTTGAAGCTGTTGGTCGCGGTGACCGGGGTGGTGGTCACGTTGATCCGGGCGGTGGCGAAGGTGATGTTGGCACCGTCGTAGGCCTGGACGCGGAGGTAGTGGACGGGCTGGGTGGCGGCGTCGAGGGCGTCGGGGTTGGCGAGGGTGATGACGCCGGTATTGGGGTTGAGGGCAAAGGCACCGCGCTCCTGGCCGCGCTCAAGGAAGCAGAGTTGGCCGCCTTCGAAGAGGGTCTTGGAAGCGATGAGGCCGTTGGTGACGGAGTGGGCCTGGACGTCGAAGAGGAAGAGGGTGCCGCCGGGTTGGCCGAAGAGGGTGGAGACGTCGATGATGCCGGAGGATTCCCAGTTGCCGACGTCGCTCACGTTGCCGTCGGTGGAGCCGAGGGGCAGGACGGTTTCGCGATCGGTCTGGGTGATGCGAACGGCGACACCGTTGGTGGTATCGAGCCGCCAGATGGAGGTCTCGAAACCGGCGGCGCCGAAACTGCCGACCTGGTTGGATTGGTCTTCCTGGACGTAGAGGAAACCGTCGTCGGCCCAATCAAGGTTGTCGGGGCAGCGGAGGCCTTCCTCGGGGGTGGCGAACTGGCCGCCGCCGGCGTCGTCGCCGCTGTAGAGGATGAGGATGGAGGCGGTGAGGGGGTTGGCGGTGCCGAGGTTGGCGAAGTCGAGATCGAGGATGTAGGTATCGCCCCAGTTGTCGGCGGGGTAAAGGTTGCCGCGGCCGGTGGAGGCGAAGGCGACCAGGGTGCCATCGGTGGGGCTGGTGGAGAGATCCTCCGGGCGGGAGAAGGAGAAACAGCCGGCGGCGTCGGCGGCGGCCTGCATTAGGGTGTCGTTGCGGTAGCCTTGGGCATCGAATCCGGTGGTGCCGGCGGAGGCGGGGATGCGAGCGGTAACGGGAACCCAGGTGCCGGAGCGGAGAGCGCCGGTGCCGTTGAATTGCTGGGGGGTGAGGTTGCCGTTATCGGCTTTCCAGGCGTAGAGCTGGCCGCCTTTGAGGCCGTTGCGCTCAATGAAGTTGGCGCCGGGGGCGGTGCTCTTCAGACCGACGTAGAGCCAGAGCGGGGTGGATTGGGAATCGTCGCCGAGGAGGAAGGCGACGTGGGTGGTGGTGCCGGTGTCCACCAGGGCGGCGTTTTCCCAGGAACCGCGGCCGAAGTCGGGCAAGGCCCAGAAGTCGCCCGTGGCGGGATCGAGCGCCCAAAAGGTGCCGCCGTGGGGGTGGTCAAAGCCGGTGGAGGATTCCTCGCCGGTGAAGTAGATACGGTCAACGAGACCGCGGCCGGCGCCGAAGAGGTTGGGCTCGTAGAGGGAGGAAGAGCACATGCGGTCGAAGCCGCCGAGCTCGAGCTGGGAGGCGCTGGTGACGACGGTGCCGGTGCGGTCATAGACGCGGGCGATGGCGAGGCCGCCATCGACGACGCGGCGGGAGGCCTTGTCGATGTCGATGTAGGTGACGCGGGCGCCGCCCTTGGCGAGCACGGTGCCATTGGCGAGGGTGTAGGGGTAGGCGGCGGGGGTGGAGCCGGTGGTGGGAACCTCGATCTCGTGGTTCATGAGCACGCGGATGGTGGTGGAGTTGAGGGCGTAGGCACCGAGACCGTCGGGGGTGCCGACCGGGGAGAAGTTACCTGCGGAGGTGGGGTTGAGCGCGCCGGTGGCGCCTTCGATGGTGTCGCCGATGGTGAAGACGGGGTTGACCACGTAACCGGTGCCGGGGACGGCCTTCATGAGGGTGTAGCCGCCGCTGCCGGCGAGGGCGGCGTAGCGGATGCCTTCCTTGCCCGCGATGGCGGGGTTCAAGGTGCCGACGACGGTGCCGGCGCGGGCGTTTTCCGAGATGGTGTAGGGACCGGTCTGGGTGATGGGCGGCTGGGCGGTGGAGAAGTTCCAAGTGGTGGCATCGGCGATGCCGGCGAAGGGCACGCCCTGGGTGTCCTGGATGGCACCGGCGGTGATGTTGACGTAGTAGTTTCCAGCGGATTCGAGGGCTCCGGCGGGGTCGATGGTGATGGTGCCGAGGGAGGCGGTGACGCGGGGGCCGGCGGCGTCGATGGTCTCGAAAATGGAGCCATCGGAGACGCGGCGGATGGTGATGGAGCCGGTGCCCTTTTGGACGAGCTCGTTGAAGTCGATCCTCAGGTTGCCCGAGATAGGGAGGCCGCCGGAGTTGTCGGCGGGGCTGAAGAAGGCGACGAGCGGCGGGGCGGTGTCCACGCCGGTGGTCTCCTGGACGACGAGGCGGAGGGAAGGGTCGCCGGGGTCGAAGGTGTTGCCCTTGCCGGAGAGGGTGATCGCGTCGGGCGCGTTGACGACGGCGAGGATGAGGTTGAACTCGGCGCCGGTATTGATGCGGGAGATGAGGGCGGGACCGGCGGCGCTGAGGTCGAGATTGCAAACGAACTTGGTGAGGCCGGGGGCGGAGGGGTTGTAGGCGAATTTGCCCAGGGAGACGGGGGCGAAGGTGTAGTGAGCGGGGTCGAGACCGTTGGCGAAAGTGGCGTTAAAGGACTTGCCGGTGTAGTTGCCGCCGAGGGCATCGGTGGTGAGGAAAATCTCGAACTGGGTGCCGGTGGTGAAGGTGCGGTCGTTTTGGGTGAGGGTGAGCTCGGCGGTGCTGATGCTGTTAATGGTGGAGGCACCGGAGAGGCCGAACTCGATCTTGCCGATGGTGAAGGTCGCCAGGCTGTAAACGGCGAAGGTGCCCTGGCCGTTGCCCTGGGCGTAGAAATCGGCGGAGGGATTGGCGCCGGCGAGCTTTACCTGGGCGGTGGCGCTGGGGGTCTTGGTGACGGTGGGCGAGGCGGAAGAGGCAAGCGTGGTGAAGTTCCAAGTAGTCGCGCTGGAGATGCCCACGTAGGCGTTGTTGGCCAGATCCAGGATAACACCGGAAGGGATCTCGAGGTAGTAAGCAGTGGAGAAGCCGAGGGAGACGGACGGGGTGATGACGACCTGGGTGCCGCTGACCGCCACCTGGGCGGAGGTGACGTCGATGCTTTCAAAGACAACGTTGTCGGAGACGCGCTTGATGAAGATGTTACCGGTGCCTTTTTTGACCGGCTCGCTGAAGGTGATGGTGGGGGTGACGGTGACGGGGATGGCTGTGGCGTTGTCGGCAGGGGCGAGGACCGTGGTGATGGGGGCGGTGGAGTCCACGCCGCCGGCGTTTTGCACGGTGCCGTTGACCTGCATGGTGACGGCGACCGGGGTGGTGGCGTAGTTGGCAAGGCGGAAGGTGCCGCCGCTGCCGATGGTCCCGCCGCTGGCGGAGGTGGTACCGATGGCCCGAAGGCGGAAACGGACATTGCCCGTGACGACGCCGAGGGAGTTGATGTCGAGAAGGTTTTGAACGAGCGAACCGTTGCCGGCGGTGATGGTCGCGACCGAGGTGGCGTAGTTGTCGGCGGAGGTAAAAACGCCGAGGGCGGCGGGACCAGAGCCGGAGGCCTGGGCGCTGAGTTGAAGGTTGTCCAAATCGACCTCGAAACCGGGGGCGACATCGAAGCCGAACTCGATGAAATCGGTGGCCTCGGCAGTCCAGCCGCTGGAGCTGAAGGCGGTGCCTGCAGAAGCACCGACCAGACCTGCCCCGCGCACCAGGGTGACAGGGGTGATGTTGAGAGGAGAGGTGCCCGCGCGGCTGGTGGTTACCCCGGAGGTGCCGACGAAATCATACTGGACGATCGCGGCGGCGTGGACGGCGGAGAGGCTGAAGCAGAGCGCGAACGTGACCAGGAGAGTCTTGAGCAGGCGGGAAGGGATGCCGAGGGAGTGCATGGTGAGATTGGGAAAGGGGGCGAACGGGGCCGAGGCGCGGAGAAGGGATGATGAGTCAGTCGGGAAATAACGACGTATGGGCGAGGTTGGGCTTACCGGGGAGGGATGGGCAATCGGCGGGGGTGACAAGGAGGTGAAACCCAGGTGCCTTTCGTGAGGCGGAAGTGGGCGAACGAGGGGTTTTGGAATACTTCGCACGGAGCGGTTTGCGCCGGTAAGCGAATGGCACAAAAAAGCGGCGCACTTGAGTGCGCCGCCAAACGGAGGGAGAATCGCCCGCTGCAAGCAAACGGGGTTGCTGAGCTGCCGGACCGGCTGCGGAGCTCAGACGCGGCGACGGCGGGAGAGGGTGACCCCGGCGAAGGCGACGGCTCCGGCCAAGGCGGCGTAGGTGGAAGGCTCGGGGATGGCGGTGACGACGAAGGCCTGAACCTCGGCAAGGTCGCTAGTGACCATGACCTTGTTGATGGCGACTCCGGATTGGTTCACGGTTCCGCTGCCGAACTGGGAGAGGAGCAATCCACCGAAGCTAGGATCGGCGACAGTGCCGGAAGTGTAAGCGGAGGTGGAATAGGCGGCAACGAAATCGAAAGGCTGGGAAGCTTCGGTGACGAAGAGATCGATCACATCGTTGGCGTTGCCCGAGACCATGGAGATGCGGGCAACCAAGTTATAAGTGGCGCCGTAGGTCAGGCCCGCGTTTCCATAGACGAAGGGATAGCCGGTCTGACCATTCATTCGGGAACCGAAATCGAAGGTTCCGTCTCCGGGGTTGTCCTTGGCTACGAGGCGGGCGTTCTGGAAGTTCGAGCTGGCGGAGGAAGCGGTCTGGTTTTGATTCAGGGCGGCGAAGTAAGTAGGATTGGCACCGGCGGTGAAGACCGAGAGCTGGGTGGCGACGTAAACGACGGTAGTACCGGAGGCGGGCTGATTGATTATTGTTCCTAGGGGTAGAAAGGCATCCTGATTGTCTACAGTGGCTCCGCCGGCCCAAGTGACCTTTCCGCCAGCGACTTGGATGGGGGCGGTAGCGGGGGCATTGAACTGGGTCCAGCCGTTTTGGCCGACGAGATTGCCGTTGGTGAAGGTGCTGAAATCGGAAGAGACGATGGCGGCGAAACCAGTGGAGGCGCCGAACAAAGCGGCAGTCGCGAGGAGGATGCGGGTGTGTTTATTCATGGTGATGCGAAGTTTGAGACCCAGTGGGCAAGGCGATCGGAAGCCGAGGAAGTGTGTTCTAGAATAACAGGCGACGGGGGTAAGCCGTCGCCTGTGTCGGGGAGAGGAGGAGCGGTGGTGCGGAGATTAAAACGGCCGCTCCGTTCCGGGGGCGTGGTGAAGGACGAGCGAGTAAGAGCTCAACCGGGCTCAACCTTACTTGCGGCTGCGGCGACGCAGGGCGGCTCCGGCCAGGGCCAGCACGCCGAAGATGGCGGCGTAGCTGGAGGGCTCGGGGATGGCGGAGGTAGGCGCGAACTCCAAACCACGGAAGGCATAGGTGCTGTTGCCGGCAGTGGCGATAGAAGCCATAACGAAGGTGGCGTTAGTGTTGTCCGTGCCAAAATAGAGGTTGGTAGGGTTGACGGCGAAAAGCGTCGGGCTGGGGGTGGAGAAGTCGACCGCGAGACCGGTCAGTCCCGGTAGGGCGGTGGTGATGTTGTAGCTCATGCTCCACGCGCTGGCAGTGTTGGCGCGGGTGAACTTTTGCACGCCGAGTGTGCTATCAGCGACATAAGCGGTGAGACTATCGGGGGAGATGGCAAAATCGTAGGGGCTGGTTCCCTGGCCGAAGACCCCCGTGATAAACGCGCTGGGGGTGCTTGCTGCGGTGGGTAAGCCGGAGAAAGCATAGATCCCCTGGGTGGCGGAGCCGGTCGAGTAATAGAGATTGTTATTAAAGATGTTCACCACGCGGGTATTGGTGTTCGTGGATTGGAGCGTGGTATTGGTCGTGCCGGTGCGGAAAACCGTGCCGGTAATGCCGCCGGCGAGGTAGAGATCGTTTCCGTTGGCTACGGCTGAGCGAATGTTATTTCCCGAGAAGGCGGCGACCAAGTTGGGCGAAGATACGGTGCGGCTGCTATCGATGGTCACCACGGCGCGGTTGGCCTGGGCATCGGTGCGGCCGGACAAGGATCCACTACCGGTGAAGGGCGCGTTGTAGCCGGCGAGGGTCAGAATGCTGCGGTCTGCGGACAAAGAAAGCATGCCTTCGGAGGTAGCGGTGCCGCTGGTTTGCAGGCCAGAGGTCGCGCTGCTGCTTATGACGGTGGTCGTTAGCAGCGTGCCGGTGGTGGAGAATTCCAGCAGGCTCATGGGACCAGCGGTGTTAGCCAAGGTGGTGGTGCCGTCGCCGACCCGCGAGACTACGAGAGAACCGCTGGTGAAAGACTGGGCGGAGAGCGAAAGCACGCCAACAAAGGCGAGCGCTAAGGTAACGAGTTTGTTGGTGATGTTTCTCATGGTTGTGAATGGAGCTAATATGCAGTCTTCGGGCTCCTCTTACCTTAAAACAAGCCGCCGGGGTGAACCTTAGGTTAAGAACAAGTGGCGAAAGTGTGACGCGAGGTTTGGGGCGTAGGGTTTACTTCAGCTCGGCATTGGCATTATGCGCAAAAGTGAGCGGGGAACGGACGTTCTCGATTTTAGCGGGATTATCGGGCGCGTTTCTGATTGGGCTTTACGGATGAACCATTCCACCAAGAAAAAATCCCCCGCCCGCACGCCGCTGGTTTTGATCACGGGAGCCAGCCAGGGCTTGGGGGCGGCGTTCGCCCTGGCTTACGCGCGGGCCTTTCCGGGCGTGCGGCTGGCCTTGGTGGCGCGCACGGCCAAGACCCTCGCGGCAACCGAGGCGAAGTGCACGAAGCTCGGGGCGGAGGCGCATGCGTTTGTCTGCGACGTGGCCGACGAGGCGGTGGTCGCCCGCCTGCCTGCCGCCGTGACCAAGCAGTTTCACCGCGCGCCGGACATCGTGATCAACAACGCCGGGCGCTTCACCCCGGCCAAACTGGCCGATACGCCCCCCGCCTTGTTCGATGCCATGATCGCGGGCAATCTGCGCTCCGCCTATCTGGTGACGCATGCGTTTTTGCCCGCACTGCTCAAACGCGGCACGGGAGACTTTGTCTTTATCAGTTCGATCTGCGGCAAGGTGGCGCTGCCCGGCTGCGCCGCCTACACCGTGGCCAAACACGGGTTGACCGGGCTGGCCGCCGCCTTGCGGGCGGAGACGCGGGGCACGGGGCTGCGCGTGATGGCGATCCACCCCGGCGCGATCGCCACTCCGATCTGGGCGGGCTCGGATCTGCCGCGCGAGCGCCTGATGACCGCAGCGAGCGTGGCCGAAGCGGTCGTGGCGCTCACCTCGCTCGACGCCAATACCGTCGCCGAAGACCTGCTGTTGCGTCCGGGTCCGGGGGATTTTTAGCCCGTGCCGGGAAGCGATTATACCAACAGCCCTTAACATTCAGACTTTAACCACG
>JAIXRU010000201.1 GCA_027485045.1 Opitutaceae bacterium | reverse complement strand
TCCCGCCCTCACCGCCATCGCCCCCAATCCCACCCTCGAGGTCGTCGAGCGTCTCCTCGCCGAAATCTCACCTCCCGCCACCCCGGCCAAACCCTGATCCTGCCCTCCGTCTTTCCGCCGCCTTCCCTCCTCCACCGCCACCCTTCCTCCACCGCCATGTCCGACGCCACTCCCCTCCCTGCTACCACCACCCTCGTTGCCCCCATCGCGCAGACCCTGCGCGTCCCCGCCGAATTCGCCGACGCCTCCCCCGAGATGCGCCGCCGCGCCACCGAACTCGCCGCCAAGCTCGATTGGCAAAACAGCTCCACCCTCCTCACCTTCGGCATCGACGCCCAAAAAAAACTCACCGCCCACTCCGAGACCATGCTCGCCAACGTACGCAACGCCGACTCCGGCGCCGCCGGCGAGACCCTCTCCACCCTCATGCTCCAGTTCAAGGGCCTCAAACTCGACCAACTCCAAGCCGCGAAAAACCCCCTTAAAAACGCCTTCCTCTTTCTCGCCAGTCCCCTCGCCCGCTTCCAACAACGCTTCGAAACCGTCAGCGCCCAAATCTCCGAAACCGTGCACCGCCTCGAAGGCGACCGCCTCGCCCTCTCCCGCGATGTCGTCTCCCTCGAAGGCCTCTTCCTCGCCAGCCTCGACCAATACAAAGAGCTCACCGTTTACATCCTCGCCGGCGAAGAAAAAATCACCGCCATCGACAACGAGATCCTTCCCGCCCTCCAGCGTCAGGCCGAGGAATCCAAATCCATGCTCGACGCCCAGAGCTTCCGCGACGCCCAAAACGCCCGCAACGAGCTCGACCGCCGCCTCCACAACCTGCGCCTCACCAAGACTGCCACCCTGCAAAGCCTGCCCCAGATCCGCCTCATTCAGGACGTCAACAAGTCCCTCGTGGATAAGATCCAGACCAGCATCATCACCACCATCCCGATCTGGAAACAACAGATCGCCATAGCCATCACCCTCTTCCGCCAGGAAAAAGCCCTCTCCCACGAGAAGGCCGTCACCGACACCACCAACGAGCTCCTCCGCCAAAACGCCACCCTCCTCCAAACCCAAAACCGCTCCGCCCGCGAACAGGTCGAGCGCGGCGTCATCGACCTCGAAACCCTCCGCCAGGTAAACGACAGCCTCCTCCGCACCATCGAGGACACCGTGCGCATCAGCTCAGAGGCCAAGGACAAACGCATCGCCGCCGCCCGTGAAATGAGCGGCCTGGAAACCACCCTCAAAGACGCCCTGCGCGGCGCCAGCGCCCCCCGCCCCGCCTAAGCGCAGCCAACTCTTCCGTCCGCGCCCTTGCTCGGCCACCCGCCATGCCCACCCTCTTCCAACGCATCATCGCCCGCGAATTCCCCGCCCGCATCGAGCATGAAGACGAGCTCTGCATCGTCATCCACGACATCCAGCCGCAGGCCCCGGTCCACCTGCTCATTATCCCCAAGACCGTCATCCCCCGCGTCGGCGAAGCCACCCCCGACCAGCAGTCCACTCTCGGCCACCTCCTGCTCACCGCCGGCCTGGTCGCGAAAAAACTCCAGCTCGCCCGCGGCTTCCGCCTCGTGGTCAACCACGGCCCCGACGCTTGCGAAACCGTGCCGCACCTCCACATTCACCTCCTAGCCGGCCGCCAGCTCAACTGGCCCCCAGGTTAGGCTCCCTTTTCCCCTTACCAGCTTACTAGCCCTACCAGCTTAAAGCTCTCCTCCCCTTCCCCGCGTGAAGCCCGCCCCCGCCGCACGCCTCCTGCTCTCCTTCGCCCTCTTCGCCGCCGCAGTGCGCGCCGACTGGCGCGACGACGTCGGCTACACCCGCCTCGTTCAAACCTACGCCACCGGCATCCCCACCACGGTCGCAAGCGGCGTCACCCAGGTCGAAGCCCCCATTGTAGCCGGAGATTCGGTAAACAACTACGTTCCCGACTCGGCCAACACCGAGTTCACCGGAAAAACCATCTCCAACCGCAGCCCCGGCAGCGGCTCCTCCGGCCACGCCACCACCGTCGCCGCTTACTTCTTCGGCAACGCCACCAGTGTGATCCCCAACACCACCAACATCGACGCCTACAACGCCAACAACTGGTTCTACGCCGATTTCCTAAACTTCAACACCACCACAGTCCCACTCACCGAAACCCGCCGCATCCAAAACCACAGTTGGATATCCGCATCCGGCAACTCAAACACAGCCGTTTCCAACCTTAACCAACGCCTCGATTTCGCCAGCAACCGCGACGGCTTCCTCGCCGTCGTAGGCACCAACAACGGAGCCAGCACCACCCTTCCCGACCTTATGGTCCAAGGCTACCACACCGTCTCCGTCGGCCTCGCCAGCGGCAATCACGCCGCCGGTCTTACCACCTTCGACGGTTCCGATCGAATGAAACCCGACCTCGTCGCCTTCGAAGGCGTCACCAGCTTCGCCACCCCGCAGGTCTCCAGCGTCGCCGGGTTGCTCTCCGAAAAACTGCGCAACACTGCCTACAGTCCCGCCCTCGTCACCTCCGACTACCCCCGCCTCACCAAAGCCCTCCTCCTCGCCGGCGCCACCAAAGACCCCCTCGCCTCCTGGTCCCGCGCCGACACCGCTAAACCCTACGACGCCACCTACGGCGCCGGCGCACTCAACGCCCTCCTCGCTTACCGCATCCTCAGCGCCGGCCGCCAAACCGCCTCCAGCTCGACCACGGTGCCAGAAACCGGCTGGGCCATTTCCACCGTCCGCAGTACCACCGCCGCCACCAGCCGCACCTATTATTTCGACGTCCCCGCCGGCACCACCGCCACCCGCTTTTCCGCCGCCCTCACTTGGCATCGCCCTCTCGTCTTCACTTTCGGCAACTTCACCGGCACCACCCCGCCCAACCTCGACCTCCGCCTCTACACCGTCTCCCCCGACACTTTCACCCTCGACACCCAAATCGACGCCAGCCTGAGCACGGTGGACAACGTCGAACACCTTTACCAAGCCGCCCTCGCCCCCGGCCGCTACGCCCTGCAAATCTCCTCCACCGCCTCAGCCACAACCAACTACGCCCTCGCCTGGCGCACCTCCCCAACTGTAACCCTGGCCGCCACCGCCCCCACCGCCCGCGAGGCCGATCTCACCCCTGCTTCTTTTACCCTCACCCGCACCGGCCCCACCACCTCCCCTCTGATCATCCCGCTCAACTGGGGCGGCACCGCCCTCCCCGGCACCCACTACCAAACTCCGCCCTCCACCGCCCTCATCCCCGCCGGCTCCGTCAGCACCACCGTCACCATCACCCCCATCGCCGACGACCTCGCCCAAGGCGACCGCACCATCACCCTCACCCTCGCCCAAGACTATTCCCTCTCCGTCACCACCCCCGCCGCCGCCACCGCCACCCTCGTGGACAAACCTTACGACGCCTGGCGCTTCGCCCGCTTCTCGACCGAACAACTCGCCGACGCCGCCACCTCCGGCCCCACCGCCGACCCCGACGCCGACGGTCTGTCCAACCTCCTCGAATACGCCTTCAACCGCGCCCCCCTCACCTCCGACGCCACCGCAGCCGCCCCCGTTTCCTCCCTCCTCCCCGCCTCCGGCTCCCCGCTCTACCTCGCCCTCACCTACTTCCAAGCCACCGACCGCCCCGACCTCGCCTATCTCGTCGAGTGGACGGATGACCTCACCGCCCCCTGGCGTAGCGGCCCCGACTACATCAGCGAGGTCCAAGCCACCGCCCTGCCCGATGGCGAGCAAATCACCGTCCGAGCCACCACGCCGCTTACCGACGCCTCACGCCAATTCCTCCGCCTCCGCGTCACCCGTCTATAAACGAGCGCTAAAACGCATTTAAAAAACACCCACCAGCAGCCACTTCACCTCCGCATCCGAATGCCCCAACTACAGCGTTGCGGCTTCCCCTCACCAACATGCCCACCGCTCCTCCATCCCTGTTAGTATCCCTGCGTCGCGTCACGTTGACCTGCGCCTGCTTGATCCTGATCGGTTACCTTGGACTTTGCGGATTAATGGCGTGGAAAAAAGATGCCCTACTTTTTCCCGTTCTCGGCCGGGAGCGCGCACAAGGCCTTACTGCACCAGTCGGCTACACTACGTGGTGGTTGACAATGCGCGACGGCTCGCGAATCGAGGCCTGGTGGCGACCCGCTGCCACCTCCTCCGCCACCTCGCCGGCCCCGGCCGTGCTCGTCTTTCACGGCAACGGCGAGCTGATCGACGATGGCCTCGAGTTCTCCGATGCTTGGCACGCACTCGGTGTCAGCGTGCTGCTGGTCGAATACCGTGGCTACGGCCGATCCGAGGGCGTGCCGGGCTTGACTGCCTGCCAGTCAGACGCAGTCGAGTGGTATGATCGCTTGGCCGCAGAACCCGGGGTCCGTACCGACTTCATCGTATCTTACGGATATTCCCTCGGGGGTATTTTTGCCGCCGAAGTTGCCGCGCAAAGACCCGTGGCCGCCATTGCGCTGGAAAGCACCGTTTCCAGCCTGCGGCAGGCGGCCCGCGATCGCGGCGTGTGGCTATTGTTTACCCACGAACGCTTCGACTTGGAGGCTATATTACACGCACTTCCACCTGCCAAACCTGTGTTGATCACCCACGGAAGCGCCGATGAGGTCGTCCCGTTTCACCACTTCAATAAGCTCGTCGCGGCACGGCCCACCGCCCTCGCCATCGCAGGCACGCACGCCCACCTGCCGCTCGCCATCCAGAGCCAAACAAAACTCCTGCGCACACTTCTCGATGCAGTCCCCTCG
Source organism: Opitutaceae bacterium (assembly GCA_027485045.1). Lineage (GTDB taxonomy): Bacteria > Verrucomicrobiota > Verrucomicrobiia > Opitutales > Opitutaceae > IMCC26134_A. The sequence continues at coordinate 5,192 of JAIXRU010000201.1, read as the reverse complement.
CACCCCCAGTTGCCGTCCGCCAAATAATCCTCCCTGCCTGCTCCCCGCTGCCCCCTCCCGCCTCCGCCTTTTCAGAGCCCTTCAGTCTTTTTTCTCCCCGCTCCCTCCTCCCCGCTCCTCCCCCTTACTAGCTCTACCAGCTTACTACCTTAACCAGCTTCCCCGCTCCCTCGCTCCCAGCTCCCCGCTCTACCGCGCCTCAAACCGCCCATCGGCCCGCTTCGCCACCACCCGCTTAAGCTCCAGCATCATCAACGCCGCCGAGAGCGCCGCCGCGCCCAGCCCCGTGGCCCCCGCCAGCTCATCCACCCCGAGGATAGCCCCGCCCGCGAAACACCCCAGCACCCGCGTCTCCTCCTCACTCAAATCCACCGGCACCTTCCGCGCGCTCGCCTGCGCCGCCCGCTCCCCATCCGCCGGAATCGCCGCCACCCCCGCCGGACCAAAACCCTCCAGATAGTTCAACTCGCTCAGCACATCGTCCACCGAGGTCAGCAAGGTCGCCCCATCACGGATCAACTGGTGACACCCCGCGCTGCTCGGCTGGTCGATCCGTCCCGGCACCGCGAATACGAGCCGCCCCTGCTCCCCGGCGAATTTCGCCGTGATCATCGAACCTCCGCTGACATCGCTCTCCACCACGATCACCGCCTGGCACATCCCCGCCACGATCCGGTTGCGCATCGCGAACGACTGCTTGTCCGCCCTGCGCCCGAAGGGGAACTCGGTCAAAATCACCCCGCCGCCCTCCTCGATTTTCCGATACAACCCGAGGTTTTCCGGCGGATAAACGATATCAATTCCAGTGCCCAAGACCGCCGCCGTGCGCCCCTTTGCCTCCAGCGCCCCCTCATGCGCCCACGTATCGATCCCGCGCGCCAGCCCGCTCACCACGCAAAAGCCCAGCTTGGCCAAGTCGTAACCCAGCTTCTTCGCCGTCGCCTGCCCGTAGAGCGTTGTCCGCCGCGACCCCACGATCGCCACGCACGGCGCATCCACCCCATAATCGCCCCGCCGATACAAACCGAGCGGCGCATCCGCCAGTTCCTTCAACAAGGGCGGATAACCGGCATCGCGCCGGCTCACGAAAGTCGCCCCCGCCAGCGCCAGCCGTTCCTCCTCTTTCGCCAGATCCACCAGGTCCCGCCACCCGCGCAAATTCGCGCTGATCTTCGGCCCCACCCCGCGCACCGCCTCCAGTTCCCGCTGCGGAGCCTCCAGCAAACGCGACGGATCGTCGCCAAACGCCGCCAACAACCGATTGGTCGTGATCGGCCCGATGTCGGGCAACGCGTTCAAAACCAAAAACGCCTGGGTGGCCGTCAGCTCGCTCATGATGGTATATCACGCAGCTCCGGTCCGAGAAAGTCCAGCAGCTCCGTCGCCGCGCACCGCAACCACTGGAAACCTCCTCGCCCCAGCCACGACCAACCCCCGCCCAAACGAACGTAAAAAACGTCCCCCCCCCAACCCGCCCTCAACCCCAAAACCGCTCCGCCCACACCCCCGCCGCCCAAGTCCGGCATAGTGTAACCAAATTGGTTACACTTTCCGAAACAACCCGCGCTCACTCTCGCGATAAACAGCCGCATTCATCATTTTACCGAAAATCTGCGACCTGAACAGACGCGTGCGCATGGCGGAAAAATCGGGGCAGGGCCACAGTCAGCAATGCAGCTCGAAGCATCGTTTTGGGATGGCGTTTGGCGGGTCGGGGCATTGTTTAAACGCGATGTCGAAAGCGCTTTCGCCCGTCGATCTCATCGCCGCCGCCGCCGCCGAATTTGGAGGCCGTCCGTCCTGGGATGATTATTTCATGGCCACCGCCGTGCTCCTCTCCACCCGCAGTCCTTGCGAGCGCCTGCACGTGGGCTGCGTGATTGTGACCGCCGGGGAGCGCAAGAACCGCATCGTCGCAGCCGGTTACAACGGCTTCCTGCCCGGCACGCCGCACACCTCGCGTCTGCGCGACGGACACGAACAGGCGACCGTCCATGCCGAGCAAAATGCCATCGCCGACGCCGCCCGCCGCGGCAGCTCCGTCGAAGGCTGCGTCGCTTACGTGACCCACTTTCCCTGTATCAACTGCGCCAAGATCCTCGCCGCTTCCGGCATCGCCGAGGTCAGATATCGGTCGGACTATAAAAACGACGCGCTGGTGCTGCCTTTACTTCAAGATGCCGGAGTGCGCGTCGTGCAGCTCTAAACGAATCATTTAACCGGCGAAGTCACCCACTGATGCGCAACTCCCATAAAACGATCCTAAGCGAGGGGCATTCGCTGGCGGGCAGGCTTTTGCTCGCGCATCCGGTGCTTAAGGACGAAACCTTTCGTCGCACGGCGGTGCTGATCTCCAGCCACGACACCCAAGGCGCCATGGGCGTGGTCCTGAATCGCCCGCTGGCGAAAAAACTCGGGGAGCTCGGCGGTGACTTCGCTCTCGGCCCGTTGGCGCATGTCCCGGTTTTCGACGGCGGTCCGGTGGCACGACGCCAAATCATCATCTGTGCCTGGCGCAAGCATGCCGGCGACGAGGAGGAGAATTACGAGTTGTTATTCGGATTGGATCGAGAACGTGCCATGTCACTCGCCGGGCAGCAGGACGTGCAGCTTCGAGCTTATCTGGGGCACGCGGGGTGGTCGGGCGGACAACTTGAAGGCGAACTGGAGCGCGATACGTGGGTGGTTGCCGAACTGGAGACCGACGTCATTCAGTTTCCGGCTGACGAAAGCCTCTGGCGCCGGGTGCTGGGCGGACTCGACCCCCAGTGGCGTTTACTCGCCAATGAACCCGACGAACCGGGTCGAAACTAGTGCCTGCCCAAACATAGTTTCGGTGTGGTGAAGTTTCCGTTTGACACACCCCATGCTCAACCGGTGTTTTCTTCCTTTTTATGAAAGTTGTTTCCTCCATCAAATCCGCAAAGAAGCGTCACCCTGACTGCCAAGTCGTGCGCCGTAAGGGCCGTATCTATGTGATCAACAAGACCGACCCGCGCTACAAGGCTCGCCAAGGCTAATCCGGCTAACCCCGACCTAACTAACTCACTACCATGAAGAGCGAAGGCCATCCCATTCTCAACAACGTTTGCTTCCTAGACGTTGCCTCCGGTAAGAAATTCCTCACCAAGTCCACCGTTAAGTCGGCCCGCAAGGAGACGATCAACGGTGTCGAATACCACGTGGTCATCCGCGACGTAACCATGGACTCCCATCCCGCCTACACCGGCGAGAAGCGCATCGTCGATACCGCCGGTCGCGTGGAGAAGTTCACCACCAAGTTCCGCCGCGGCGCCGCCCCGGCAGCCAAGAAGTAAGTCCCCCGGACTGCTTTACTTTGTTTTCAAAAACCCCGCCGCGCTCTTCGGAGTCGGCGGGGTTTTGTTTTTAACGATTCCCAGGGCAGGTCGCACTTGCCAACCCGACCGTCCGGCAGGGACGATGGCGGCAACATGTCCACACCGCTCAAGCTCATTATCTTCGATTGCGACAGCACCCTCAGCTCCATCGAGGGCATCGACGAACTAGGCCGCGCACGCGGTTCCGAGATTTTTGCCTGGGTCGAGGCCATGACGCACGATGCAATGAACGGGAAGCTGGCGGTTGAGGCGGTTTTCGGCGAACGCCTGCGTATCATTCAACCGCGGGCGACCGATGTCGAGGCGGTGGGCCGTCAGTACGTGGAAACGGTGGAGCCCACCGCGCTCGCCACACTGGAAACGCTGCGTGCCGCAGGTTGGACGCCGATGATTTTAAGCGGTGGCTTCCGTAACGCGATCCGTCCGCTGGCGGATTACCTGGGCATCGCGCGGGTCGAGGCGGTGGATTTGTATTTCGACGCCGCAGGCCACTACGCTGGTTTCGACGAAGCCTATCCAACCACCCGATCCGGCGGCAAACCCGAGATCATCCGCGCCCTGAAGGCCGAGCTCCGGCCCGCCCGAGTGGTGATGGTTGGAGATGGGGCGAGTGATTTAGAGACGACACCGGAAGTGGACTTGTTCATCGGCTTCGGCCGTTACGTGGCGCGTGAAAAGGTGCGGAAGCAGGCGGCGGCGTTTGTATTTTCGCTCGATGAAATCCTCCCTTTGTTACCATGAGTTATCATTTTTTTGCCGTCAGCACGTCCCCGCTCTCGCCGGCTTTCCCCCCCGCTCTGGACAGCTATGTCGTTAGGGAGGGGGCTGGACTCTTGGATGTACTGATCGCCCGGGCTCAGTCCGAACCGTTCAACTTAGTCGCGACGGGGATTTTCCTGATCGCGATTCTGCATACGTTTTTTGCCGGGAAACTCCGCCATTGGGGTCACTTGGTAGAGGAAAGGCACGCGGCGGCGCTGAAGATGCGGGTAGCGCGCAAAGCAGGCGTTGCTGGCGCGGAGGACGACAGCAATCCTGCCGAGGTCAGCTTTCTTGGTCAGGTCCTGCACTTTTTCGGCGAGATCGAGGTGGTTTTTGGGCTATGGGCGGTTGTGCTCGGGGTCGCCTTGGCGGTGCACGTAGGCGCGGAGAACGCGATCGGGTATGTTTCCGGGGTTAACTATACCGAACCGCTGTTTGTTTTTGTGATCATGGCCATGGCGGCGACGCGACCGGTCATCGTCCTGGCCGAAGCGGGGCTGCGCCGCGTTGCGGCTTTGGGCGGTGGGACTCCGTTCGCATGGTGGGTCGCCTTGCTGGTGGTCACCCCGGTGCTGGGTTCGTTTATTACCGAACCAGCGGCGATGACGGTAGGGGCCGTGCTGCTGGCGAGGCAGTTTTATGCCTACGAGCCGAGTTCGAACTTAAAATACGCCACCATCGGTTTGTTGTTCGTGAATATTTCAGTCGGCGGCACCTTGACGCACTTCGCCGCGCCGCCGGTGTTGATGGTGGCCGGACCTTGGGGCTGGGGCCTCGCGCACATGGCCTCGAATTTCGGCTGGAAGGCCGTCGTGGGTATCATTGCCTCCACAGCGTTGTACGCGTTCGTTTTTCGCCGGGAATTGACCGGTTTGGCGCGGCGCAAGGCTGAGATCGCAACCACTTCGATCAAACAAAGCGCAAGCATTCCAGCGTGGGTGATTGCGACGCATTTGGGTTTTCTGGCCTGGACGGTTTGGGCGGCGCATTACCCGGTTTTGTTTGTGGGCGGCTTCCTGTTCTTCGTGGCCTTCCTGCAGGCTACAGCGCACCACCAGACGCGCCTGGACT
>JAIXRU010000095.1 GCA_027485045.1 Opitutaceae bacterium | reverse complement strand
CTCAAGCAGTACAAGCCTGAGTAACACGGAGCGCACCAGAGGAATTCACCGAGACCACAGAGCTAACGCATCCCTCTAAAATCTCCCATGAAAACTCATACTCTGTGCGCTCTGTGTCACCTCTAGTGTCCTCTGTGTAACCCTTTACGACTCTCCGTTCCCGACATGTTCGATCTCTACTTCGACCTTCCGCTTATCCTCCGGCTCGTGCTGCAAGGCACGCTGGTGATCCTCGTGCTTTTCCCGCTCGCCGCCGCCTGTTCGATGGCCGAGCGCAAAATTTCCGCATGGATACAAGGACGCCCCGGACCCAACCGCACCATCCCCCCCTTTGCCGGTTTCCTCGCCCCGCTCGGCCTCGTCGCTCGCATTCCTGTTCTCGGACCGGTCCTGCAGAATCTAGGCATTTTCCAGCTGGCGGCCGACGGCGGCAAGTTCACCTTTAAAGAGGATCCCGTTCCCGGGCACGTGAATGCGTTTTATTTCATCATGGCACCCATCGCCTCGATGATTCCGGCGCTAACCACGGTGGCCTTCGTGCCCTTTGGCGCTTATTTCGACGCGGCCGGCAAACTCGTGCCCGTGGCGCTGACCAATCTCGACGTCGGCTTGCTCGCCGTCTTCGCCCTCGGCTCCCTCGGCGTCTATTCCCTCATCCTCGCCGGCTGGGCCTCCAACTCGAAATACCCCTTCCTCGGCGGCGTGCGTGCCTCGGCCCAGCTCATCTCCTACGAGCTCTCGATGACGCTCTCGGTTCTGCCGGTGTTTCTCTGGGTTAATGCCCCCGGCGGTCCCGGCACCCTCAGCCTCTTTGACGTGGTGCAGAGCCAGAGCCAGCCCGGTTTCTTCGGAGGGCTCTGGTATGTTTTCCTGATGCCGGTTTCGGCCTTTGTTTTCCTGGTCGCGCTCTTCGCCGAGACCAACCGCCAGCCCTTTGACATGCCCGAGTCGGAGGCGGATCTGGTCGGCGGTTTTCACACCGAATACGGCGCGTTCAAGTGGTCCCTCTTTTTCGTGGCCGAATACGCCCACATGATCGTGGGTTCCGGTATTTTCTGTCTGCTTTTCCTAGGCGGGTGGAATCCTTTGCCCTGGGTCACGCTGGCGGACGTCGTTAACTTCGGCGCTGGTTTCCTGCCCTTTATCGCCTCGCCGCTTGTGATGGGGCTGCTCGGCATCACGCTGTTTCTGCTTAAAGTCGGCTTTTTTATCTTTTTCTTCATGTGGGTGCGTTGGACGCTGCCCCGTTTCCGCTATGACCAAGTGATGACCCTCGGCTGGAAAAAACTTCTGCCGCTCTCCATCGCCAACCTTGTCCTCTACGCGATCTTGATCGCGGTTAAGGACCTGTTTTTCCCGAACCTATAACTTTACCGCGCCATGGCCGTTATAACCGTAGAACGCAAACCGCTCAGTTTTCTTGAGCGCACTTACCTGCCCAATATCGCCGCCGGACTTGCGACCACGTTTAAACGCATGGTGCAGCCCTCGGAGACCTTGGAATACCCCGAGGTTCGCCCCGAGATCCCGGTCGGCTACCGCGGCGTGCCCACCTTGGTTTATGACCCGAACGGACGCGAAAAATGCGTCTCTTGCCAGCTTTGCGAATTTGTCTGCCCGCCCAAGGCCATCCGCATCACCCCGGGTGAAATCCCCTCCGACGACCCGACCGCCCACGTCGAGAAACGCCCCCAAGAGTTTAAAATCGACATGCTGCGCTGCATCTACTGCGGCCTGTGCCAGGAAGTTTGCCCCGAGGAGGCGATCTGGTTGCAAAACCAATACTCCATGACCGGCCTCACCCGCGAGGAGATGGTTAACGATAAGAAACGCCTCTACGAACTCGGCGGCACCTTGCCTGATACGCATTTTAAGTGGGACAAGAAAAAAGCCGCCGAAGAAGCCGCCGCCCACGGTTCCCACCACTGAGATCATTCCTATATAAATCAAACACGGAGATCACCGATAGTCACGGAGCGAGCACCGGTTAATCCTCATTCGTTTCTTCTCTGTGCCCTCCGCACTCTTCGTGGTTTAACAAAAACTTTCCCGCATGTCCGACATCCTTTTTCACCTCTTCGCCATCTTCACCGTGGCCTGCGCGCTAGGCGTGGTGTTTAATAAAAACGCCGTGGCTTCGGCGCTATGCCTCCTGCTTAGCCTGGTCGGCGTGGCGGGGCTGTTTGTGCTGCTCGACGCCTTCCTCCTGGCTGTGCTGCTGGTGCTGGTCTATGCCGGCGCCGTAGTCGCCTTGTTTCTGTTTATCATCATGTTGCTCGATATGCAGGGCGGTGATCGCAAGCGCTTCACCAAGGCGACCTTGGTTTCCTCCACCGTGGCGGGCGGTCTGTTGCTCACGGGCTTGATTTCCTTCGCCACCCGCGGGCTCAAAGGCACCACCATCCTTGCCGATGTTCCCGTGGTCGGTAACAGCTTACGCGCCTATGCGGAACAACTGTTTACCGTATATTTGCTGCCCGTGCAGATCGTGGGCTTCCTGCTTCTCATCGCGATGCTTGGCGTGATCGTCTTGAGCAAGAAATTCGAAGGTTTGGAGGACGTTAAATGAGCCTGCTCACCACCCCCTTTACCGCTATGTCTGCCATCTCGCTCGCCACCTTGACCGCTGGCTTCACCGTATCGCTCCACTCTTACCTCTACCTAAGTGCCGTGCTCTTCGTGGTCGGCTTCCTTGGTGTCGTGCTGCGTAAGAACACCTTGGTGATATATATGTGCCTGGAGCTTATGCTGGTCGCCAGCACCGTGGCGCTGGTCGCCTTCAGTCGCTTCAATGGCGTGCTTGATGGCAATGTGTTTGTATTCTTCATCTTAACCGTCGCCGCCGCCGAGGTCGCAGTCGGTTTGGCCATTATCGTCGCTCTCTTCCGCCGCCGCCAGACGGTGCAGGTCGAAGAGCTTAACGCCCTTAAGAACTGAAAGCTTCGCTGAATTGATCGTCCGCAACTAGTGAAAGCCGCCGCCGAAACCGTCCCCGCTGAACGCATCCAGAGCCGCATCCGCGTGCTCCGGGGCCAACGAGTGCTGCTCGACGCCGATCTGGCGGAGATTTATGAAGTCCCGACCAAGCGGCTTATCGAGCAGGTTAAGCGTAACTTAGATAAGTTTCCGGAGGATTTTGTGTTTCAGTTAACTCGCGACGAGGTATCCGCATTTAACGCAGCCAGAAACGCAGTTATTGATGATGAACAAGTTGCGAAACAGTGGTCGCAAAATGCGACCGGTGTTTCGCAAAACCGTGGTCGCCAACATCTTCCTTTCGCCTTCACCGAGCACGGAGCCATCCAGGCCGCCAACGTGCTCAGTAGCCCTGCCGCTGCGCGTATGGGTATCGCCGTGGTCCGCGCCTTCGTTCAGCTCCGCGCCCTTATGACCGACCACAAAACCCTGCGCGCCAAACTCGCCGAGCTCGATGCCCGCGTCGGCGCGCATGACGAACAATTAACGGCCATCGTCGAAGCGATCCGCGAACTCGCGGTTCCAGTCGAGCCCGCCACTAAACGCAAAATCGGTTACCATCGGGGTAATCGCTAACTCTTTTCTAAGACTTTTCTTTTCCGATGTTCCAGAACCCGCTCCAGCTCGCTCAACTCGTTTTCCTGCTGCCGCTTGCCTCGGCCGTCGTCATCGCGCTCGCCCTGCGACGCCAGGGCAACATTGCTGCCTTGGTCGCCACCTTCACCGCCACCTTGGTCGCGGCCGGTGGTCTCTATCTGGCCTTTAGCGGGCAACGCTTCACCGCTTCAGTCGATTGGCTGACCTTGGGTAGCTTCACTTTGTCACTCGGACTCAAATTCGACGATCTCTCCGCCCTCATGCTTAGCATCGTCGGGGTGATCGGCCTATGCGTGCATGTGTTTTCACTCGGCTACATGAACGACGACGACTCTAAGGCCCGCTATTTCGGTGGGCTCTCGCTTTTCATGTTTGCCATGCTCGGCATCGTTTTTGCCGACAATTTGTTCATGATGTTTATCTTCTGGGAGCTGGTCGGTCTTGGTTCCTACTTGTTGATCAATCACTATTTCTTCAAGCCCAGTGCCGCCGCCGCCTCGAAAAAAGCGTTCATCGCCAACCGCGTTGGCGACTTCGGTTACCTCTGTGGCATCCTGCTCTGTTATCATTTCTACGGCACGGTTAACTTGAGCGAACTCGCCGCCCAGTCTGCCGCCGGCACTATGCCGGTCCATAACTTGATTCCCTTGCTGCTGTTCTGCGGTGCGGTCGGCAAATCCGCCCAACTGCCGCTGCAAGTCTGGCTGCCTGACGCGATGGAAGGCCCCACGCCAGTCTCCGCCCTCATTCACGCCGCCACGATGGTGGCCGCCGGTATTTTCATGCTCTGTCGCATTGAGCCCCTGTTCGCAATCGCGCCCAAGGCCCTGACCATCGTGATGTGGGTCGGCACCGCCACCGCACTCTATGCCGCGCTTTGCGCTATCACCCAGCGTGATATCAAAAAGGTTTTGGCCTACTCCACATTGTCCCAGCTCGGCTACATGGTGGCCGCCTTCGGCCTCGGCTCGCTAAAGGTCGCCCACGGCGAGGCCTCCGCGCACGAGGTCGTACTCGCGGCCGGTGTCGGCGCGGCGATGTTCCACCTCACCACCCACGCCTTCTTCAAGGCCCTCATGTTCCTCGGTTCCGGCTCGGTCATTCACGGCTGCCACCACGAACAGGACATTTTCAAGATGGGCGGTCTGGCCAAGAAGATGCCCCTCACCTTCGTCACGTTTAGCCTGGGCGTGCTCGCCATCATCGGCTGCCCCGGTCTGGCCGGCTTCTTCTCCAAAGATGCCATTCTTTATCTCGCGATGGAAAAAAACACCGCCGTCTTCGTGGTGTTGTGCATCACTGCGATTTTAACCGCGTTTTACATGGTTCGACTTTGGAAACTGGTTTTCCTCGGCGCCACCCGCTCTGACGACGCCGCGCACGCCCACGAGGGCGGCATCAGCATGACCTTACCCTTGGTCGTGCTCGGCGCGCTCTCCGTTATTGGCGGCTACGAAGCGATTTACGGCGGCCATTTTGATGGGGTGCTCAAACAAATCGCCCATCCCCATGGCGGCGACCACACCACGATTCTGGGCGTTTCCCTGTTCGTGATGTTAAGCGGAGCCGGCGCGGCGTTCCTTTTTTATAAACCCGCCGCTGACGACACCTTGCAGTCCAAGGCCCCCGGTGCCTTCGCCGCTTTGGCCGCCCTGCAAATGTCCTTCGATGTCGCTTACGATTACTACGTGGCCAAGGTGCAGCAACGCTTCGCCATGTTGCTCAACTACATCGACTTGATCGGTATCTCCGGTATCATCGTGCGCGGCACGGCGGGAGTCACCGGCTTGGTCGGTCTGGCTACGCGTTCCCTGCACACGGGAAGCCTGCACGCCTATGTTTACTGGTTCCTGGGCGGAGCAGTCGTCCTTTGGTTCCTCGCCTCCCGCTAGGCGCGTACGATTTCTCCCGAAACCTTTCCCATAATCGCTCACCTAACTTTTGTCCGCCGTGTTTGACCTTCTTCTTACCGCCATCGCGTCGCCCTTGGCCGCCGCGCTCCTGCTCCTGATTCCGATGCCCGCCATCGCCCGCAAGATCGTGGCCGGCCTCGGGTTTCTTATCCCGGCGCTGCTGGCCTTGGTCGTCTGGTCGCAGTTTTCGGTCGCGGACGCAGCGGATTATCAATTCGTCACCCGCTATGATACCGGCCTCAAAGAGGTCTTGGGCATCAGCCTGCACCTTGGTCTCAATGGCATCTCGCTTCCGCTCTTCGTGCTCGCCGGCATCGTCGGTTTGGCGGCCGGGCTCTACGCCATTCAATCCAAGGCCGAACGCCCTGCGCTTTACCTCGGCCTCTTATTGGTCATGCAAGCCGGCTTGATGGGCGTGTTTGCCAGCATCGACGTCTTCTTTTTCTACTTCTTCCACGAATTCGCCCTGATCGCCACCTTCATCATGGTCGGGGTCTGGGGCGGTCGTGACCGCGGTTATGCGGCGATGAAGCTCACCATCTACCTCACGCTTGGCGCCATGCTTTCGCTAATCGGCTTGATCGCGCTCTACCACCAAAGCGGGGCGGAAAACTTCGATCTCATCGAACTCCGTCGCATCATTTCCGAAGGTGCCATCAACGGCTCCAATCAAAACGTAATCTTCGGCCTTCTGCTCCTTGGCTTCGGTATCCTCGTTTCTCTCTTCCCTTTCCACACCTGGGCACCGCTTGGCTACGGCGCCGCGCCCAGCTCCGCCGCCATGCTCCATGCCGGTGTATTGAAGAAGTTCGGTCTATACGGCCTGGTGCAAATCGCCGCGCCCCTGCTGCCCTCGGGCGTCGGACACTGGTCCGGTTGGCTGGCTCTGCTCGCGGTCGGCGGCAACGTGCTCTACATCGGTTTCGTCACCATCGCCCAGCGCGATTTGAAGCAGATGATCGGTTACAGCTCGGTCATGCACATGGGCTACGCGTTCCTCGGCATCGCCGCCTTCAACGTCGTCGGCATCGGCGGCGTGGTCCTGATGATGGTCGCCCACGGCTTCTCCGTCGCGCTCCTCTTCATGCTCTCCACCAGCATCTACCATCGCACCCAGACCTTTGATATGGACGACATGGGGGGCCTCGCGAAACAGACACCCGTCCTGGCGGCCTTCTTCGTCACCGCCACCTTCGCCAGCATTGGTCTGCCCGGCCTGGCGAACTTTTGGGGCGAGCTCGCCATCTTCGTCGGTGCCTGGAAGTTCTCGGCGGTTTACACCACTCTGGCGATTTCCGGCGTGATTATCTCGGCCGTCTACGGCTTGCGCTCCGCTGCCAAGGTGTTCTTCGGGGAGACATCCCCGGCCCTCGCCAAGGTCATTGCCGAAAAGCCACCGACCGATCTCTGCTGGTGCGAAAAAGTGCCCGCCTTGCTGCTCCTCGCCGCCCTGCTCTTTGTCGGCTTCTGGCCCAAGAGCATCTCCGAGGGCGTAAACACGGCCGTCTCCGCGCTCTATCACAGATAAGCCCGCCCCTTCGGACGCTCCGCAACGCATAGCCCATTTTTTACTCATTCCTCTTTCCGGCCACCATGACCATCGAACAACTTAGACAAGCCGCCGCCGACAATCTCTGGGTCAACATCCAGCCCGAGATCTCCTTGGGCGTGCTCGCGCTGCTTCTCCTTGTGCTGGAAATTTTCCTGCCAAAAAAGAAGGCGCTCATTCCTACGATCTCCATCGTGGCCCAACTCGGGCTCTTGATCGGCCTGCTGTTAAACTTCAAACCCGCTTACGTCGGCACCAGTTCGTTCAGCGGTTTGTTGTTTCACTCCTCCGACGGGCAATACTTGCGGGCGTTTTTCCTGACCTGCTCCATTCTGGTTTCGATGCTCGGGGTGGTCGCCCTCGCGAAACAGAAGATGCCCAAGATCGAGTTTTTCCATATCGTACTCGTCGTTACGGCGGCCATGATGCTGCTGGCGCAAGCGTCCAACTTCGTGCTGCTCTTTGTCGCGCTCGAGACGGTGACGGTCGGTTTTTACATCCTCGTGAGTTATACCCGCACCAATCCGCTCTCGCTCGAGGCCGGTCTCAAATACTTGGTCATGGGGGCTTTGAGCTCGGCCATGCTCCTCTTTGGCATCGTTTTGCTCTACGGCGTCGCGGGCAACCCGGCCTTGGCGGGCAGCAGCTCCAACCCCATGGCTTATCAGGCGATTCGCACCTTTCTCGCCGCCAATCCCGAGAACTTTCTCGCCTCCTTGGGCATCGTCTTCGTGCTAGCCGGCGTCGCCTTCAAGATCGGCGCGGTGCCCTTCCAAATCTGGATCCCCGACGTCTATCAAGGTGCCCCGACTCCGGTCACTGCCTTCCTCGCGGTCGCGTCCAAAGCCGCCGGTTTCGCGGTTTTGATCAGCCTCGTCTTTGTTTTTTCGCCCTACGAAAAACTGGTTACCACGGTGTTATCGCTGATGGCCGGCGCCACCATCCTTTTTGGCAACCTGGCCGCGCTCACCCAGCACAACGTGAAGCGCTTGATCGGTCTTTCGGGCGTTTCTCATGCCGGTTATCTGATGCTCGGCGTGATCGCCGTGCTGAACGTGCCGCAAGCGGTGGGCAGTATCTATTTCTACCTTTTTGCCTACCTGCTGGCATCCTTTGCGGTATTCGGCGTGATGACCCACGTCGCCGGCTCGAACGACGCCGAGCAGGACCTCGATCATTACGCGGACTTCGCCAAGAAACGCCCGTATCTGGCCGGTGTGCTGGCTATCGGACTCGGTTCGCTGGCGGGTATCCCGCCTTTGGCCGGATTCATGGGTAAACTCATGATCTTCATCGCTGCTTTTAATGCCGGGCTCTACCCGCTGCTGGCCATCGCGATCGTGGGTGTTGTGATCTCGATTTATTACTACTTCGGTTGGATCAAGGCCGCCTTCTTCAGCTCCTGGCGTCCGCCCTTACCCTCCGGCGAAATCGAAGCGGCCGGCCCGGTGGCTACGCCCGTTTCCTTGCCCATGGGCTTCGCGCTCGGACTTTTGGCAACAGGTAGCGTGGTTCTCGGTATCTACCAAGGCCCGCTGGCGGCGTGGTTCTTGCAGCGTTAAGCCTCGTTTTTTTGCGCTACAGATTTCGGGTGTGGTCCCGGTCGGGCGCAAAAAAGCCCGTCTGCTCGAGGCACGACGGGCGGGAGAGAAGCAAAAGAGTTTAACGCCTGCGCGCTTACGCTTTTTTAGAGCTTGGTGGCCAGCTTGGCCTTCAGGCTGTCCTTCGACTGCATGCCGACGAGGGTCTCCACAAGCACGCCACCCTTGAAGAGCAACATGGTGGGGATGGCGCGCACCGCGTAGGTGGTGGCCAGGTCGCCGTGGTCGTCCACGTTGATTTTGCCGATCACGAGTTTGCCGGAGTATTCCTTGGCCAGCTCTTCGAGGATGGGCGCGATGGCTTTGCACGGGCCGCACCAAGGGGCCCAGAAGTCCACCAGCACCGGGGTGCTGCCAGAGATAGCGGTTTTGAAGGAGGCGTCGTCGTAGTTAGCAATCGCGGCGGACATGGTAATGATTATTTGGTTTTCAGGAACAAAAGGTAGGCGAACGCGATGGCGGCGGCAGCGGCGAGTCCGGCAATGATCGTAAACACCGGGGAGAGGCTTTCTTCATCCTCTGCTGCCGGCGGAATTGGCGAGCTGAACTTGGCCGAGGGCATTTTTTGCGCGGCGGCGATCTGGGCGGCCGAAAAGGGTGCGGAGGTTACGGGTTTGGGTGCCAAGGTGAGCTTGGGCTTGGGACTGGTTTCGGTCGCTGGTGCACGGCTCACCGTCGTCGGCACGTTCAGGTCGTCAGACTGAGTTGCAGGGGCAGGGGAGGGGGTGTTGTCCGGGGTGTCGCTCATGGTGGGGGAAAGGGCAGGGTAGGGGGCTTAGCGCGGGGTCGATTTGTGAAGAATCTCGGCCAGCTCGCGCGGGTCAACTGTCTCGATGCGTTTGTCGCGGCGTTTCAGCTCTTCGAAGGTTTTGATCGTGGTCTCCGCCATGCGTTCGTGGGTCTCAGTCGAACCACCGACCAACACAAAGTTTTCGCCGGTGGTGATGCGTTTATGCCCGTCCGTGTTGTCCAGCCCCACGCCGAGCAGGCCGGCCTGGACTGCGGGTTTGGTGGTTTTTTTGGGACCTGCGGGAGAGGTGCGATCGCGCTTGCTCACGGGTGCACGGTGTCCCCTTTGACCGGTGTTTCAAGCGGGTTCTGGATTTCCCGGGCAGAACTGTTCTGGGCGAGTTCTTCGCGGGTGAGGATGATGGGCGGCAATTCGGGCAGGGTCTCTTCCGCCACTTCCACGTGGATATCGGTGTAGGCTTCGTCCTGACGGATGCGCAGTTTCTTCAAGCGCGTCAGTTCCAGCACGGCGATGAAGGTGGCGACGAGCACGCGGATCGTCACGGTCTTGCCCTCGAAAAGATCGGTAAACAGGAACTTTTTACGGGTGATAACGAGGTGGAGCAGCTCCTCCATTTTATCCGAGACCGTCACCTCCTCGCCCTTGATTTCGCCGACGATCAGTTTTTCCGCGAGGCGGCGGAGCACGAGGTTAAACGCGTTCCAGAGTTCGATGCGGTCCACCGGCTTGAGCACGAGTTCGTTTTCCGGGATGGCCAGCGCGGAAACATGACGGGCGAGCAGGTCGCGTTGGAACGAGGCCAGCTCGTTGAGTTTGGCGGCGGCTTCCTTGAATTTCTTGTATTGAAGAAGCTGATGCACCAGCTCCCAGCGTGGATCGAGCGGATCCTCGTCCTCGGTGCTGGCGTGGGCCGCCTGGCCGCGGGGCAGGAGCATGCGGCTTTTGATCTCCATGAGGGATGCGGCCATGACGAAAAACTCCCCGGCCACCTCCAGGTCGAGCTCGCGCATGGCGCGGATGACGGCGACGTATTGTTTGGTCACCGAGGCGATGGGGATGTCGTAGATATCGAGTTCGTTTTTCCGGATGAGAAACAACAGCAGGTCCAGCGGCCCTTCGAATACGGGCAGCTTGATGCGGAGATCGGCGTCGGGAATCACGGCGGCCACGGGCGCGGGTCTATTTCAGCAGGTAGCGGACGGCGGCGAAGTAACCCTCCAGCCCGAGGCCGGTGATCACGGCCAGGCAGACCGGGGCGGTGAGGGATTTATGGCGGAACTCTTCGCGCTTGTAGATGTTCGAGATGTGTACCTCGACCGCGCGCAGACCGGAGCCGGCCAGGGCGTCGCGCAGGGCCACGCTGGTATGGGTGAGGGCGGCACCGTTGATCACCACGCCGTCGATCTTGGCGTCAGCCAGGGCGGAGATTTTGTCCACCAGCTCGCCCTCGTGGTTGCTCTGGAAGAATTCCAGCTTAGCCGCCGTGCCAAACTCGGCGCGCAGTTGGTCTTCGAGGTCGGCGAGGGTGGCGCGGCCATAGATCTCGGGCTCGCGTTTGCCGAGGCGGTCGAGGTTGGGGCCGTTGAGGATGGCGAGGGTTTTCATGCGGAGCGTGAGGGAAGGAGTTACGCGAGGCAGACGGCTGGCGTCACGCCTTGATTGCGAGCGTCTGGTTTCGATTAACCGTAAGAATCGGGTCTCGCGGAGCCCGCCCGGCCTGCTGGCCTACTCCCGTTTCAACTCCCGTCCCATCAGGGCTGCCAGCGCCTCCGCCGGCGGTTTGCCCGCGTAGAGGATGCGGTGCGTCTCGGTCAAAATCGGTGCGTCGATCCCGCGCTCCAAGCAGAGCTCATAAAAGCTTTCGGTCGTGCGGTAGCCTTCCACCACGCTTTTGCTCGCCGCGAGGAGCTCCGTGGCCTTGCGCCCCTCGCCCAGTCGCTGCCCGAAGGTGCGGTTGCGCGACCAGGCCCCCGTGCAGGTGGCCACCAAATCGCCAAAACCACCCAGGCCATAAAACGTCTCCGCCTTCGCTCCTAGCGCCCCGCCCACCCGCACCATTTCGGCCAGCGCGCGGGTGAGTAGCGCGGCCTTAGCGTTGTCGCCCAACCGCAAGCCATCGCAGCACCCCGCCGCGATCGCGTATACGTTTTTTAAACACCCGCCGAATTCCACTCCGGCCACGTCCGAGCTGCGGTAAACGCGCAGGGTGGGTCCGCTCAAGGCTGCCTGCACTTCGGCCAGAAACCCCTCCTCCGCCCCCTGCGCAGCCAGCACCATGGCACCGGGCTTGCCCGCCGCCACTTCGGCTGCGTTGGTCGGTCCGGTCAGGCATCCGACCGCCAGCCCCGGTAGCGCCGCCGCCAGCACCTCGCTCGGTCGCAAATGCGTGCCCAGTTCCAAACCCTTGGCCAACGATAACACCAGGCGCAGTTGCGTCGCCCCGCCCAGCCCGGCCTGCACGCGCGTGGCCGTTTCCCGCAAGGCCTGCGAGGGGCAGGCCAGCAACACCAATTCCGTCTCCATCAATACCGGCGCGAGTTCGTGCCCGATCTGCACCGACTGCGGCAAGGCAAAGCCCGGCAGATACTCCGGATTTTCCCGGGTCGAGGCCAGGGCCAGCGCCTGCTCAAAGCGCCGCGGCACCAAGGTCACGGTGTGCCGCAGCCGGGCCAAATGCAGAGTAAACGCCGTGCCCCAAGCACCGGCACCAACGACAACGATGTTCATGCGTGCCGACACTGAAACAGCCTCCGCGCCAAGCGCACGCCGTTTCTTAGTGGCCGGCACACCGGGCAGACGGCGCAAAAAAGCCGCGCCCGATCACGCGAGCGCGGCTGAAGGCCTTGCGGCTGGAATAGACTATTACGAGCGGCGGCGGCGGAAAGCGGCAAACCCGAGGATCGCAACGCCCGCGAGCGCGGCATAGGTGGAGGGCTCGGGTATGGCCGAGGTGCCCAAAGTCACGCGGTAAGCGAGGAACATGGTGTCGTTATCCACCGGCAAACCAGCGGATGCGTTGATGGTGTTGATCGTGGTGCCGTCGAGACCGACCATCTTGGTCGCGCCAGAGATGAAGTCGTTATCGTTCGCCACGAAGAGGAAGTATTCACCCGCTGTGCCGGTAGGCACCAAGGACATGCCCTCCCACTTTTCGGAGAGGCTGTTCGCATCGGCGGTGGAGCCGGGGTTCACGTTGAGGGAGTATTTACCGAGCTGGGAGGTATTGAGTAAGTTGACCGCTTCGACCCAGGAGACCGGGGTGATGCCTGCAGCGAGAGCCGTGCCGGAAGGAGTAATGTCACCGCCGGTGTTATCATAAGCCGTGCCAGCGATATTGGTGGCAGCAGCGAGATCAACCAGCAGCACACTCTTGTAAACGGGCGCGTTGGCGGTGGTGAGGCCTTTTCCGTTACCATCACGAGCCAGGACCAGGATGTGGGTATCGTCGATCACGATGATCTCGCTTTGGGCGAAGTTACGGTTGGGTGTGCCTGCGCCTGGGGTGTCTTTGCCGATGGGCAATTGCATCACATATTCTGCGTTAATGGCCGAAGGCATATTGTTACTGCTTACGTCCCAGACCATCAAGCGGGTGTTGAATCGGTCCTGGTTGTTGCCACCAACGGAATCCTGAACCAACGCGCTCTGCATCAGCCCGTAGAGCTTCGTGCCGGCCGGGTTCATGGCGAGCCCCTCCATACCCTGGTTGCCACGGCGACCGGCGCTAGGCGTGACCTCGGAGCTATAGGCAGGTGTGCCATTTGGCACGGTGGCGGCAGGCTGGCCGAGCACGCCGACGATCTGCTTGGTGGAGTTAAAATAATAAACATTGGCACCGTATTCGTCGCCGATCCAGCCGGAGCCATCGCTCTTCAATACGAGGGCCTCGGCATCGACGGTGATCTTGTTGATCGTGTTCGAACCTGCGGGGTTCAACGGGGATGTAGTCGGAGCCGTGCCACTCGAAGTCGTGACGTAAGGCACCGTGCGCCCGCCAAGGGTGGTGGAGCTGTCGGGCACCAAGCCCGTGGTGGTCGTGCCGGAGCCGTAGGTGAACTTGTAAGAGGTCGCGCCGTTGTACGTCAGTGCGAATTGATTCTGCGCCACGCCACTGGTCGCCCCGCCGGTGTAGGGCGTGAAGGTGAAATTCACCGTCTGCACGCGGGCGGCATAGTTCGAGAAAACCGCCGGGCTGCCACCATTGTAACCACGGTCAGGCAGAATGTTAAACACCCCCGTGTAAGAGCCATTGCCTTGGTTGCTCCAGTTGGTCACTTGCAGGCCGGAAACCGAGCCCAGCGTCTCGCCCCAGTTGTCGACGGCCGTGGCCGCGATCCGGCCTACGCCGACCAAGCCGTGATTAATAAAACCAAAACCGTTGAGCGAGGTACTGATAGCCCCGGCGGTTGAAGTGACATTGGTGCCAGTAAGCACGTTGTTAGTCGAAGAGGGCTGGGCCAAAGCCAAGTTACCTAGCGTAAGAACCGCCGTCAGGGCGGCGGCAGAGCGGAGCGTGGGAGTGAGGATCGTGGTCATCGACCTCCATTCAGCAAACCGGGGTCGCTACACTCAATGTCGGCAATGTGATTCTTCTGTGTCCGTGTAACCTTAATGACTCATTACCGCCGCATAAAGGGGTGACTTAAGCCTGGAACGAGAACCAGTCTCATTTTGATCTAGCTAATTGAGACCCATTCTCGTTTATCGGTGCCCCTTCATTGTCTCCCGCAGGCTCTCAATTCCTAGCCGGAAATCCCGGCGCCCCCCTTCACCTCAGTGAGCATACGCTCGGGGAGATCGATTACGCCCTGCCTCCGCTCTCCCCCCAAGCCGCTGGAGAAAACTTCCTCCTCCTTTTCGGCCTCGATGGACCTGCGCTGCACTGCCGTTGCCTGGATCGCGCCTGGCCACTGGCCCCCAGCCAACTCCTCTGGCTTCGCCATCTCACCCCCGTTCATTTGCGCAGTAGTGGCCCGCGTCCCGGGCGTTTGCTCGTCTGGCGCTTTACCGCCTCCGCCTTGCCTGCGGAACTTGCCGAGCTCCTGCTTTCTCTCCCGCCCGTCCCATCCCCCCTTGCCGGCCCCCGCCCGCTCCACCCCGCCGAAGCCAACCTCGTACTCGGTCTGCGCACCTGTCCGGTTGCCCCCGCCCTCCGCCCTTTTTGGGCCGCAGCCAAATTGGTCGAACTGCTTACGCATCTGCTGCCTTCCCCGGCACTTGCCCCCGGCCAGCTATCCCTCGGCTCTGCGCTCAACCCCGTCCTGCCCGCTCCCATCCGGGCCGCACTCGTTTTCATGGAGGCCCACCTCGCCGACCCCATCGGCCTAACTGAGCTCGCCACCGCCGCCGCCCAAAGTCCGTCGCACTTCAGCCGCACCTTCTCCGAGGCTCTCGGCCAAGGTCCCACCGCCCACCTTCGCCATAAGCGCATGGAACACGCCGCCCGCCTCCTTGCCGCCGGCCACACAAACGTAACCGAAGCCGCGCTTGCCGTCGGTTATCAGAGCCTCGGACAATTTTCCCGCGTTTTTAGCGAACACCACGGTCGCCCCCCCAGCGCCTTTCTCCCCCGAAAAAACGCCTAAAACAAAGCAAGAACCGGTCAGCTTCCACCCCCCCTGTTCCCTTAAACTCCGCCGTCTTCCATGAGCTCGTTTTATCCCCTCGCCCATTCCCAACGCCCTATCGCCACCCGACGCCTGCTGGTCGGTGTGGTCGTTTCGGTTGCAGCCCACGTCGCGGTCTTTTTTGTCGGAGATCCTTCACCCGACTTCCCCCCTTTGCAGGCGGCTCAGGAAGTGCCTGCCATCGCCCTCGATTTCCCCCCGCTGCCCGTCGAGGAACCCGAACCCCAGGAAAACTTCGAGGCTCCGGGACCGACCGCGCTCGCCGAACTGCTCGCTCCGCCCAGCCAAGCCGACACCCCCGTCGCCACCATCGACTCACCCTTTGTCCAAGCCATCCAGCCTACCGTCCCGACCTCCCTCACCGCCCGCACCCGGCTCGATTCCATCCCGGTGGGCCCGCCCGCCCGCCCCGCCGGTAATGGCCTGGGGCAGATTTTCTCCCTCAGCGCCCTCGATAAGATCCCCCGGATCAAATTCCAAGTCCCCACCGAATACCCCAACGAAATGCGCCGCACCGGTATGAACGGCGAGGTCGTGGTCAGCTTCATCGTCGATCGTCAGGGCGAGGTGCGCTCCGCCACCGTCGTCAGATCCACCCACTTCGCCTTCGAGGCACCCGCCCTCCGCGCCGTCACCCGTTGGAAATTTACCCCTGGCATCAAAAACGGCGTGCCCGTGGATACCCAGGTCGTTCAACCCCTCGCGTTCAATTTACGTAGTTGATCCTCGCTTACACGCCCCAGCTGGCCCGGTCGCCCCCCCCGGCTCCGATCTTCGCGCGCTTCCCGCAAGACCCCGCAAACCTAACGCAAGGACCGGTAAGCATCCCGCGCCCCGCGCCTGTTAGAGTGGACGCCTTATGTCTTCTCTCACCTGCGTCTGCTCCTCTCTCCTGGGCCTTGTCCTTCTCGCCACTTCCGCCGCCCGCCTCGCCGGCCAAAGCTCCCCCGCCGAGGCTCCCGTCCGGCTCGAAAAAATCGAAATCGAGGGCCTGCGAGACGAGGGCTACAATGCAACCCACGCCCGCCTCGCCACCAAGACCGACACTCCGCTCCTCGACACGCCTCAAGCCGTCACCGTCCTCACCAAGGAGTTCCTCAACGACACCACTGCGGCCAGCATCGGCGATGCCGCCCGCTACATCGCCGGCGTCGGCACCGCCCAAGGCGAGGGCAACCGCGACACCGTCGTCCTCCGTGGTAACAGTTCCACCGGCGACTACTTCGTCGATGGCCTGCGCGACGACGTCCAATACTACCGCGATTTCTACAACATCGAACGCCTTGAAGTGCTGAAGGGCCCCAGCGGCATGATTTTCGGTCGCGGCGGTCCCGGCGGCGTGCTCAACCGCGTCACCAAACAAGCCCTGCTGGATGGCCGGTCCTTCCGTGAAATCTCCGCCTCGGCCGGCTCCTGGGATCACTATCGTTCCACCTACGATTTTAATCAGTCGCTCACTCCTATCGCCGCCCTCCGCCTGACCGCGCTTTACGAGGATTCCGACAGCTACCGCGACGGCCTTTTTATCAAACGCCATGGCCTCAATCCCACGCTCGGCCTTGCCCTCTCCAGGCAGACCACCCTCCGCGCCGGCTTCGAATACTTTGCCGATGAACGTGTCGCCGACCGCGGCGTCCCTTCCTACCGGGGCCTCCCGCTGAAAACCGACGCCTCGACCTTCTTCGGAGACCCGACGCGCAGCCCGAGCGAAGCCTACGTTCGCGCCTTTAACGCCTCTCTCGACCACACGTTTCAAAGCGGCTTCACCCTCCGCAATGCCACCCGCTACGCGTCCTACGATAAGTTTTACCAAAACGTTTATCCCGGCGCGGTGAACAACGCCGGCACCACGGTCGAGATCTTGGCCTACAACCAAGCCACTGATCGCGAAAACATCCTCAATCAAACCGATGTGGTCTTCGACTTCGATACCGGCCCCGTTGCGCACACCCTTTTGGCCGGCCTCGAGCTCGGGCGGCAAGATACCGACAACTATCGCGCGACCGGCTCCTCCACCGCTTCCGGCCTCACCGCCCTCGGCAGCGTTTCCGTTGCCAACCCGCGCTACATCGGCCCCCTGTTTTTGAAACAAAGCGCCACCGACGCCGACAACCACAGCGTGGCCAAAGTCGCCGCGATCACCCTCCAGGACCAAATCCAGCTCCTACCCAAACTCCAGTTCATCGCCGGCCTCCGACTCGACCACTTCTCCGTGGATTTCCTTAACAACCGCACCGGAGCCACCTTGGCCTCCTCGGACAATCTCGTCTCTCCGCGCACGGGTTTTGTCTATAAACCGATTCCCACCCTCGCGCTCTACACCAGCCATACCCGTGCCTACGTGCCACGCGCCGGGGAACAGCTCGCTTCCCTCACCGCCACCAACTCGGCCCTCGAACCCGAAGAATTTGAAAACATCGAAATCGGAGCCAAGTGGGATTGGAACGCCCGCCTCTCCCTCACCGCCGCCGGCTACCAACTCGACCGTTATAAACAGGCCATCTCCGACCCCGCCGCAGGCCTCCCCGGTGGCACCCCCGCCGGCACGCTCATCCTCGTCGATGGCCAGCAAGTCCGAGGCCTCGAATTGGGCGCGGCCGGCAGCATCACCCAGCCTTGGAGTATCAGCGCCGCCTTCGCCTACCAGGATGGCGAAACCCAGACCACCAACGGCACCATCAAGTCCGGCACGCGCATCCCGCAACTGCCGCGCACTACGTTCTCCCTTTGGAATCGCTACGCGGTGACCGCCGCCTGGGGCCTGGGCTTGGGGGTGATTTACCGCGACGAAATCTTCGCTGCGGCGGACAACCTCGTCACCCTCCCGGGTTTCGTGCGCTTCGATGCGGCGCTTTTCTACCGCTTCAACGAGCACCTCAGCGCCCAGCTCAACGTCGAAAACATCTTCGACCGCGCTTATTACGCCAGCGCGCACAACAACAACAACCTCACCCCCGGTTCGCCCATCGCCCTGCGCCTCGGCCTCACCGCCCGCTTCTAACCCGTTAACCGCGCGGAGAGCCGGTAACTGCGAAGGCGAGCCTGCAACCCCATCCCCAAGCCTTTTTAGGCTCCATCCCCGACGCTCTCCGCCTCTCGGCAAAGTAACTTATTGGGTTACTTTGTCTCGGCTGCCAAAGGCTCCGCCGGACACCGTATTGCTCCCAGATGGTTCGTAACGGGTCCTTTAAAATGCCACCTTTAGGCCCACCCTACTTCGCCCATAAACTCCATTGACCAATTAAGACTGAGTCTCAATCTTGACGACACGTGAAAACGGCCACTCTCCAAAACCTTCATCCCGAGCCTTTGCCGCTTTGTCAGTTGCCGGCCGGCCAATCGGGTCGGGTGCGTAGCGTCACGGGAGCGCCCTCCTTTTGCCAACGCATTCGTGAGATGGGCTTTGGCGAACGTGCTTTCGTTACCAAAATCGGTGGCAGCGGTCCTTTTATCTGCGTGGTCAACGGTTGCCGCCTCGCCCTGAGTCACGATGCCGCTGCCAGTATCTTGGTCGAACCCTCCGGCCTCCGCGCCTGAGCTCCGCCCCGTCGCCGGGCCTCCGCCGCCCTTCCGCTCCTCGCTCTCCGCTTCCCGTTCCTTGCTCCCATGACCCTCGCCCAGTTGACCGTCGGCTCCAGCGCCATCCTCAAAGCCTACCCTCAAGCCGGCCCGGCCTTCACCCGCCTGCGCGAGATGGGCCTGCTCCCCGGCACCCGCATCACCTTGGTCCGCATCGCACCACTCGGCGACCCGCTTGAAATTCAAGTCCGCGGCTACCGTCTCTCCCTGCGCAAAACCGAGGCCGCCCTGGTCGAAATCACCCCGGAATCCGCCACGCCATGAACCCGTCCTCGCCTTCCGCCGCTGTTCCGCCCGCCCCCTCCG
>JAIXRU010000195.1 GCA_027485045.1 Opitutaceae bacterium | reverse complement strand
CGCCGCCTCCGCCGCCACCTACGAGGTCGGCCCCGGCCTCGCCCGCACTCGCCTGCGCGACGTGCCATGGGCGAACCTCCAGCCCGGCGACTTCGTCAACATTCACGTCACCCCCGGAGGCTACCACGAGAAGATCCAGATTTCCGCCAGCGGCACCGCCCAGGCCCACATCGTCATTCGCGGCATCCCCGATCCCGTCACCGGCGCGCTCCCCGTGATCGACGGCCAGAACGCCATCGAGGACCCCGCCTTCGACCCGCGCCACCCCAAGTTCACCGAGTGGAGCGTCATCCTCGTCAGCCCGCGCGCCGCCACCTACGTTTACGGAGCTTACCACGTCAGTTTCGTGGACATCGAAAACCTCGCCATCCGCAACGCCTCCTACACCGGCGACGGCAGCATCACCTACACCGATAAATTTGGCTCCGTGCGTGGCTACGGCGCGTTCGCCTCCGGCATCTACATCGAGTGGGCCCACGACCTCGCCATCCGCGGCTGCGAAATCAGCAACTGCGGCAACGGCATCTTCGCCAACTCCAAAACTCAGGGCGGCCAAGTCACCCGCCGCCTGCTCATCGAGGGCAACTACCTCTACGACAATTCTAACCCGCCCATACCCAACCCCGCCGACCCCGAGGGCGTGCCCCTCAGCAATGGCTTCGGCGAGCACCACATCTACGTCGAGTGCGCCGGCAGCATTATCCAATACAACCGCTTCGGCGGCCTGCGCCCCGGTGCCCGCGGCACCGCGATCAAAAACCGCTCTTCCGGCATCGTCATCCGTTACAATGAATTCGTCATGAACGGGCAGTC
The DNA here is from genome assembly GCA_027485045.1 of Opitutaceae bacterium. GTDB lineage: Bacteria > Verrucomicrobiota > Verrucomicrobiia > Opitutales > Opitutaceae > IMCC26134_A. The sequence continues at coordinate 2,637 of JAIXRU010000195.1, read as the reverse complement.
CAACGTGATCGCCATGCCCAACGCCCAAGGCGGCGTCGACGACATCGATCTCCAGCCCGACTACCTCGACGCCTTCGTTTACGGCAATCTCATCACCATCGAAGACTACCCCGGCGGCATGACCGCCTTCATGTGGGGTGCCTTCGACGGCGCCCCGCTTTACGCCGAGGGACACCGGCGCACGCTGTATTTATACAACAATACCATCATCAACCACCACGCCGGCCTCGCCTTGCTGCTGCTCTCCGGCGCTTCCTACACCTCCAACGCCACCATCACCAACCCCACCTACGAGAATGTGGATATTCGTAACAATGTGATCTACACCGACCCCGCCCTCCAAGCCAACACCTACAACGCCTTCCGCTTCATCAACCACGGCACCACCAACGGCGGCGGCGACATCACTCTCGGCAAAAACTGGATCAGCCCCGGCTGGACCAAGACCACCCCCGCCCAGACGTGGACCGGCGCGCTCCTCGGCACCGAAAATCTGGTCGTTGGCGACGCCGACGGCCTGAACGACCCGCATCTCGCCGATCTCGACGGCCGCGATTACCACGCCGTCTCCGGTTCCAACATCCTCGATGCCTCCGGCCCGCTCGCCCCCGCCGCCAGTGCCTTCCCCGTCACTCGCGAATACCTCGCCACCCAGACCTCGCAACTCCGCCCCGTGCTCGGCACCGCCGCCGACCTCGGCGCCCTCGAAAGCGCCGGCGACCCACCCCTCCCGCGCGGCGTCCTGCAACTCTCCTCCGCCATCTACACCGCCTCGGAAAACGCCGGTTTTGCCACCATCACCGTCACCCGCACCGGCGGCAGCGCAGGCAACGTCAGCATCGGCGTCGGCACCCCCGGCGGCGGCGGGCAGACCGCCACCGTCAACGCCGACTACGCTCCGCAAAGCATCTTCCTCACTTGGCTCGCCGGCGACACCGCCCCGAAAACCATCGCCATCCCCATCGTCAACGATGCCCTCGTCGAACCCTCCGAAACCGTGCGCGTGATCGTCATCGGCCCCACCGGCGGCGCGACCCTGGGCGCGATTTCCGAAGCCACCCTCACCCTCCTCGACGACGATGCCGCCCCCACCCTGCGGCAGGCCTGGCTCGCCACCCACTTCGGCTCTGACGCCGCCAACCCGCTCATCGCTGCCGACACCGCCGACCCCGACGCCGACGGCCGCCCCAACCTGCTCGAATACGCCCTCGGCACCGATCCGCTGATCGCCGACGGCACCGCCCAACCCACGGTGGCCCTGCTCCCCGCGCCCAACTCGAAGCTTACCCTCGCCTTTCAACGCATCGCCGACCCCGCCCTCACCTACGCCGTCGAAGCCAGCAGTAACTTCGGAACCTGGGAGGCTGCTCCCATCTGGACCAGCACCGGCGTGCAAAACGTTTCCGGCCCCGTCACCGTGACCGACACCGCCGACCTCTCCACCACCCCCCGCCGCTTCCTCCGCCTGCGCGTCAGCGCCCAGTAAGCGAAAGGGAGCGTCTGCCCCGCCATACATGGGCAAACCGTATGGGCTACCGTTTTACTTACCCCCACCTAAACCCGATCCACCATTATTTGCCCGTCATCGCCGACACCGTATCGCGAATCGCGACCGCATGGGCAGCCATGCCTTCGGTTTCGAGGTGTTCGAATCGAGGGTGGGCAAAGATGGGCGACTGGATGCTCGAGCCACCATCATCGGCGGCGTCTTTCATCGCTCCACCCAAGGCGGCGACGATGCCATTCATAGTGTTGAGGCTCACGCGCAGTTCCTCGACATTTTCGCCCGGCCAGTAGTTGCCTTCGTCGATCAACGTCACGTCGCACCCGACCTTTCCCCAGACCAGCGCGGCTTCGATAACCAGCTTGTGACTGGCGAAAAACGGCTCCCAGCCGTGCAGGCTGGCGTATTGGGTTTTGCAAAACGCGTGGAAACGCCAGCCGCCGATACCGGTGCGTAACCGGCGGCCGTCCTCACCGCGAAAAGTGGCCGGGTATTCGCAGAGACCAAAACGCGCCGTCTCGCAGTCCTGGGCGCGATCGAGGTCGAAATAAAAACCGCGCAGCGGCGGCACACAAAAGCCGCGCGTGGTGTGCGTATCCACCTTTCGAAAGAAACGGCACTCAAGCCACGGATCCTCGGGATCGGCGGGTTTTAAATCGGAAAGGTGCGCGTAGGGACTATCCTTGGTGAGACCTGCCACCGCGTCATGAGCGGCGGCCGCGATACTCTGAGCGCGCCGGGCGTCGATGCGCTGCCTCGGGGTAATCTTGTAGTGAATAGTCAGGCCCATGACGCGGTGCTTTCGGTATCCCGCTTATAATTCCAACCGGGCCTCAGTTGCTCGGATTTATTCATAAACATCTCGGCGGTTGCCTACTTTAACGACGGTTACGAAGAGGCGGCGGTCTTCTATCGTTGCGATAATTCGGAAGTCTTCCACCCGGTAGCGCCAATACCCTTTTTTATAGCCCCGGAGCGGTTTGCCAAATGCGCGTGGATCGGCGGAGTCTTTCACTCGTTTATCGAGGTAGTCGGTGACCTTTTTTGCGGCCGATGGGCCGCGGACTTTCAGCTGTTTACTCGCATTCGCCGAGAACTCATCATCCCAACTCACGCTTCGCCTCCTCGCTGGT
>JAIXRU010000109.1 GCA_027485045.1 Opitutaceae bacterium | reverse complement strand
GCCGGTGATGCGGCCGGCCTTCTTGCCGGAGCCGTCCTTGAGGAAGACGGCCTGACCGTTGATGAGTTCAATTCCGACGAAGGAAGCGCCGGTGCCGTCACCGACGCGCACCTTGATGTTGTTGCCGACGATGACCTGGACGGTGGAGCCGTTGGTCAAGGTGCCGGTCTTGAAGCTGAAGTCGCCCTCGATGCTGACGCCGGGGAAGCTGATGGCCAGATCGTTGGCGACGACACGCTTGTAAACACCGGCGTCGAGGTTGACCGCGCCGAACACGCCGGTGACGGAGATGGCGGAGTTGGTGTTGTTGATCTCGAGCTTGATGTCGGCATCGAGCGAGAAGGGGCCGAAGCCGGCACCGGCCTTGAAGGCGAGCACGCCGGCGGTGCCGGTCGAGGTGATGACAAAGAGACCGCGGGCGTTGCTGATGTTAAAGGTGGAGCCGCCGGTGCCATCGCCGGTGAAGGAGAGGCTGACGTTGGCCACGGACAGGATGACGACGCGGCCGCCGGTGCTGTCGGTGGTCTGCTCGAAGCCGAAGTCACCGCGCAGGTTCAGGCCGAACAAGGTGACGTCGAGCGGGGTGGCGAAGACGCGGATGAAAGGACCGGCGCGGAGATTGAGCGCGATGGTGGTGGCACCGACGGTAAAGGTCTCGGCCACGGCGGTGGGCAGGTTGTTGAACGAGACGGTGAAGGTGGAGGGGTTGAGGGTGAGGCCCGGGATGCCGGTGACCGACGCGGTGGCGGTGAGCTGGCCGGCCAGGCCGGCGGAAGTGACGAGAAGGGCGCCGGTGCCGCCGGTGACGGTGACGAAGTTGGTGGTGCCGTTGCCGAGGGCGGTGGAGAGGTTGTTGACACCGACCTTGATGATGGAGGTGCCGGCAGCGGTGACGCCCTTGGAGAAGGAGAAGTCACCGGCGACGCGAACCAAGCCGGCGAGGTTGGCCTGGAAGCCGAGGGCGTTTACCGCGAGGAAGGGGGCGGCGCGGCTGCCGCTGGCCATGGTGAGGTTGGCGCTGATGCCATCGAGGGTCAGGGTGCGCGGGGCGGTGGAGTAGTCGACGCCGGTGGTGTTGTATTGGACCTTCAGGGTAACGACGGAGGCGTTGGCAAAGCCGCCACCGGTGATGCTCATGCCGCCGGAGGCCTCGACCGCGAGGGTGCGGTTGCTCTTGATCACCATCGCGAGGGTGCCGTTGACCAGGGCGATGCGGAAGCTGCCCAGTTCGAGGGCGGCGTTGACTTGGGTGGCAACGACGACCAGCTCGTCGCCGATCTTCTTGAACTTGAAGTTGCCGCTGTAGGTAACGAAGTCGCCGAACGAGAGGTTCAGGAAGCCGGAGAGGTCGATGAAGTTGGTCAGACCCGGCAGATTGAAGTTCAGGTTGAGGTTGAACGACGGCAGGCCAACATCGATGCTGGGGAACGAGATCGCCGGGAGGCTGATGTTCGGCAGCGAGATATTCGGGAGGTTAAAGGTCGGCAGGAAGGCGGCGAAGTCGGGCAGCGACAGGCTGGGGAGGGAGAAATTGGGCAGGCTGAAGGACGGGAGGGACGGAACACTGAGATCGATATAGGGGAAGAGTCCGAAGCGCAGATCGATGCTCGGGATGTTGAGGGAGAAGCCGACCGAGAAGAGGTTGAACGAGAGCTTAAAGTCGTCGGGCAGCAGGTTAAAGTTACCTATGAGCGGCGTGATGCCGTCGGCCTCGGTGAGCTTGAGGGTCTTGATGGAGAGACCGCCGGCGGCGGCAGTCTTGCCGCCGATGCTGGCCACCAGGAACGCGCCGGTGATGCCACCCAGGGAGAGACGGACGCCGCCGGGGGCGGAGCCGACGGTGATGGAAGTGGAGACGTCGATGACGGAGATCAGGAAGCCGGAGGTGGTGAGGCCGAGGGCGCTGACTTCGACCTTGGTGATGCCGAAACGACCGGAGATATCGAGGGTGAGACCGCCCGCGACACCCAGCGACAGGTCGATGTCGGCCGAGACGGAGAAGAAGTTGCGATGGGCTTGGGCGCTGAAGTCGAAGTAGATGGCCCCGATGGTGGTGGTGATGCCGGCGTTGGTGGTGTTGAAGCCGATGACGGCGTTGCGCGCGGTGAAGTTGATGCCGGGGATGGGCGTGCCGTCAGACTGGGTGATGGTGAAGGTGCCGATGCGCAGGAGACCGGCGTAGCCGACATCGCGAAGGACCAGAGCGCCGGTGATGCCGGTGGCGGTGAGCTTGACCCCGGCGGTGGGGGTGCCGGCGATGATCGTGGTGGCAGCGTCAGTCGCGGTGATGGTGATGACGGTAACCGGCAGATTATTGACGGTGAGGCTGGAACGCTCGAAGCCGAAGGTGCCGGTGAGCGAGACGGAGCCAATGGCGGTGGTGAGACCGAGGGTGAGCTGGCCGCCGACGGCGAAGAACTGATACTTGGCGACGGTGGTGAAGGCGAAGCTGGTGACCCCTACGGTCGCGCTGGAGGCCGCGCCGGTGGTGTTGAATTCGAGGAATGCGTTGTTAACCGCGACGGTGAGACCGGTTATGCCGGTGAGGCTGATGCCACCGATGGTGAGGCGGCCGGCGACACCCGCACTGGTAAGGATGACGGCACCGGAGAGTCCGGTGACGGAGAGCGAAACGCTTCCGGCCGTGATGGTGGTGGAGACATTGGTCGCGCCGAGGAGGATGACGCTGCTGGAAACGCCGTTGACGGTGACCAGGGAGCGTTGGAACGAGAAGGTGCCGGTCAGGGTGGAGCTGATCGAGCCGACGCTAAGGCCAAGGGAGATCGTGCCGGAGATGGCGAAGAAGTCGCGCTGGAGTGCGCCGCTAAAGGCGAAGGACGTGGCGCCGATGGTCGCGGCGGCATCAGCACCGGTGGTGTTAACGTCCACACGGACCGTGGTTACGCTGATGCTGATTCCGGAAGGTCCGGCGAGGGTGATCGCGGTGGCATCCAAGCGGCCGGCCACGCCAGCGGAAGTGAGCAACAAGGCTCCGCTGATGCCCGAGACGGTCAACGAAGCGCCTCCGGCGGTGAGCGAAGTGCTGACGTCGGAGAGACCGATCTTGATGATCGGGGTGGCGGCGACGCCGTTGAGGCGGGTGGTGCTGCGCTCGAAGCTGAAGGTGCCGGTCAAGCTGGCGGCGACGCCGGAGGTGGCGAGGGCTATGGTGGCGGTGCCGGAAACGGCGAAGAAATCGAACTTGTCGGAAGCGGTGTAATCAAAACTGGTGGCCCCAACCGTTGCGCTGATACCGGCGCGAGTGGTGTTGAGTTCCAAGGTGACGGCCTGCAGGTCCAAGGTCAGCCCGGTTACGCCGGTGAGGCTGGCGGAGCCGATGGTTAACTTGCCGGCGAGACCGCCGGAGCGGATGACAAAGGCACCGGTGATGCCCGTGAAGGAGAGGGTGACGCCAGAGGCTGGAGGACCGGTGCTGAGCACGGTGGACACATTGCGGGCTTCGAGAATCAGGATGGTCGAAGAGACTCCGCCGACGGTGGCGGTGATTCTGGAGAAGGCGAAGGTGCCGTTGAGCGTAGCGCTGACGGAGGAAGTGGTAAGGGTGACGGCGAGGGTGGTCTCGACCGAGAGGAAGTTGCGCTGGGCCGCACCGGAGAAGGCGATGACGCCGCCGGGGAGGGTGACGGAGAGATCGGTGCCAGTGGTGTTGAAGGCGATGGTGGTGTTGGTGGCGACCAGACTGACACCCGTGATGCCCGTGAGGGCGAGGCTGCCGACCGTAAGCACCGCGGCGGAACCGGTTGCGCTGGTATAGAGGGCGCCATCGATATCACGCAGAGCGAGAGTAACTCCGGAGACGGTGATGTCAGCACGGGCATCCAATACGGAGACGAGCAAGATGGACGTGGGGAGACCGCCGGAGGTGACCGTCTGCAGGGTGAAGCCGATGGTGCCGACGAGACTGATAGAGTTGCCGCCCACGGTGAGGCCAAGCGTCATGGTGCCGGAAACGCTGAGGAAATTGAATTTTTCAGCGGTGGTGTAGGCGAAGCTGGTGCTGCCAACCGTCGCGCTGGAGGCGGCACCGGTGGTATTAAATTCAACCTTTGCGGTGGTGACGGCCAAGGTCACTCCGGTGATATCGGTCAAGGCGGCGCTGCCGACGGTCAAGGCACCGGCGGCACCGGCATCGGTGAGCAAGAGAGCGCCGTTCAAGCCGGTGACGGCAAGGTTGGGTCCGCCATCCAAACCGAAGTTCATCAGACCATTTTCCACTCCGAGCTGAAGCACTTGGCTGGAGCTGCCATTGACCGTCAAGGTGGAGAGCTGAACGGTGACCTTGCCTTGGACGGTGGCGGTGAGGCCCCCGACGGTTAAGCCAAGCTGGGCGGTGGCACTGAAACGCTTGAAGTTTTGCAGGGTAACTGCGGAGAAGTCGATACGGTGGTCGTAAGTGCCGGCCCCGGCGGTTTGCGCAACCGTGCCGGAGGCAGTGGTAACGTAGCTGAAGGTCGTGGCGGTTGCGCTGGTGACGGTGTAGGTGCCGTTATAGTCGGCACCGAGACCGGCGACTTGGACCGACGAGCCGACGAACATATTATGGGCGGCGGCGGTGGTGACGGTGACGACGTTGCCGGTGCGGGAATAGTGGGTGGTGGCCAAGGGCGCGACAAGCAGAGAACCCGAGCGAGCGCCACCGGTGGTGTTGAATTCGAGAACGATGCCGGAGACGCTGAGGTTGAGGCCGTCGACTCCAGTAAGTCCCAAGGTCTGCACATAGAGGCGGCCGACCTGACCGGTGGTTCCGGTGAAGAGCACGCCAGAGATGCCGGTGCCGAGGAGGCTGACGCCGCCGAGTTTGATCTCTACTTGTCCGTTGGCTACGGTGACTCGACGGAAGTTGCCGCCGAAGATGGCTTCGTCGCTCAGGCTGAAGGTGAAGTCGCCCGAGAGGAAAAGGGCGTCGCCAACGCCGATCTTCAGGCCGGAGGTGGCTACGCTCGTTCCGTTGGTGGTAACACTGATGGTCTGGGTGATACCCGCAACGGTCAGGCTCTCTCCGACGGCGCGAGCGGATGCGGTATTGGCGAGGATGGTGACCTTGCCGGAGACAGACCCTACCCCACCCGCGCTGATGGCGGCATTGGCCGAGCCTTCGAAGGCGTAGAGTCCATCACCATAAGCGGCGAGAATGAACTGGCCGTCGCTCAAGGTCTGACCTCCGACGATTTGGCCACTGATGCCGACGGCGGCGACCTTCAGCTTGGTGATCGCGGAAGAAGGATCATAAACCAAGGCGGCACCGGCGGCGGTAAAGGTGGCGAAAGGCGAGGCAACGCTGCCCACGCGCAGGGCGAGCAGATCGAGTTCGAGGGAGAAGACGCTGGTGGCGAGATCGTAGCCGCCCGTTATCGCGTAACTACCCGCGTCCGCGCCATCGGTGATAGTGAAGCCGAGGGCGGAGCCGACGTTGATGCTGGCGGAGGTGGCGGAGAGACCCACTTGTCCGGTAAGTGAGCCTCCGACGGTGTAGGAAACGTCGGTCAGGGTGATGGTAGGCGCAGTGATCTCAAGAATGCCGCCGAGGTTGAAGCTGCTCAGGCTGCCGGTAGCGCTTTCGATGGAGAAGCCATTCTTGCGGATGCGGAGGTTCTGGATGGTGGCGCTGGCGTTGGATAGGGGGAGGATAGAAACCGCGAGACTGGCGACGGTGAGCAGTTCTTGAGTGGCGAGACCGGCAGGGTTGTAGGCGAAGGTGGCGGTGTTGATCGTGGCGGTGAGCAGGCCGGGGATGTTAAGCGCGCCGCGATCCAGGGTGATGGTGTAGGCGCGGGTGGCGAGATCGATGGAGCCGGAGAGGGCAAAGGTATCGAGATCGGGGCCGTCGCTTAGTGTGGCGGTGAGGACGGAGCCTAGGGCGAGGCGGCCACCGGTGGCAGAGATGCTGAGGCTGCCAGTCAGGCTGGGGGCGGCACCATGGGTATAGTTAAAGTTGGTGAGGGTGGCGGTGAGGTTAAGGGCGGTGAGAACGTCGGCGATGTTGACCGAGGCGATGGTGAGGGAGGCGTTGGCGATGCTGAAGCCGGAGCGGCGGAGCTGTATGCCGGTGGCGATGAGCTGGGCGTCGCCTAGGACGAGAAGGGAGAGGTTGGCGCTGCCAATGGTGGCGAGGATGTCAGGCGCGTTCGGGGTGACAATGATGTTTACTGCGGTCAGGCTGATGGCGTTGGCCACCGTGATGTTCAAGGTGCCGACGGTGATGATGAGACTTCCCAGGGAGGTGGGGCCGACGAGATCGAAGCGGGCGCTGATGTTGGCGGCGGTGGTCGAGATGAAGCTGGAGCCGGGGAAGAAGCTGAGGCTACCGACGGTGAGGGAAATGGTTCCGCTGATTTGCGCGTTGAGGGCGAGGGAACGGTCGAGCTTGAAGGCGTTTACCTCGAGGGCGAGGCCGGAGAAGCTGAGGAAATTGCCGAAAGAGACGGGACCGGCGAGTTCGAGGCGGGCGAAGTCGATGGTGAAACCGGTGCGGCGCAGGTTGAAGTTGGAAACGATACCGGTGAGTCCGCTGAAGATGGGTGAGGACAGGCGCACGGTCGGTAGCGTGGCCATGATATCCAGTCCCGGGGTAATGGTGAACGGATCGAAGTTGAGACTGAGGGCTTCGCCGATGTTGAGGCGGAGGGAATCGATGTTGATCTTGAAGCGACCAACGTCGGCCAAGTCGTAGAACGCGGTGATACCGCCGAAGGTGGCGTTGAGGAAAGTGAAGCTGGGGAAGAGGCGGGGGGCGGTGAGCGTCAGGGTGATGGTGCCGAGGACCACGGGGGTGACGCCGTAGGTGTAGCTGAAGTTGTTTAAGTTTAGATTGATGCCGTCGAAGCTGAAGATGGAACCGAAAGCATCGCCGAAGTTTAGGGAGCTGGAGAGGGAAACGGAGAGATTGCCGAGGGAGAAGCCGGTCTTGCGGAGGACGAAGTTGGTGAGATTGACCGTAGGCAGCGCGGGGAATTGCGGGAAGCTGATGGTTCCGGTGGCCAGGGTGGCGAGGGTGGGCAAGCCAGGGGTGAGGGTAAAGGCCCCGAAGTTGAGGCGGAAGGCTTCGCCGAAGGAGAGCGCGAGGCTGTCGAAGCGGAGAGAGAAGCTGCCGGGAGCAGTGATGGTGCCGAAATCGAAGCTCGCGCGCAGGCCGGTGAAGCTGGTGCTGAAGAAGCTGCCGTTCGGGAACAAGCTGAAGGAACCGATAGTCAGGGAAACATCACCGAAGATGCGGCCCAGCTCGCGGTCGATGACGAAGCCGTTGAGCGAGAAGTTAATGTTACCGATGGTCGCGAAGCCGCCCAAGCTGATGGGGCCGGGGAGGTTGACTCTGAAGTTGGGGATTTCGATGCGGAGTTTTCCGAGGGTAAAGGAGGGGATGAGGCCGCTGATATCGGGCAGGCTGGGGATGCGGAAGCCGATATTCGGCAGGGTGGCCATGATATCGAGCGAAGGATTCAGGTCGAAGCTCGGGAGATCGAGCGCGAGCATTTCGCCGATGCGGAAGGTGAAGGCGGGCAGGCGGAACTTCAGGAAACTGGGG
>JAIXRU010000009.1 GCA_027485045.1 Opitutaceae bacterium | reverse complement strand
GCGGGCGATGGCGATGCGCTGGCGTTGTCCGCCGGAGAGGCTGTTGCCGCGTTCGCCGACTCTGGTCGCGTAGCCTTCGGGCAGAGATGTGATAAAATCGTGGATCTGGGCGCGACTGGCGGCGTGGGTAACCTCTGCATCGCTCGCGTCAGGCCGGCCAAGTCGGATATTTTCGGCTAAAGAAGTGTTGAACAAGAGGGGTTGCTGGGGAACGAGGGCAATGTGATTGCGTAGCCCGGTTTTGTTTAAATCACGTAAGTCAATTCCTCCAAGGGTGATGCGCCCTGAGTCCACATCGTAGAAGCGAGGTATCAGGGTGATAAAGGTTGATTTACCCGCGCCGGTTTTACCGACGAGAGCAACGGTTTCACCCGGACGAATCTGCAAGGTGACATCGACTAGTGCTCGGCTAGCCGTGGTCTCGCCTTGGCGCGGAGGGTAGGAGAAGCTCGCTTGTTCAAAGGCGAGGGTGAGCGGGCCGCTGGGCAGGGCTCGCGGGCTGGCGGGCTCGGGCACGGTGTCCACGGCGTCGAGGATGTATTCCAGGCGTTGAATCGAGGCCTCCCCAGTCTTCATAATCGCATGAATACCACTGAGTTTCTTAACCGGCTCGTAGGAAAGGTAGAGCGCGGTGGCCAGCGCGAAAAATGTCTGATAAGTCATGCCGTTACGGGTGCCAAAATAGAGCGCGGCGACAAAGCCGAAGACGGAAACCACCTCGATGAGCGGTGTGACGACTGACTGATATTTGATGGTTTTTAGCGATAGTTTGAAGATTGCCGCAATGCTGGTGGCGAAGCTAGCCCGCTGGCGGTTTTGAAGATTGTAGGCCTGAATTTCGAGCGGGGACTGAAGCGTTTCTATGGTGCCGTTGCCGAGTTTGCCGCTTTCGGCGGCAAGTTGGTGCGAGCGTTTGACGATGCGCTTTGCCGTAACCCGGATGGGTATTATACAAAGCGGAACACTTAGCATGGCGATCAAAGCGAAGAGGGCGCTTCGTTCCGTAATACAAAGGTAAACCAGCGCGCCACTGGAGGCTAGTAGGGTGAGTGGTTGTTTAATTATTTCACTACTAATGCTAACGACCACGGTCTTGAGCTGTTCGGTGTCACCGAGCAGGCGACTGAGCAGATCGCCAGCGGTATTGCGTTGATAAAAACTCATGGGCAGGCTGAGGAGCCGGTCGTAGGCCGCCAAACGCAAACTCTCCAAGGCAATGAAGCCCGCCTTGTTGGTGAGGTATTTATTAAACACCGCCGCGACCCCACGGATGATAAAGACCAAAGGCAGGCCGATGCAGGCGAGTAGCATCAAGCGGTCGGCATAGCCATCGCCGAGCCAGCGCTCGGCAAAGGCCATCAGGTGGGGGTCGATCTTGTCTTGTTGGTTAAAAAAAACCGGCAGGAGGTATTTTATAGCCACCGGTAGCCCCGCACCTGTGCTCAGAGCGAAGACGGTGCCGGCAAGGACCCCTCCAGCCAGTTCCCACTTGGCCTTGGCGATATGACTTAGGTGACGACTGTAACGCATTATTCTTAAAGTTTATAGGAACGCCGGGGGAAATTGAGCATGTTGGAGGATTTTTATGCTGTTTCCCTCAACTCGCATTGGAAGGCAATTCTTGACGCCAGCGCAACGCTTCCGGTCTGCTGCTAACCTCACTTTATAACCTCTTCGCTTCCGCGCCCCCGCTTCCATGCTCGATCCCAAGCTACTCCGTGAATCGCCCGAACTCGTCCGTGCGGCCATTGCCAAAAAACATTTGGAGGTGGACCTGGACGTCATCCTTGCGCTCGACGCCGCGTGGCGCGCGCAACTGGTCGAGGTTGAGACCTTGCGGGCCAAATCCAAGGCGGCCAACACCGAGATGGCCAAGCTGCCCAAGGGTTCGCCTGAATTTATCGCCAAAGTGCAGGAGATGAAAGCGGTCTCAGCCGAGGTGAAGGCGCGCGAGGCCGGTCTGGTTGAGATCGAGACCAAGCATAAGGCGGCGATGCTTTCGCTGCCCAATCTCCCTCATGAGAGTGTGCCGGAAGGCCGCACGCCGGAGGAGAACGTGACCTTCGCCACCTGGGGCTCGTGCGAAGCGCTTTCGCCGGTGGCCAAACCACACTGGGAGATTCCCGGCTTCGAGAAGATCATTGATTTCGGACGCGGCTCGAAGGTTACGGGCGCGGGCTTCCCGTTTTACATCGGCGATGGCGCCCGGATCGTGCGCGCCTTGTTGCAGTTCTTTTTGGACGAGGCCGTGGCCGCCGGATACACCGAGGTTAACCCGCCAATTTTCGTGAATGCGGCCAGCGCGACCGCGACCGGGCAGTTGCCGGACAAGGAAGGCCAGATGTATGAGGCGGTGGCGGATGGCTTTTACGCGGTGCCGACGGCGGAGGTGCCGTTGACCAACTTTTTCCGCGACGAGATTTTGGATGAGTCCACGCTGCCGGTGAAGCGCGCCGCGTATACGCCGTGTTTCCGCCGCGAGGCGGGCAGTTACGGAAAGGACGTGCGGGGGCTGAATCGTCTGCACCAGTTCGACAAGGTCGAGCTGCTCAAGTGGGTGCATCCGACGCAGAGTTACATCGAACTCGACTTGCTGCGGGCCGATGCCGAGCGGTTGTTGCAGAAGCTGGAGCTACCCTACCGCGTGTTGTTGATGTGCGGCGGGGATGTCGGGTTTTCACAGGCCAAGAAATACGATTTGGAAGTGTGGGCGGCGGGCCAGCAGCGCTGGTTGGAGGTGTCGAGCTGCTCGAATTTTGAAGCGTTTCAGGCCAGGCGAGCGCAGATTCGTTTCCGCAAGGGCGATGGCAAACCGGAGCTCGTGCACACGATCAACGGTTCGGGCCTAGCAGTGCCGCGCGTGCTGGCGGCATTGTTGGAAAACAACCTGCAGCCGGACGGAACGGTAAAGTTGCCTGCGGCGCTAGTGCCTTACTTTGGCCGCGACGTGCTGCGTTTCGGCTGAGGATCCTGTAGCTGATTTTTAACCGCGGATTGCGCTGATGAACGCGGATAAAGACCGACTGCATTGGGGGCTTGCAGAGGCTATAATTGGCGCTGCGATGACCGTGCTCAATAAGCTGAGGCCGGGGCTCAACGAGAACGCTTATGAAAACGCGCTGGTGATTGAGCTCCGCAAGCGTGGACATTTCGTTGAGCAGCAGCGACGATTTGATGTGTTATATGACGGGGTTGTGGTTGATACACTCGTGCCTGATTTGATCGTGGACCCCAAGGTTACTGAAGCCTTCACTGATACACACGCCGCTCAAATGATTGGGTATGTGGCTATCACAGAACTCGAACTCGCGTTGCTCCTGATTTTCAAATTCGAACGGTTATCTTGGAAACGTATTGTTCGTTCTAATCCGCGCTTATCCGCGTGATTCGCGGTTTTAAAACCATGAATTGGCCTGCTGTTGCTGAGCGTCTTGCCGTGGCGGTGCCGCATGGGCGTTTGCACGCGGCGGTGTTGCGCTGGGCGGATGCCTCGCCCCCGGGCGAGCGCTGGGCGGTGGCGCTGTCCGGCGGCGCGGACTCGGTGGCTTTGCTGCTCCTGCTCTGGGCGCATTTCCCGGCGCGCCGGGCGCGGTTGCTGGCGGTGCATTTTAATCATCGCTTGCGCGGGAGGGCTTCCACGGCTGATGCCCGGTTTTGTGAGAACGTGTGTGCCGGGCTGGGGGTGGTGTGCGTGGTGGGTGCACGTGAGGGCGAACAGCCGTATGCGTCCGAGGCGGAGGCGCGAGCGGGGCGAATGAGGTTTTTCACTACAACCCTGCGGAAGCGTCGGGCGGGGGCCTTGTTCACCGGGCACCATCGGGATGATGTGGCGGAGACGTTTTTTATGCGCCTGGCGCGCGGCTCGGGCGCAGCCGGTCTGTCCGCACCGAGACCGGTGCACGAACATTCGGCGCTGGCGCGGGTGCACCTGCGTCCGCTCCTGGGGCTCGACAAGGCGGAACTCACCACAGCGTTGCAGACCGCCGGCGGGCGGTGGCGGGAGGACGGTTCGAATCTCTCGCCCGTGTATTTGCGTAATCGGGTGCGGGCCGAGTTAATCCCGGCCTGGCGGGCGGCGGCGGAGCCGGGGCGGGACGCGCTGGCTGGACTGGCACTTTCGCGCGATCTTTTGGAGGAGGATGATGCGGCGCTTGAGGCTTGGGCAGAGCAAGCGCTTCGGCTCGATGCACGGGGCGGGCTAGGTTTGGCCTCTTTACGCAATTTGCCGCGTGCAGTGCTGCGCCGTGTGGTGCATCGCTGGCTGGCGACGACACCGGTGCGGACTGATCTAAACCGGGTTGGATTTAACGCCCTGCTTGAACTGGTGGCAACAGGCCGTGTCGGGGCGAAACACAGTCTGGGGCGCGACCATTTTGCATTAGTTACCCGGACGCGATTGCGGTGTATTTCCGTTGGCGAATAGGCGGGCGTTTTTAACCGGTTGGATCGGTCCGCGTTCGTTGACTTATTAAGGGGAACCTTCACGGTGACGGACTAGTCCACTTACTGATGCCTGATCCCACCCAAGACAATAATCGTCCCCCCCGTCGTCCGTTAAAGAACCTACCACCCGATAAATTCCAGCCGCGCATGTGGCTGATCTGGATCGCCCTGCTCGGCACCATTCTCGCTGTGTTGTGGTTTAACCCGGCGAAATCCCAAGGTCAGGCGGTTTTAAAAATCACCGAGGTCGTCGAGTTGGCCGAGCAAGGCAAGGTCAAGGAGGGCATGATTCGTTTTGATGGTTCCGGCGGACGCGACTGGTCGCTGTTGAGCGGGGAAACCACCGAGCCCATCGCAGTCACCGAGGGGGTGAGTGAGACGGCGGGAGCGGTGAAAACCACCCAGTTCCGCGCTGCCGGCCGGCTCACCGATTCCACCTATGAGCGTCTCGAAAAGACCGGCGTTTTCAAGCAGGCCCCGGCTTCCAGCGTATGGAGCAACATCCTCGCGCAGTTGATCCCGTTCATGCTGATCATCGGCTTGCTCTATTTTCTCTTCGTTCGCCAACTGCGCAACGCAGGCAAAGGCGCCCTCAGCTTCGGCAAGAGCAAGGCCAAGTTACTCGCGCGCGATCGCGACAAGGCTACTTTCGCCACTGTGGCGGGCTGTGATGAGGCCAAGCAGGAAATCTCCGAGGTCGTGGATTTCCTCAAGGACCCGAAAAAGTTTCAGCGGATGGGCGGCAAGATTCCCAAGGGCCTGCTTCTGGTCGGTCCTCCCGGCACGGGCAAAACTCTGCTGGCCAAGGCCGTCGCCGGTGAAGCCGATGTGCCCTTCTTCAGTGTCAGCGGCTCCGACTTCGTGGAGATGTTCGTAGGTGTGGGCGCGAGTCGCGTGCGCGACATGTTTGAACAAGGTCGCAAGAGCGCGCCGTGCATCATCTTCATCGACGAAATCGATGCGGTCGGTCGTCAGCGCGGCGCCGGACTCGGCGGCGGCAACGACGAGCGTGAACAAACGCTCAACAGCATGCTCGTGGAGATGGACGGTTTCGATACGTCCGAAGGCGTTATCATCATCGCCGCCACCAATCGCGCCGACGTGCTCGATCAGGCGCTGCTGCGTCCGGGTCGCTTTGATCGCCAGATCTACGTGGACCTGCCCGACCTTCAGGGGCGCGAGCAGATTTTAAAAGTCCATGCCCGCAAAATCCAGCTCGCCGACGACGTCGATCTAAACGTGATCGCCCGCGGCACGCCCGGCCTCTCGGGTGCCGAGCTTGCCAATTTGCTCAACGAATCCGCCCTGCTGGCCGCCCGCCGCAACAAGAAGCGGGTGGATATGCAGGACGTGGACGACGCGCGCAACAAAGTGCTTTTCGGCCTGGAGCGTCGCAAGGGTATGGACCCCGAGGATCGGAAAGTCATCGCGGTGCACGAGGCCGGACACGCCCTGGTCTCCACCGTGATCGGTGACGCCACCTTGCCCTTGCACAAGGTAACGATCATCCCGCGCGGCAACTCGCTCGGTAGCGCGATGTACATTCCCTCGAAGGATATTTATAACCAGTCCAAGACCCGCTTGCTCAACCGCCTGGCGGTATCCTATGGTGGGCGCATCGCTGAAGAGCTGGCGCTGGGCGACATCACCTCGGGTGCTTACGGTGACATCCAACAGGCGACCAAGCTGGCCCGCCACATGGTATGCGATATCGGCATGAGCCCGATGGGGCCGATCTCCTTTGGGCAAAACGAAGACACCGTCTTTCTTGGACGAGATCTCACCCGCAACCGGCAGGTGAGTGAAGAAACCGCTCGCAACGTGGATGCGCAAGTGAAGGCCCTGATTGACCATCAATATGCCCGCGCCACGGAAATCATCACCAAGCATCGTGCCGCGCTGGACATGATCGCCGCCGCCCTGCTGGAGCACGAAACCATCGAGGGCCGGCACGTTTCGGAAATCGTGGAGTTTGGCGAAATCCGCTCGCCGATTCGCCCGCCCGAGCCGCCTCCCATCCCCGCGAGCAACAAGCGCGATGAGAAGAGTGAAACCGCTTCCCTGCGGGAGCCTGACGCCTTGGGCGGTGCGCCCGCGCCTTCGCCGGCCTAACCCGCGCGACTTTGCGTTTTTTAAACTCGGCCCTGTCACCGCTCTGGTGACGGGGCTTTTTATTGGCTAAAATTCCCGGCTTCGCCCTCGTTGGATCAATCGTGACAGGCAACCCTCAAAATGACTCCCCCGACTCCAGCCTCGCCTTGAGGCCTATCGGTTACATCCGCACCGGCAAGGCGGTGAAGTTTCAGGCCGGGCATCAGCCGGACGAACGACGCGACGAGGACAACGTTCTGGAGCTTTTTCCCGGGCATAATTACGAGTCCGCTTTAGCCGATCTGGCCGGTTTTGACCGTATCTGGCTGGTGTGGTGGTTTCATCGAAATGAGGGCTGGCGGCCGCAAGTCATTCCGCCGCGCGGGCCGCAGCGGCGCCGGGGAGTGTTTGCCACGCGTTCGCCGCACCGTCCCAGCCCTCTCGGGCTCACGCCGGTATTGTTGCACGGCATAGAAGGGCGCGTCTTGAGGCTCGGCCCCTGCGATTTGGTGGAGGGCACACCGGTTTTTGACATCAAGCCCTACGTTCCGGCCTACGATTCTTTTCCCGAGGCGCGCGCCGGCTGGATCGACGAGGTGGACGCGCTGGAGGCAGCGCCGCCGGCCTTCCTGGTTGAAAGCACGGAGCTCGCACGCGAACAAGCCGGGTGGTTGCGCGCGGGCTGGGGCATCGATTTCTGGCCCCGTCTGGAGGCCTTGCTGGGACGCGACCCCGCGCCGCATCGCACCAGGCGCATCCGTAAAACCGATACGGGTTACGCCATCGGATGCGGGGCCTGGCGGGCGATGTTTACGGTTTCGGGAAACGCGGTCACCATCACGGGTCTGGGGCCCGCTTATCCGCTGCGTTTTCTGCAACGTGAAAACTACGAAGCGGTCCCGGATCATGATGCGCAGGTTGCCTTTTTGGCTCGCTGGCCGGACTCGGAACTGCCGCTGCGTGCTTAAACCGAGCGCATTCTATAATAGTCAGGTGTTTAGCATAGACAAATTAGCGCCAGAGGGATTAGGTCATTTCCCCCCCTAAAACTATAAAATGAATAAAACTACCGCTATTACCCTGCGCAGCATTTTCGGACTTTTAGTCATGGCATGCGCCATTTCCACTGCTACCGCTGAAGAGAAAGCGCCTTCCGAGAAAGTCATGGCGAAGTATGACCTCGATAAAGACGGAAAGCTAAACGACGAAGAAAAGGCCAAGTGGGCCGCTGACAAAAAGGTAGCCGCTGAAAAGAAAAAGGCTGAAGGCGGCGAAAAGAAGAAGAAATCTGACGAAGCCAAGTAATTCTCTTTTTACACTTAAAGCTTTAGCGACCCCGCCACATTGGCGGGGTATTTTTTTTGGAGGGACGAAGTGCTTTTCCTAAAAGCTTGGGTAAAACATGCACGAGCGAAAGCTGGCTAGGGATTCTCGGTTTTTGCTTCCGTTATGTGCCAGTCAAGGCCCTCGATGTATACGCTGACATCAGGAGCCCAAAATCTTGTAGCGACGGGCGGGGCGGCGTGCCTAAGGTGGCAATAAATCCGTATGCCTACGAATGTTTCCCCCACGCCCAAGCTCGATCTCCCGGTTCGCCCCCGGCGTCTGCGTCGCACTGCCGCCCTGCGTGCACTCGTTCAGGAAACGAGTGTGGGTGCGGCCGATCTGATCGCCCCGCTTTTTGTGGTCGAGGGGCGGGCCGCGCCCGAGGAGATCGCGTCCATGCCCGGTCAGTTTCGGCTCAGTGTGCCGGATCTCGTCAAAGAGTGCCGCACTCTCTGGAAACTGGGTGTCAAGGGCGTCGCTCTTTTCCCCAAGCTCGACCCCAAACTGAAGGATGCGGAAGGCACGGAGGAGTTGAACGAAGACGGCCTGATCCTGCGGGCGGTGCGCGCGGTTAAAAAAGCCGTGCCCGAGCTGGTGGTCATCACCGATGTGGCGCTCGATCCGTATGCCAACCACGGGCATGATGGGGTTTTGAATACGGAGGGCGATGACGTGGACAACGACCGCACGGTCGCACGGCTGGCCGCCATGGCGGTGCGGCAGGCGCGGGCAGGGGTGGATTTCGTGGCCCCAAGCGACATGATGGATGGACGGGTGGGCGCCATCCGCGCGGCTCTGGATGCGGCGGGTTTTTGCGAGACCGCGATACTGGCCTATGCGGTGAAGTTTAACTCGGCCTACTACGGGCCGTTTCGCGATGCGGTGGGCAGTGCCCAGGCGGCGGGAACCAAACTGCTGAGCAAGGCGACCTATCAGTTAAACCCGGCCAACCGACGCGAGGCCCTGGCGGAGGCTCTACTCGATGAAGACGAGGGTGCGGACATCCTGATGGTGAAGCCCGCCGGTGCCTATCTGGACATCATTCGCGATGTGCGGGAGCGCTCGGATAAGCCCTTGGCGGCGTATCAGGTGTCGGGCGAATACGCGCAGATCCACGCCGCCGCCCGCCTGGGCTGGCTGAATTTGGAGCGCACGCGTGATGAGTCTTTGCTGGCGATCAAGCGGGCGGGCGCGGACCTGATTTTGACCTATTTCGCGAAGGACGTTGCCGCTGCCCTGGCGAAATAGGACAGCGGAGGCGTCGGGTGGCTCGAAGCGCTGAATTAGTTATTTTGCCCAGGCGTCTTTGAGCGAGATCGTGCGGTTGAGCACGAGGCGGTCTGGCGCGCTGTCCTTGGGGTCGAGGGCGAAGTAGCCGAGACGCTCGAATTGGAAGCGGTCGGCGGCGGTCGCTTGGGCGAGGCTGGGCTCGACCCGGGCGCGGATGATTTCGAGGGAGCGCGGGTTGACCACCTTTAGGAAGTCTTCCTCAGCGGCGGGCTCGGGCACGGTGAAGAGGCGGTCGTAGAGTCGCACCTCGACGTCGAGGCTTTGGGTGGCGCTGACCCAGTGGATGGTGCCCTTGACCTTGCGGTCGCAGTTGGGCTGGCCGGAGCGGGTGGTGAGATCGGCGGTGCAACGCAGCTCGACCAGCTCGCCGGCGGGGCCTTTGACGATCTCGTCGAGTTTGATGATGCAGGCGTATTTGAGGCGCACTTCGCCGCCCGGTTTCAG
>JAIXRU010000184.1 GCA_027485045.1 Opitutaceae bacterium | reverse complement strand
TCCGCAACCCGTGGCTCTTCCGCCAGATTCGCGAACACCTCGCCGGCGCACCCGTCTTCGCCCCCACCCTGGGCGACGTCCACGGCTACGTCCACGCCCTCTACCAGGCCACCGCCGCCGGTTTCTACGACGCCCCCTTTGGCGAAGCCACCGCCGTCGAGCGCGCCCACGTCGCGCGTATGAAAAAGTTTCTCAACTTCGTCGGCCAATCCGTCGATCCCGAGGGCAAATTCCTTCACGCCATGCGCCGCGCCATGACAGAGGCCGAGCTCTTCAACGTCTGCGCCGAGCACTTGCTCACCCGCCGCGACACTCCCTTCGCCATCGAACCCTACGCCGGCGTCATCGCCCGCCCCAACTGCGAAACCCCCGACGCCGACGGCTGTTCGCTGGAATCTATCAGCGCCTAAAAACGGCCCGCGCCCTGCTCTCTGCCCCACATGCGCACCTCTTTTCTCGCCCCCCTCTGCGCCCTCCTGCTGATCGGCGTGAGTTTGCTCGCCTGCGGCTGCACTAAAGCCACCGAACCTTCCGCCTCCGCCCCCACGCCAAGCCCAAAAATCCTGCAATTCGGCAACGGCAGCGAGCCGCAAGACCTCGATCCCCACATCGTGACCGGCGTAACCGAGCACAATATCATCTCCGCCCTGTTCGAGGGCTTGGTCACCTATGATGCCTCCAGCGAAGGCACCGCCCCCGGCGTCGCCGAGCGCTGGGTCGTTTCTCCCGACAAACTCACCTGGACCTTCCACCTCCGGCCCGACGCCCGCTGGTCCAATGGCGACTCCCTCACCGCCCGCGACTTCCTCCGCTCTTACCAACGCATCCTCACCCCGTCCCTCGGTTCCGAATACGCCTACAAGCTCCATCACGTCGTCGGCGCCGAGGAATTCAACCAGGGCAAACTTACCGACTTCACCCAGACCGGCTTCTGCGCCCCCGACGACCATACGCTCGTCCTTCGCCTCAAACACCCCGTCCCCTACCTGCTCGAAGCCCTCAAGCATTACTCGTGGTTTCCGGTCCACCTGCCGACGATCGCGAAATTCGGCCCCATCGACCGGCGCGGCAACCGCTGGACCCTGCCCGCCAACTTCGTCGGCAACGGGCCCTTTATGTTAAAAACCTGGTTGCCCAACCAGGTCATCACCGTGGAGTGCTCCCCCACCTACCGGGGCGCTTTTCACCCCCTGCTAGACGGTATTGCCTTCTACGCGGTGGACTCCAACGACGCCGAGGAACGTATGTTTCGCGGCGGCCAGCTCCACGTCACCCAGTCCGTCCCCCTCGGCCGTATCGACTCCTACCGCAGCCAGCCCGCATCCCCGCTGGTGATCGCGCCCTACTACGGCACCTATTTTTACCGCTTCAATACCACCCGCCCCCCGCTCGACGACGCCCGCGTGCGCCGCGCCCTCGCCCTCGCCATCGACCGCGACACCATCGTCAAAAACATCCTGCGCGCCGGCCAGGAACCCGCCCTGCACTTCACCCCTCCCTACGCCGGCTTCACCCCCGGCGAGGTGCTGCACCCCGATCTCGCCGAAGCCCGCCGCCTGCTCGCCGCCGCCGGTTACCCCGAGGGTCGCGGCCTGCGCCGCATCGAGATTCTCTACAACACCATGGAATCCCACAAGGTCATCGCCGAGGCCATCCAGCAGATGTGGAAAACCGGGCTCGGCGTGGACGTCGCCCTGCGCAACGAGGAGTGGAAGGTCTATCTGGATTCGCAGCACAGCCTCGCCTTCGACGTCGCTCGCGCCGGCTGGATCGGCGACTACCCCGACCCCCACGGCTTCCTCGATCTCTGGGTCTCGGGCGGCGGTAATAACGATACCGGCTACACCAACCCTGCCTACGACCGCCTGCTCACCTCGGCGCTGGACGCACCCGACGAAGCCGCCCGCATGAGCATCTACCGCGAACTCGACTCGATCATCACCCGCGATCTACCCGTGATCCCT
Organism: Opitutaceae bacterium; assembly: GCA_027485045.1. Classification (GTDB taxonomy): domain Bacteria; phylum Verrucomicrobiota; class Verrucomicrobiia; order Opitutales; family Opitutaceae; genus IMCC26134_A. The sequence continues at coordinate 4,763 of JAIXRU010000184.1, read as the reverse complement.
ATCTACTTCTACAAACGCGTTTACCTCCTAAGTCCTAAAGTGCGCGGCTGGGCATCCAACATTCTCGACAACCGCGGCTGGCAATACATCGACCTCGCCAACTAACTCCCACTCGCACTCCCGCCTACTAACCCCACTAGCTTACTAGCTCTACTAGCCTTACTAGCTTTCATGCTCCGCTTCATCCTAAAACGCCTGCTCGAAACGATCCCGGTACTCCTGGTGATTGTGACCGCCACGTTTTTCATGCTGCGCCTCGTGCCCGGCGGTCCCTTCACTGCGGAGAAAGCCGTCTCCAAGGAAATCATGCAAAATCTGGAGGCCCACTACGGCCTCGATAAGCCCCTCGGCCACCAATACGCCAGCTACCTCTGGGACCTCACGCCCAAGCGTTTCGCCCCGTGGCGGCTCTTTGCCGATGCCGACGGCAACGGCACCGTCGACTTCGACCTGCAAGCCGCCTTCGGCATCAACCTCGGCCCTTCCTTCAAATACCCCAACCGCACCGTCAACGAGATCATCGCCGGTAAACTCCCCGCCTCGCTCGAACTCGGCCTCTGGGCCCTGCTCGTCGCCCTCGCCCTCGGCATCACCCTCGGCGTAGTGGCCGCCATGCGTAAAAACACCGGCGTGGACTACGCCGCCTCCACTCTCGCCATGGTCGGCATCTGCGTGCCGACCTTTGTGATGGGCCCGCTTCTCGTCCTGCTCTTCGCCCTGCACCTGCGCTGGTTCAACGCCTCCGGCTGGTATTTCGCCGCCGACCGCGTCCTGCCCGCCGCCACTCTCGGCCTGGTTTACGCCGCCTACATCGCCCGCCTGACCCGTGGCGGCATGCTCGATGTGCTCAACCAGGACTACATCCGCACCGCCCGCGCCAAAGGTGCCTCCGAACTGCGCGTCGTGCTCCGCCACGCCCTGCGCGGCGGCCTGCTGCCCGTCGTCACCTTCCTCGGGCCCGCCATCGCCGGCATCATCTCCGGTTCCTTCGTGATCGAGACCATCTTCCAAATCCCCGGCCTCGGGCGCGAGTTCGTAAACTCCGCCTTTAACCGCGACTACACCTTGGTCAGCGGCACCGTGCTGCTCTACGCCGGCCTCATCATCGGCCTAAACCTCGTGGTGGACGTCATCCAGGTCTGGCTCAACCCGCGCCTCAAATTCGAATGAGCACCGCGCCGTCAGCCCCTCCGCTCGTCCCGCCCGCCCCCATCGCCGAGCGCGCACACTCGCCCGGCCGAGATGCCTGGCTGCGTCTGCGCCGCAACCGCCTGTCCGTGGTCTCGGGCCTTTTCCTGCTCGCCCTCGCTTTCACCTGCATCGTCGTGCCTCCCCTGCTGGGCCAGGGCTACGCCGATCAAAACCTCGCCCTCGGAGCCAGCCCTCCCTCCGCCGCCCATTGGTTCGGCACCGACGAGCTGGGCCGCGACCAGTTCGCCCGCGTGCTCTACGGCGGGCGCATCTCGCTCATGGTCGGCTTCGTCGCCTCGCTGGTCGCGCTCAGCATCGGCGTCACTTACGGCGCGGTCGCCGGCTACGTCGGCGGCAAACTCGACGCCCTGCTCATGCGCGTAGTGGATATCCTCTACGCCCTGCCTTTCACCATCTTTGTCATCCTCATGATGGTCTTCCTCAAAGAGCCAATGAACGACCTCGACGCCTGGCTGCGCCGTTTCGATTTCCTGCAAAACCTCCAGGGCATCGGCAAGATCGTCGGCCTCTTCGCCGCCATCGGCGCGGTCGAGTGGCTCACCATGGCCCGCATCGTTCGCGGCCAGGTCCTCACCGTCAAAAAAATGGAATTCATCGAGGCCGCCCGCACCCTCGGCTACAGCCACACACGTATCATTTTCCGCCACATCATCCCCAACGTGCTGGGCCCAGTGATAGTGTTCACCACCCTCACCATTCCGTCCGTGATGATGTTGGAGAGTTTCCTCAGTTTCCTCGGCCTCGGCGTGGACGCACCGCTCAGCAGTTGGGGAACCTTGATCAAAGACGGAGCAGATAAAATGGAGAACTTCCCCTGGCTGCTCGTTTTCCCCGGCGGCCTCTTCGCCACCACCCTGCTCGCGCTCAATTTACTCGGCGACGGCCTCCGCGACGCCCTCGACGTCCGAGCCGCCAAAGATTGAGCTCACTACCTGCCTAGCCTTCAACCGGAGCGCCCGCGGCCAAAAACCTGCTCCAGCATCGTATTCAGATCGTCACCCGCCACGGCACGGCCGTTTCGCTTGGTAACCAAGTCCCGCCCACGATTCGCTTTTAACAGCGCCTCATCGCTCTCGACGATGCGGACCTCGCCCGCTTTCCACCCGGCAAATTCCCCGGCCGGCAACTGTTTCCAGCGCACCGGCACTCCCGTCGCGGTACAATCAATCTCCCAACCCCCGCCCGCCGCAGCGCCGCCCAGTCGCTGTGCCAGCGTCGGATAACGCCGCAGAAAATCCGGCTCGCCCGGCTGCGCGATGCGCAGGGTCAACGCCGCCGGCAGCTCGCTAAACACCTCGTCTAGTCGCTTCATGCCTCCCTCGCGCCAACGTGCGAAAAACGCCAGCGGATCGACGCCCATCAAGTTCATGCCGTTGTACAGGCCCTGCTCGTTCCGACTCCCGAAACCACGCGCATCATACCAGGTCTGGAATCGATCCGTCATCCTCAGCCCAATCTCGAAATGCAGATGCGCGCGCTCCTTGGGGATGGTGTAGCCCCCCGCGCTGCGCCCCATCCGCGCCAGACGTCCACCCGCCGCCACCGCTACTCCCGGACGTACGCCCGCGTCGATTTCGGCCAGATGCGCGTAGAGGGTATAGACCGGCGGCGACTGTTCGGGATGCTCCAAAACCACGTAGCGACCATAGCTGCTGCCCGCCGCGTTTTTGTTCACATGGCGCACCACCCCTGCCAGCGCCGCCACCACGTCGTCCAAGGCTTCGCCGCGCGCGTCGCGCTTCAGCGGAAACAAATCCAACCCTTCATGAAACTGCCGCCCCGCGCTGCGCACACTACCGAAGGTGCCGGAAAGCGTTTCGCCCGACTCCGTGGGCTGGATAAACGTCTCCAGCCCCTTGCCCTCCAGATAGGCCTTGTTCGGCACGGGCCAGACTAATTCGACCGAGGGCTCGCGCGCCGCCTTGGTTTTGGCTGCGGCAATCCCCGGCTTGGCGGCTGCCTTCAAACTCGCCGGCTCCGCTCTAAAATCACACCCGGCCAGACCCAGGGTCAGCCCCAGCAAAATACCCCGGCCCAGCCCGGCCCTCCGTGAGTCACGAACCAAGGACTCCATTGTGCGGCGCCGTGTTTAGAATTTCTTCGCCGCTTCCTTGCGGGCATCTTCCGAGGTGCGACTGATGTTTTTGGCCATCAGCAGCAAATCTTCCCCCGGCGCTTCCACATAAGTAATGATAAAACCCTGGGAGATTGGTCGGTCAAAACGCACCGCCCCGATCACGGTCCCGTTAACCGTCGTTACCAAACGCCTCCCCACGTTGCTCGCCGTCAGCCGGTAAAGATCCCGCGACGCCTGCTCCGTTAACTGAAAATACAAACACTTCCCCAATTCGTTATCCACCACTTCACACTTCATAATATCGTACTCGGTGAAGTAGGTCTTGGGCAAAACACTGATCGCGCTCCCGCTGATCGGCAACCGCACCAGCGAGCCCACGTCGCGATCGGATGCCTCCAGAAGAAACCGTGCCACGGTCACCGGGTAGTCTTTTTTCTTCGAAGAACTCGAACCGCAGCCCGCCGCGAAGAAACCCAGTGCCAATAAACCAAGCAAACCCGTGAATCGTAGGAAACGCATAGACCGCACCCTGCCCTGCCCCACCCCACGCTGGCAAGTGTGGTGATGCGCATTCGGCGACTCCGCCCATTTACGGCTCAGCCCGCACCCGACTTGCCAGCGCGCCCGCCGCCACTCACGTTGACTCGCTCCCATGTTCGACTCCCTCACCGACAAACTCTCCTCCGCACTGCGCAACCTCCGTGGCGTCGGCCAACTCTCCGAGGCCAACATGGAGGCCTCCCTCCAGGAGGTCCGCACCGCCCTGCTCTCCGCCGACGTACACTTCCGCGTCGCCCGCGAATTCATCGAACGCGTCAAGGCCAAGGTCGTCGGCCAGGAAGTCCTCAAGGGCGTCACCCCCGGCCAGCAAATCGTCAAAATCATCAACGACGAGCTCGTCGCCCTCCTCGGCGAAGGCACCAACACCCTCTCCGCCGCCCGCCCGCTCAAAATCCTCATGGTCGGCCTCCACGGCTCCGGCAAAACCACTTCCACCGCCAAGCTCGGCCGCCTGCTCAAGAAAAAGGGCTACAACAAACCCTTCGCCGTCGCCTGCGACATCTACCGCCCCGCCGCCATCGACCAGCTCGAAATCCTCTCCAAACAGGAGGACCTCGGCTTCTACGCCGACCGCGTCTCCCGTGACGTGCCCGCCATCGGCGAAGCCGGCCTTGCCGCCGCCAAGACCGCCGGCGCCGACCTCATCCTTTTCGACACCGCCGGCCGACTACAAATCGACGCCGACCTCATCGAAGAAGTTAAAAAACTCCGCGCCCGCATCCAGCCCGACGAAGTCCTGCTCGTCGCCGACGGAGCCCTCGGCCAGGAAGCCGTAAACGTCGCCAAAACCTTCCACGAAGCCCTCCAGCTCACCGGCCTCATCCTCACCAAGCTCGACGGCGACGCCCGCGGCGGTGCCGCCCTCTCCATCAAGTCCATCACCGGCGTCCCCATCAAATTCGTCGGCACCGGC
>JAIXRU010000200.1 GCA_027485045.1 Opitutaceae bacterium | reverse complement strand
TAAGGTTTTTCGCGCAGAACACGCCCAGCGGACCGGGTTCCGGCTAGACCACAGATTCCGAGGCGCTAAGGTCGGGGCTCTCTGATCATGAAAACCGTCCCAGTTCCGGCTAGACCACAGATTCCGAGGCGCTAAGGTCCAAACTAAATAACCCACGCAGCATGCGTGGGTTATTTAGTTTGGACGAAATTTTTTCGAGTGCTGTATCCACTAAAAGAGAGTTAGTTGATCGGGATTTTCCCGCTTCTTTCGTTTCATGCCTTCCTCGGTCCCATGGAAGGTTTTCATTTTTTCGTACTGTTTGTCGGTGATCAGCAACAGGTGAATACGCCCGTATTTGGGCAGATTTTTTTCGATTTGGGCAGAGAGGGAGTCGGCCATTTCTTTGCCCGAGCAGCAGCGTTGATAAACCGAGAACTGCGACATCTCAAAACCCTGATCGAGAAGGAAGTCGCGAAACTCCACCGCCGCTTTCCGTTTAGCGTCGGTGGTAACGGGCAAATCGTAGAGCACTTGTAGCCACATAAGTCGGTAGCCCGAGAGTTCCACGTTGGATTACCCCGTGACGGGAAAGAGGTTTTCCGGGAGTTCGAGAGCGGGGTAGCCGTCGAGCAGGCTGCGTGCGAGCGATTGGGCAGCGGTATGGAGAGCGTTGGCGAGCACGGTATAGCCGTCAGGAGTGGCCAGATCGGCAACAAGCAGGCGCGCGAGCATCTTTTTGGCGGCGGTGTTAACCTCGGCTCCGTGGGCGCGCCAATGATCGTAAACGTGGGCGTCGATGAGCGGGCGGAAGGGCTCCATCAGATCGTCGGCCAAGACGAAGGCGTTTTCCATGCTGCGGTGGTGCAGCCCGAGCGCGGGATAAAGTCCGGCGGCGACCAAGGCACGGGCGGTGGCGGCGCGGAGAATGGCGTAGCCATAGTTGAGCAGGGCGTTGAGGCCGGGGCGGGCTTGGTCGCGGGTGAAGCTTTCGCCGAAGAGGCTGCTCCAGTAGCGGCGGGCTGCTTGGGCTTCGATATTGTCGGGATCGCCGGAGGCGACGCGGGCTATGAGGACTTCGAGCGTGGGGTCGGGCGCGGTGCAGCGCTGGAGGGCGGCGGCTTGACCGGCGATTTTTGCGCGGACGATCTGTTGCCAAAGGCGTTTTTTGAGTGGTTCGCTGGCGGCAATCTGGGCTTCGAGGCGCTGGCGGTGCAGGTGGTGGGTATCGTAGGGGAGGACGAGGGCTTTGGGGTGGTAATTATCGCCGCAAATAACGGTGCAGATGGAGCGGTCGGCGAGCGCGCTGAGCAAGTTAGTGGAGAGCGAGTCACCGGGCCCGGTGCAAAGGAGGACGGCGATGTCGTCGAGCGGGATGCGGCCGCGTTCCTCTCGGGCTTTCTCGACCACCATAAAGCCGCGGTCGAGGTGGGCATGAAGGCCAGGTTCTTGGAGCTCGACGACGCGATGGATCATACGAGCGGGCCGGGATCTCTCACGTCGCCAATTGGGGTGACGTGGACCAGACGAGTTTGGGTAGCGAGGATGCGAGAAAACTGGATGGTGAACTTAGCATCGTCCGTAGCTGCTTTAGCGGAGACACAGACAATGTTTCTATTGGTTTCCGACGGTTGCAGCTTCGCTACTCTGACGAGCTTTTGCTCTCCCTTGTGTAATGTAATCAACGCGTCGCCTTTGCTGGCTATAAAAAGTTTTTTAGCCGCTGGATGGGGCTTAGCCCAATTGGCGTTTGGTGTGTTTGCATCCCAAACTGACATGTAGGTTGTCGCGGGTTCGCCATTCGGAAGGCGCCAGAAGCAAACGGCGTGAATATCGCCGGGTATTAGGCGGCGAGCGAAACGACCTCCTCCATGTGTGACGCGACGGGCCGATTTATCCTTGGTAACGAGGCGAACTGTTTTGGTTTTTGTGGTGGATGAAAAAGTCGCCAAAGCGGCGGCCCAGGCAATTTTGTCCGCATCGCTGATGCCGTCCAGAGCGGCCATGAGTTTTTGTCGCAGCGTAAGGTCGCGCACGCGTTCGATGTCTCCGGTTTTTAGCCCGGCCAGAGGTTTGCGGACGACCAAGTTGTACCCCTTGTCGATCTCCCATTGCTGGCTGGGGCGGCGACGCGCGCGGTCTTGGAGAATTTCACCGTAGGAGGTGTCTTCATGCAGTCTTCCGGCGGGGTTGTGGTCCGGGCGGTGAGATACCGTTATCCTTTCGACTTGGGCGGCGGCATCGGTTCGGAATGATTTCCAAGGCGGGGGAACTTCGATACCGCCGAGGTCTTCGGCGGCGTTGGCGGTGCGGATAAAGTGAAGCAGGCGATGATCCAGCATGGCGATGACGAGGGCATCGATTGCGTGATGGCGGTGGTCGGCGCGGTTTTTGCCGCCTCGGTCGGGTGCGTCGCCGGGGGCGAGGATGGTTTCGAGGCCCCAGTGATGGCGAAGCAGGGCGGTGATGCGTCCGGGGGAGACGCGGATGCGATTGGGCGGAACGATGCTGGAGAGGTAACGCTGGGCGGCGCGCCCAAGATGCTGGGTGTCTACGAGCTGGCGGGCGCGGAAGCCGTCTTCGTCGCGAAACTTATCCATCGCGTCGGCTTGGAATCGCCAGCGCTTGTTGCCGGGCAGAAGGGCGGCGCGGGTGAGGATTGCGTCGTAGTCGTAGCCGTCGGGGTGGTGTCCAAAGGCCTCGTAGGGCGAGCGTTTGCGCTTGGCGCGGTTGGCGGCCCGCAAGCAGAGGATTTTATTGGTCGGTGAGTCGTCGTAAGTCGCGCCAAAGGGAAGGATATGGTCGATCTCTACTTCGTCGGTGAAGAGTTTCGCGGGGGTGATACGTTGCCCGGTGTAGGGGCAGCATCGGGAGTTAATGTCCTTGGGTGAGAGTTCTTTCCAAAGCCGAAGGCGGAGGCGGTTGGCGTAATTTTTGGCAAGATTGGTGCCGTGCCCGCGGTTGATTTCGTCGAGGTCGGCGTCCCTGCGCTGGTTTTCCTTGGTGTTTTGCGCCTGCTCTTTCATCAATTCCTCGCGTTGGCGGCTGCTCATCTTGAGGTCGCGGGCGAGCTCAAGGTTTATCTCGGCGGGTTTACCGTAGCGGGCAATGAGCGCGTTGACGACGACACGGAGCTGGTTGAGCGCGATGTGAACGGTGGGGTTGGGGAAGCGACCGTAGGCGACTTCGTCGGGGACTTTGTTAGTCTTGGGCACTGGCACGACGCTGTCGGGCATGGCCTTGCCGTAGTAGGGGAGGTGCGGTGCGCTGCCGTCCTCGGGAATGGTGGTGTGCGACCAACCGCAGGCGGCGACGGCATCGCTGTATTTCAGACCTTTTTCCAACTGCGGAACGAGTAGGCGAAGAGCGGTCGCGCTGAAGCGCGCGGTGCCGCGCGGGAGGTCGTCCGGGTTGAGGGTCGAAAACTCGTCGAGCTCTGTATCGGTGAGCCCGTGACGCTTGCCGACGCGGCGGAGCGCGTCGTAGTCCTCGAGGTCGAGAACCGCCGTGACGATGGCATCGCGTTCAGCGAGGGGAAGTTCATGCCAGCGAGGGCCGAAGAGTTTTTTGCCGGAGAAAAGCGCGGCGACGGGATCGCCGGTTAACTGCGGGCGTTTATCGGATTCGAGGTTAAATTGCGCGGCGTCGAGGAGTTTGAGCTTGGTGCGGAGTTTGTCGAAGCCGACGGTCTTTTGCGTGCGTGTGAAAGAAAGTACGGTGGCGCGTTGGGCGGCGTCTAAAGGCCGTACGGGCTCGAAGGCGCTGGGGCGGAAGCCGAGGTGGTTGGCGTCGCTGAGCAGGCGGAATTGCTGGAAGCTGGGCAGGGCGAGCGAAGCGCGCGATTCACCGGTGAGGAAGCGGCATTTACCGCGTTCCGGGATGCGGAGTTGTCGCTGAAAGAAGATAACTTTGCGCAGATTTTCCCAGTCAGAATCGGTGAGTTTATGGTGGGCTTGCTGGCCGGCTCTTATGGCGTCGAATTCGGCTGCATACATCGCGCGTTCGGGGTAAAGGGGGAAGTCTTTCTTGGGTTTCCCGGCGGACTCGGAACTGGGGCGGAAACGTGCGCCAAATCCGGCAAGGATTTGTTGGTAAAGGAACTGTCCCAAAGTTTGCCCGGCGAGTTGTTCGTGCAGGCGTTTCATGGCCTCCTTGGTATTGCCCTCGGCGTCCTTGGCTGGAGTGCGGCGGTTGCTTTGGAAGCCCCGGCGTTTGGCTAAGTGCATGAGCGCACGGCCGAGATGATACGGATGGAGAGGCTTTTGGGGCGCTGCGGCACGGAGTTCGTAAGGGTCCAGCGTGGCGAGTTTACGTGCGGTTTCGGCGTCCTGGGGTAGCAAACCGAGGCGGCAGAGGGTGATTAGGAGTTGGTCTCGGCGACGAATTGCGCGGTCACGGCGGGTGCGCTGGCCGCGAACGGAGGTGCGGTCGGCGGCGAGCGTCTGGCCGGTCTTTGGGTGGCGACCGTCGGAAAAGATGCGCGAGCCCATGCGGCGGATGCCGACGGGTCTGCCATCATGATCGAGATCGACCATCGACCAGCCGATGGAGTTGGTGCCGAGATCCAAGCCAAGCCGGTAAGCGGTTTGCATGGAGAGGACGATATAATGGAAAAAAGTTGTCAGGCGATGCGGAAACGCCTTCTTCGGAACCGTTACTAGCGTTTTGAAGTGTTGGATACTTCGGAATCTGTGGTCTAGCCGGTAACAAGCGCGTAAGCGCACCAGATTAGGCGGCGGGCTCCGGCCCGCCGCCCTTTTTTATGATCGGGACACCATCGCGAAGAGAGTCCCGAATAAGTGTGGTCGAGGTCCTTGAGTGATTGGTTCTGAGAGTAGGGTATATTTTACGGTTTGAAACAAAGGTGGTTGCTTAGTTTGGGGTGTATCCACGTTTGAACTGTGCATTGAGGTATCGTGCTACGAGTCTCGGCTAAGGAGTAAGGGGAGTAGGTTGACCAAAGGGCGATTTTGCCAAGAGCATTGGCTGGCCCAGCCATGGTCCAAGAATTTTTAGTAGCGTCTATAGGCGCGCGGTGGAGGCTACGAATCTGCATGAGGCCTTTCGGTTTTTTTCGTGGCAATACGTTTCCGGTGTTTTGTGCTTTCGTGAATACACGCTGGAGTAAGGGAGGGGAGTGAAGTTCCGGATTGTGCCGCGCTTCGGCCTGAGCCCAGCTTTGGGTTAAACGTGAAACTCTCTGTAAAAGTGGATTATGCCTGTCGGGTCCTCGTCCAGTTGGCGCGTCGCCATGGGGGCGGGGATCTGGCGCATATTGAGGAGCTGTCCCAGTGGGAGGAGGTGCCGGCGAACTATCTGGTGCAGATCCTGAGCGAGCTGCGCAACGGCGGGCTGATCCTGAGTCGTCGGGGTAAACAGGGTGGTTACGCTTTGGCCCGACCGGCGGCGGATATAACGCTATTTGATGTGGTTACCCTGATCGAGGGCGATGTGTTGGAGCTGGGGGGCGCGGTGCAGGGGCAGTCTGGCCGGCGGGTGGCGCAGGCCTGGCGCGAGGTGCGGGCGGTGCTGGAGGCGAAATGCCGGTCGGTGACGCTGGAGCAGCTCGCAGCCAAGAGCGGCGAGGAAATGTATTACATTTGAACCCGGCGAGGGCGCGGGCAATGAATGGGGCATGCCGCATGCCGTATTGACCCAGTTGTTGGTGGTTCAGGATCGCGATTCCAATCGCCGCCAATTGGAGAAGCATCTCGCCGCCGTGCCGGTGGAGCGCGCCCAGGTCAACCAATCCATCGCCTCCGAAAAGGGCGCGATTGAAGCCGCCCGGCTGGAGTTGATGGGCCTGGAGAGCAAAAAAAAGTTACTCCAGACCGAGATCGGTTCGGCGGAGACGAAGTTGGCGAAGTATCGCACCCAGCAGTTGAGCGTGAAGAAAAACGACGAGTATCACGCCCTGGGTAAGGAGATCGATACGATGGTGGCCGCGATCGGCGCGCTGGAGGAGCAGGAGATCGGGGTGATGTTCCAGATCGACGAGGCGAAGGTGCGCTTTGAAACCGCCGAGGGCGTGCTTAAGGGCAACATCAGTCGCTATGAGGCCAAGCTGGCGACCTTGGTGGAGCGGGAGAAAAATTTGAGCGCCGAGTTGGTGGAGGCCAAGGCGGCGGCGGGCGAGTCCCGGATCGGCGTGCCCGAGCTGCCGCTGCGGGTTTACGAGCGGGTGGCGGTGCGGCAGTGGCCGGTGGTGGTGCCCTTGCGCGGGGGCAAGTGCGGCGGGTGTCACTTAAAGGTTTCGAGCGAGGCGGAGTCGGGTTCGCGGAGCGCGGATCCGGCCAAGCTGGGGATCTGCGACCAGTGCGGGCGTGTGTTGTATTGGGACTACGCGTGAGCTGAGCCCTTTTCGAGCGCGGGTAAAATTTAACCAAAGTTGGACGTTGAGCCGGGCGCGGGGGCGGCGCAGGGTGCGCGCTTGGTCCCGGGGCGGATGGTCGCTCCGACGTTCTTTCGCATCCCATGACGCATCGTGAAAGCGAGGCGTTTGGCAGAGAACCTCGTCGGAGAGGAAAGTCCGGACACCGCAGGGCAGGATGCTGGCCGAGGTCTCCTTAACCGGGGCCAAGTCCAGGCGGCTCGCTTCAAGGCGCGTTGACGGAAAGTGCCACAGAAAACAAACCGCCACGCGGGCAACCGCGGGGTCAGGGTGAAAAGGTGGGGTAAGAGCCCACCGCGCCGCCAGTGATGGCGGCGGCAAGGCAAACCCCTTCCGGTGCAAGGCAAAATAGGCGACTGGGCGGCTCGTCCATTAGTCGCGGGTATGCCGCATCCTCCGGGTCGCAGACGCGCAAGCGCTAGCGGCACCGGCGGACCGGCCCGGGCGCAGGCCCGGGCGTGGAGAGAAATGGCTGTCAGCCGTCGCCGCGAGGCGGCGGTCACATAATCCGGCTTACAGCCCCGGGACCAAATTACTTTCCTTATACGGAGAACGCGCAGCCGGTAAATTGTGCATAAAAATGATAGATAATGATAGTTTTTGCTAGATTATGAGCGTATTATTCGGGCATGGTGTAAACAGGCGCTTCTCATGCTTTTTATGAGAGTATCAGAACACCTGCCCCGCTGTTCCCCCAATCCTCCATCCTTATGAGTAAGCCCACCGGCCTGTTTCGCGGACCTGACGGTCAGAACTACCTCCTGACCTTTTCGTTGATTACCTCACTGTTTTTCCTCTGGGCGATGTGCAATGGCATGATCGACGTAATGGATAAGCATTTTCAAGATTACCTGCATCTTTCCAAGCGGCAGTCGGCCTGGGTGCAATTTGCCCACTATCTGGGCTATTTCCTGATGGCACTGCCGGCGGGTTGGTTGGCGCGTAAGATCGGCTACAAGGGTGGCATCATTGGCGGTTTGTTGATGGTGGCGGCGGGGTGTCTGTGGTTTATCCCGGCGACGCAGATTTCGACTTTTTGGGCGTTTCTGCTCGGGGTGTGTGTGATCGCGATGGGGCTTACTTTCCTGGAGACGATAGCCAATCCTTACACGACGGTGTTGGGGCCTCCTCAGTATGCGGCGGTTCGTATCAATATCGCCCAGACTTTTAACGGCGTGGGTTGGATTCTGGGACCGATTATTGGCGGCATGTTTTTCTATTCCGAAAAGAGTTTGGAGGAGGCGCATCAGAGCCTTTGGATCCCGTATGCAGGAGTGGCGGCGGCGGTGTTGGTGCTGGCGGTGGTTTTCTTTTTTGCAAAAATTCCCGACATTCAGCCCACTGAAACGGTTCATAAAGATGAAGATAATGTGAGAGCGGCGCGGCCGCTTTGGAGCAACCCGCATTTCGCCGGAGCGGTGGTGGCGCAGTTCGTTTATGTGGCGGCGCAGGCGGGCATTTTTAGCTTTTTCATCAATTACATCGTAGCCGAAGTGCCGTCGGTGGGGGAATCGCTGAGTACGTCGTGGATGTTTGGCGGTCAGCGCGGCGTGGAGATCCGCGACGGGGGCTGGTTCGTCAACGAGTCGGGTGCGACCAAGCTACTGGCTTATTTCGGGTTTTCCTTGTTTCTGCTTGGGCGCTTTACCGGGTCTGGGTTGCTAAGCCGGGTGGCGGCGCACAAGGCGCTGGGCACTTATGCGGCGATTAACGCGGTGTTGATGCTTTTGATCACCCTCAAGCTGGGCTGGGTCTCGGTGTTCTCGGTGTTTTTGAGCTTCTTTTTTATGTCGATCATGTTCCCTACGATTTTCGCGCTGGGCATCTATGGCTTGGGGGCGAAGACCAAACTCGCCTCTTCGTTTATCGTCATGGCCATCATGGGCGGGGCGATCATGCCGAAGCTGATGGGTTGGCTGGGAGATACTTACAATATGTCGATCGGTTTCGCGATGCCGGCGGGGTGCTTCGCGGTGGTGGCGATTTATGGCTTCATCTGGCCGCGTTTGAGTGGTTCGCCCGGTTTGGTCGGGGTGAAAACGCAGGGCGGGCACTGAGCGGGCGGTGCTTGATGGGCGAACGGCGGGGTGCGGCGACCCCGCCCTACAGGGGCGAGCGGCGGGGGACGGGGACCCCGGCCTACAAGGGGACTTGTTCGACGATTTCCAGGCCGTAGCCGTCGAGGCCGACGACTTTGCGGGTGTTGTTGGTTAAAAGACGGATCTTGCTCAGGCCGAGCGCGGTAAGGATCTGCGCGCCCGTTCCGTAGTCGCGAAAATCCATGGTAGGCGCGGGGGCGTGCAGGTTTTCGAGGCGTTGCACCACGCTGGCGCCGCCTTGGGCGTGCTCCATGTAGAGAACCACGCCACGTCCGGCCCGGGCCACGGCGGCGAAGGCGGCGGCGAGGACTTGGGTGGATTTGGCGTCGCGTTGGCGGAAGACGTCGGCGAGCAGGTTTTCGCTTTGCACACGCACCAGGGTGGGCTCGGCGGTAAGTTCGCCGCGAACGAAGGCGAGGTGGTGGCGGCCGTCGAGGCGGTGGCGGAAGATGTGGAGTTGAAAGTCGCCGTAATCGCTCGCGAAGGGACGGGCGCTGACTTGCTCGACCAGGCGTTCGCGGCGCAGGCGGTATTCAATCAGGGAGGCGATGGAGATGAGTTTCAGGCCGAACTGGGCCTTCATCTTGAGCAAGTCGGGCAGGCGGGAAACGGTGCCGTCTTCGTTGAGGATTTCGCAGATGACGCCGCTGGGGTGCAGGCCGGCGAGGGAAGCGATGTCCACGGCGGCTTCGGTGTGGCCGGCGCGTTCGAGCACGCCGCCGTCGCGGGCGCGGAGGGGGAAAATGTGGCCGGGCTGAACGAGGTCGTCGGGCTGGGTGTCCGAGCCGGCGAGCAGGCGGATGCTGCGGGCGCGGT
>JAIXRU010000248.1 GCA_027485045.1 Opitutaceae bacterium | reverse complement strand
GCCGCCGCCCGCGCCGCCCTGAACCTGCTCACGTTTCAATGTTTCTCGCCCGGCGGCACCATAGGCGTTGCGAAGTGGAATGGGCGAGAGACTCCGGGGGGCGGCTTTAGCAAACACGCGCCATGCACGCCATCGAGCATGCTTCATACATTCCTTATCGGGAAAACTCTCATAGACACTTTGAGACTGAATATTCTGACTAAAGATTTGGTCGTTGGAAATGTATCCGCCAAGGGCTGGGGGAAACCAATTTGGGAGTTCCGAATAAGCACTGCGAACGATGCCGAGGCCAAAGAGAATGCATCCCTCACATACTTAGGACGCCTCGTTCCCTGTAGTCGGGCAATCCACCTCGATGAGGCCGGCACGAGCATCATTCTCGGGAACGCCATCGATTATCCGATCTACCCCATATTTCGCGAACCTACTGCCACAATAGTGCCTCGAAAAGAGGAGTTCGGCGTTCTACACGCGTCCACAGATCAAGGCATCTGGCGACAACTCCATGCTATTACGGTTAAGCGCCGATCAGATGGTGATAACATGGCCGGCCCGCTCGCACTTGCCCTGAATACATTTAGCGCAGATGCCACGCTTTGGATTGGAGCGTTTGTAAGCGACCAAGGGAAAATCGAAGACGTTATCGAATCAGCTTACACGGTTCCCGCAGCACTCTTCGACGTCGATGGGCGCATGGCATACGAGGCTGGCGTGAAACACGCCGAAGCGAGCGCCTCCGCGTTGCGCAAAGCCATCGTATTTTATTTTACCACAACCCGACATTCTTCGTCCACTGAACGGCTCTCTGCGGCGGAGCAAAAACAGGTCCGAAAATTTAGCGACATAGCGGCCATCCAATTCTGGACGCGCGTTGAGCAATGCCTCGGTGATCTCTTCACTGTCGCCCGCGAAATCACTCCGCCTAAGCAGCTAGGCGAATCTCTCTGGGGCCGCGCCGTCCGCGCCGCCGCCGTCGAAGCCTACGAGCGCAGCTGCCCCTGTCGCACTCCGCGCCAGATCCAGGCCTTTGCTGTCGGTCGGAACCACCTCTTCGCTTCACCTGCCTCCACCAACGCCAAGAAAAACAAAGCAAAAAAATCCACCGCATGAGCACCCACCCACTACAGGAACGCGCCACCCGCTTCGTCGGCGCTCTTCGCCTGCTTCAGAAGAAGCAAGATCGAGGCTCCCTCGCCGCTCTCCGCCGAGGCTTCAGCCCCGCCACCGTCATGGACGCGTGGCCCGTCGTCCACCGTCTTGACGGCGAAATTGGCCTGCCCGGAGAATCCGTCTACGTGGACATAGCGGCACTATTCGCTGAGCATCCCGTCGAATCTACCGCGCGCAACTTCGGTGACACCTGCCGCGCCGTTGCCACCGACGACAAAGGAGTGTTGATCGACAGCCACGAACGCCGCTTTCGCCGCCTCTTGGCCTCCGATTCCCCCACCGACCTAGCCGGCCAACTCCGCGCCTGGATCCGCCTAGCTGGCAAACCCGGCAAAGTCGTCGGCGTGAACTACGAGGCTCTTTTTCTCGATATGCGTTTCTGGTCGGGCTCTGCCCAAAAAACCCGCGTCGAATGGGCCCGCTCCTTCTGGCGCTCCGGCGAGGAGTCTTCCTCCGCCACTGCACCCACCGACTCCACCGCCACCACCGAAACCTCCCTCCCCGCCCAGACATGAACACCGCCTCGCTCCCCTCCGCGCCGGACGCCGCGCTCGCGACCGTGCCGCTCCACCTCACCCAACTCCACGTCGCCTACGATCAGGCCGTGCGCCTGCTCCGCATCCGCGACTCCTACGACTGGCATCAACACCTCTGGCAGACCTTCCCCGGCCGCGACGGCGAAGCCCGCGACTTCCTCGTGCGCATAGACGAGAAGGAAGAAACCTACCGCGTCCTCATCCTCTCGCGCACGCCGGCCACCCGGCCCGCGTGGTGTCCCGGCGACAACTTTGCCTCCAAGCCCGTGCCCGACGCCTTTTTCTCCCACCCCGCCTACGCCTTCAGCCTGCTCGCCAATCCAACCAAAAAAATCCGCTCCAACGTCGCCGGCGAGCGCACCAAAAACGGCCGGCGCGTCCCCCTTACCACTCGGGAGGACTTGCTCGCTTGGCTCGAACGCAAGGCCGCCGCCTCCGGCTTCGTCATCGACGCCGATTCCACCCAGACCGTGCCACGCGGACGCGAGTATTTCCACAAGGACAAACCCCGCACCCAAGGTCTGCACGCCGCCGTCGAGTATCGCGGCCGCCTGCGCGTGACCGATCCCGTCGCCTTCCGCGCCGCAATCGCCTCCGGCATCGGCTCCGCCAAGGCCTTCGGCTTCGGCCTCCTCGTCCTCGCCCCGCTCACCTGAGCGTTCCCCCCCGTCAACTTCACCACACCAACTCACACCCACTTCCCTTTCCCATCATGCAAATCCTCGAACTCCACATCCTCCAGTCCTTCCCCGTCTCCTGCCTCAACCGCGACGACGTCGGCGCACCCAAGACCGCCGTCTTCGGCGGCGTCAATCGCGCCCGCCTCTCCAGCCAGTCGCTCAAACGCGCTATCCGCGAATACGCCGCCGATCTCCTGCCCGAACGCTTCAAGGGCGAACGCACCAAGCTCATCGTCGAACCCCTCGCCGCCGCCCTCCAAAAACACGGCGTCACCGACGCCACCGTCGCCCGCGATCACGCCAAGAACATCGCCGACAAACTCGCCAAACTCGACGCCAAGGCCGCCGAGGAAGACGCCAAAGTCGGCACCCTCACCTTCCTCGCTCCCTCCGAGATCGACGCCATCGCCGCCGACGTTGCCGCCCTGATCGCCACCAATCCCAAGACCAAGGACTACGAGAAGAGCCTCGATAAATCCTGTAAAAAGGCCGGCCTGCTCGACGGTGCCGACATCGCCCTCTTCGGGCGCATGGTCGCCAGCCTTCCCTCCCTCACCCTCGAAGGCGCCGCCATGTTCGGCCACGCCCTCTCCACCCACCGCTCCGACAACGACCTCGATTTCTACTCCGCCGTGGACGACCGCAAACCGAAGGACGACGACGCTGGCGCGGGCATGATCGGCACCCTCGAGTTCTCCTCCGCCGTATATTATCGCTACGCCGCGCTCAACCTTGGCCTGCTCGCCGACGCCGCCCACCTCGGCAAACTCACGCCCGAAGAACGCCGCGCCGTGGTGGACGCCTTCATCCGCGCCACCCTCCAGGCCGTGCCCGGCGCACGCAAAAACTCGATGAACGCCCACACCCTGCCCGGCTACGTACTCGGCACCTACAAGTCTGCCGGCCAGCCCGTGCAACTCATCAACGCCTTCGAATCTCCTATCCGCCCCAAGTCCGGCTTGCTCGATGAATCCATCTCCTCGCTTACCGCCCATCACGCTCAGTTGAAAAAGACCTGGGGCATCACCTGCGACGCCGATGTCGCCTTGCCCGAAAAAACTCTCGCGGAATTCTGCGCCGACCTCACTCGCCATGTCCGCTGAAGCCTGCCTCGCCCTCCTGCTCGACGCGCCGATGCAGTCTTGGGGTCACGCCTCGCGTTTCGAGCGGCGCACCACCGCGCTTCATCCTACGCGATCCGGCGTCTTCGGCCTGCTCGCCGCCGCCCTCGGCATCGACAAACACGACGACGACGAGGCCACAAAACTGGCCCGCTTCGCCCCGCTGCGTGTCACCACCGTTACGCTGCCACGCCACGAGCGCGGCCACCGCCGCGCCGAACTGCCCATCGTGCGGCTGGAGGATTACCACACCGTAGGCCCGCGCGAAGGCATCCGCCGCGCCAGTGGTAAAGTAGATAAGGACGCCACCGTGCAGACTTACCGCCACTACCTGCTCGATGCCCGCTTCGGCGTCTTGATCGAGGGCCCGGCGGACCTGCTCGGCGAGCTCGCCGCCGCCCTGCGCGATCCGGTCTGGGGCGTCTGGTTCGGCCGCAAATGCTGCCTGCCCGCCACCCCGCTCCTCGCCGCCGGCCCCGCGCCCGCCGCCGAGGTCTGGCCCGCCCTGCTCCGGCACGCCGGTTACGTCGGCGACGAGCCGCTCGCGCGCTTCGACCACGTGCGCGAGTGCCCGCCCGACGAACCAGGGGCCGACGTGATCGACGACGCTCCGCTCGGCTACGGTCGCCCCATCGGCGAGCGCCACGCCCCGCGCTGGATTCGCCGCATCACCCGCACGACCGTTCCCTAAATCGGAACTTGAACCGCTAAATCTCGCTAAAGGCCGCTAAATCCATCCGGGAAATCAGAAGCAGCTTCCGCCCGGCCCGTTCGCTTCTTTTTAGCGAGATTTAGCGTCCTTTAGCGGTTCCCTCTTTTATCTGAATTTCCGCCCCCATGCCGATCTTCGAGAAACCGCCCATCGATTCGCTCGCCCCGGCCAAAGATCGCTGGACACCCCTTTACCTCGAACACGGCCGCCTCGAGGTGGACGATTCCAGCGTGAAATGGCTCGGGGCCGATGGGCTCAAATGCCGCCTGCCCGTGGCTACGATCTCAGCCCTGCTCCTCGGCCCTGGCACCACCATTACCCACGCCGCCGTAAAAGCCTGCGCCGACAGTAACACCCCTGTCTGCTGGACCGGACACGAAGCGATGAGCTTTTACGCCTATGGCCTCGCACCCAATCACAACAACGACATGCCGCGCATCCACGCCGCCGCCTGGGCCGACAAAAAGCGGCGCGTGCAGATCGCCCGCGCCATGTTTCGCATGCGCTTCGGCGATGCCCCGGTGGACGACAAATCCGTACCCGAACTACGCGGCATGGAGGGCATCCGCGTGCGCCAGCTCTACGCCGATCTGGGGCGCGAACACGGCGTCAGTTGGCGGGCGCGCAATTACGACACCAAAAACTGGGACGTCTCCGACGACATCAACCAAGCGCTCTCTACGGCCAACGCCAGTTTCTACGCCCTGGTATCAGCCGTAGTCTGCTCCCTCGGTTACCTACCCTCGCTTGGTTTTATCCATGACGCCGGAACGACGCCCTTCATCTACGACGTGGCCGACCTCTACAAACATGAGACCACCCAACCCGCCGCGTTTTTATCTGTAAAAGAAGACAATCGCTGTGAACGCGAACGCGTGCGCCGAATCCTTAAGACTCAGATTGAAGAGCGGCGCATTCTGCAACGACTGCCCAAGGATCTTGCGGCGCTGTTCGGCACTGCCGAGGCCGCACCGCAAGCCGCCGGGGACAGCCCGCCCTCCGCCATCCGATGACTGTACTCATAGCACAAGACACACCGCCTGCGGTGCGAGGCCTTTTGAAGCGCTGGTTTGTAGAGCCCCGGGCCAACGTTTTTGTTGGCACACTCAACCGCCGCACGCGTGAGATGGCGTTACGCTATATCAAACGCAACGCATTGGAAACGAGCTGGCTGGTGCTGATGAGTGAGCCCAACTGCCAAGGCTTTCGAATTGAACGTTGGGGCCAACCGGACCGAAAGGATGTAAACCTGAGTGGGCTTTGGTTGATAGCGGAAGATTGGGTGGACCCAGAAAGCTGCCCATTCTAATTCAGGAAAAACCGTTATTGAACCCCCGCTAACCACTTGGCACCCCGGTGTTCTCCCCACCCGCGTGGGGATGGTCCGGAACAGCCTCGGCGACTACCGCCGGAACTAACGTTCTCCCCACCCGCGTGGGGATGGTCCGGCTCGACCGCTGGCGTCAGCCTTCGTGGGGTGGTTCTCCCCACCCGCGTGGGGATGGTCCGGTAATGCGGTTTTTTCTGGTACAGGTGCGCAGGTTC
>JAIXRU010000063.1 GCA_027485045.1 Opitutaceae bacterium | reverse complement strand
GCCATCATGATGGACATTAAAGGTCCCGAGATCCGCACCGGCGATGTGGACCACCCCATCTTGCTCGAAGCCGGCCAGATTTTCGACTTCACCGTGCGCCCCGGCGCCGACGTCGAAAGCAGCGAGGAAGTGCGCTCGGTCAACGTCAACTACCGCGACCTCGTCAACGACATCAAGGTGGGCGATACCGTGCTGGTCGACAGCGGCCTCATCCGCCTGAGCGTCCTTGAAAAACACGACACCCGCATCCGCTGCCGCGTGCTGACTCCCGGCGAACTCAAATCCCGCCGCCACATCAATCTGCCCGGCGTGAAAGTGAACCTGCCTGCCTTCACCGACAAAGACCGCGCCGACACCCTTGTGGGCATCGAGGAAGGTATCGACTTCGTGGCCCTCTCCTTCGTGCGCGAAGGCAGCGATGTCGAGCTGCTGCGCGATTTCCTCAAGGCCAACAACTCCAGCGCCCAGATCATTTCCAAGATCGAGGACCAGTCCGCCATCCTCAACCTCGACGATATCGTCAAGGCCACCGATTCCCTCATGGTCGCCCGCGGCGACCTCGGCATTGAGTGCCCCTACGAAGACCTGCCCTCCATCCAGCGCCGCGCGGTCAACACCTGTATCGCCCACGGCAAAGCCGTCATCATCGCCACCCACATGCTGGAGTCGATGATCACCCAGCCCGTGCCCACGCGCGCCGAGATCACCGACGTCGCCAACGCCGTGCACGAGCGCGCCGATTGCGTGATGCTCTCCGGCGAGACCACCGTGGGCAAATACCCCATGGAGTGCGTCGCCGTATTCGAAAAAGTCTCACGCCGCATCGAGTCCGACCAAGTCACTTCGCTGCCCTATCCCTCGCACATCCCCGGCGATAAGTACAAGCTGCTCGCCGCCGCCGTGCGCCTGGCCGACGAAATGCCCAACACGGCCCTGCTCACCTTCACCCGTCGCGGCACCATGGCCGCCGGTCTGGCCGCCATGCGCCCGGTCAAGGCCCCCATCTTCGCCATGACCAACTCGCTAGAAACCCTGCGCAAAACCCGTATCCTGCGCGCGGTCGAGCCCGTGTTCATGAACCTCGAGACCGACCCGAACGAGACCATCGAGAAGGCCATCGCCCTGCTGCTCAGCTCCGGCAAGGTGAAGATCGGCGACAAGCTGATCGTCGCCACCGACATCCTCAGCAACGACCGCCTGGTGGACAGCGTCCAGGTGCGCCACGTGCACTAAGCTCTTTCGCGCCGCGCATCCACGCAGCCCAGCACCGGTCCGGCAGACCGGTGCTTTTTTGTGCCTTAAGCGCGCCGCAAAGCCGCCAGTACGATGCCGGCCGCCACCGCCGCGTTGAGCGATTCGGCTCCGCCGTGGCGCGGAATCGTGATCCAGCGCGACACCGCCGCACGCACCGCCGGCGAGGGCCCGCGCCCCTCGCTGCCTATCACCAAGACCGCATCCGCGAGCGCGGCGAGCCCGTGCACGCTCTCGCCCGCCAGATCCGCCCCCAGCACCGGCAGCCCGCCGGCCCGCGCCGCCGCCAAGACCGGCGCCAGCGGCGTCGTCACCACTCGCACCCGTGCGAAAGACCCCATGCTCGCGTTGATCACCTTCTGGGAAAACAAGTCCGCGCTATCCGGCGAAAGCAGCACCCGCGCACAGCCGAACCAGTCGGCCAGACGCAGCAAGGTGCCCGCATTGCCCGGATCTTGAATGCCATCGAGCGCGAGGGTGAGCCCGCCCGCCAGCTCCCCGTCGGCGAGCTCGGCCCGCTGCATGCGCCCCACCGCGAACACCGCCGAGGGCGTGGGGAAATGGCTGATACGCGCCAGCTCCGCCTCCGTGACGCGCACCGGCTCCGGCGCGCTCGCCGGCAGCCCGGCCTCGCCGGTGGCATAGAGCTCGGCAAACGCGTGTCCGGCGGCGATCAACTCGGCCACGACCTTGGCGTTTTCGACCACATAGAGCCCGGCCGCCTCGCGGACTTTTTTATCCTGCAGGGAGCGCAGGCGGGAAATCTCGGCCTTGGTAAGCGGCATCCCGCCACCCTGAGCCGCCCGCCGCGGCTTTGGCAACATGTCGCGTCGCGCGGGTCCCGGCGCCGGTTTGCCGGAAGCGGGCCGGGCTGTTTTTCACTGCCTAGCGGCGGGTTGCTGCGGCTTGGCGTTGAAATGTGGCCGGGGGTGGGTTTGCTGGTCGGCCTGTGAGCAAACCTTCCAACAATCCGAATTACGACGATGTGGTGCCCGAGGGCGCTCCACATGAGAAGCCGATGGGTTTTCTCGATCACCTGGAGGAGCTGCGCTGGACGCTGGCCAAGTGCGCGATCGTATTCGCGATCGCGGCGGCGGGTATCGGTATTTTCCTGAAGCAGTTTAACGATGTATTGCTCTGGCCCCTGCGCCACGTGCAGGCGGAGAAGGCAAACCTGGTGCTCGATCTCGGCACGACGAGCGTGATGGAGGGTTTCGGCGTGATCATGCAGCTTTGCGGTTTCGGCGGACTGGCGGCGGCGGCGCCGTTCATGATCTTTTTCGTGGGGCAGTTCGTGGCCCCGGCCTTGAGCGAGCGGGAGTTGAAAATGGTGCTGCCGACCGGGTTTAGCGCGTTTGTGCTTTTTGTGCTGGGCGCGGCGTTCGGGTTTTTCCTGCTGGTGCCGAGCACGATCCGGGTGGCTTTGGAAATCAACGACCTGCTGGGCTACACGATGCGCTGGACCCCGGCTAGCTACTATTCGTTGCTGGTGTGGCTGGTCCTGGGGGTGGGGGCGGCGTTCGAGTTTCCCTTGCTCATCGTGATGGCGATTCACTTCGGCTTCCTGCGGGTGCAGACGCTGCGGAAGTACCGCCGGCATTCGATCGTGGTGATCTTTATCATCGCGGCGGTGGTGACGCCGACGCCGGACCCGTTTACGCAGACGATGTTTGCGGCCCCGCTGTATGTGCTTTTCGAGCTGGCGATCATCGTGGGCGCGCGAATCCAGGCGCGGCGCGACGCGCGGTTGAAGGCCCAGGGGCTGAGCTAAGATGAGCGCGCCCCGGGTATTGCGGATTTTTTCCGATCTGCATTTTCGAGACGGACGCAGCGAGGTGCACGACCTCGCCGCCTTGGGGCCGCTGCTGGCCGGGGTGGACGAGGTGGTGCTGAACGGGGATACGCTGGATACGCAGATTCCTGCGCTGCGCGCGCACACGCAGGAGGTGAGGGCGTTTTTCGCGGGGGCGGGGCCGAAGGTGACCTTTTTAAGCGGTAACCATGATCCGGATATATCGGAGGTGGCCGAGCTGGAGCTGGCGGAGGGGCGGGTCTGGGTGACGCACGGGGATGTGTTGTTTGATTTGGTGGCGCCGTGGAGTCACCTGCGCGGGGAGTTCCGGCGGAGGCTGGCGGCGCTGGGGGCGGGTTTGAGCGCGGAAGAGCGGGCGCGGGTGGAGACGCGGCTAAGGCTGAACCGGCGGGCGTGTCATGGTTTGCCGGAGACGCTGGATCTGTCATCGCGGGCGCTGGGCATGCGGGTGCGCTGGTTGCTGCGGGCCTTCGGTTCGCCCATGAGTATCTGGTGGATGTTGCAGGCGTGGCGGGAGGCGCCGCGGCGGGCGGCGGAGCTGGCGCGGGCGCAGCGGCCGAGGGCGCGGGTGGTGGTGCTGGGGCACACGCATTTCCCGGGGGTGTGGCGGGTGCGGGGCGGGGCGGGGGAGCCGGAGATCGTGGTGATCAATACGGGGACCTTTGCGCGGCCTTTCGGGGGGGCTTTTGTCGAGCTGGCGGGCGATCAGGTGCGGGTGGTGCGGATCGTGCGCTGCGGGGGGCGGTTTGAGCCGGGGCGGGTGGTGGCGCGTTTGGAGCTGGTAAGCTAGTAGAGCTAGTAAGCTGGTAGAGCTGGTAAGCTAGTAAGGGCGGAGGAGTGTAGAACCGGTGAGGTGACTGCGCCTTACTTTTTTCGACCGCTTTTTAGCTGTGGAAGGCGGAGAGTTCGTGGCGGACTTGGTCGAGCCAGGCGGCTTCGCGGAGGGCGAAGACGGCGGGGTCGGGGGCCTCGGCCAGGGTGCGGGCCCAGGCGGCCCAGGCGGGGGTTTCCCAGAGGTCCACGGGCTGGCTGGAGCCGTCGCCGCTGAAGCCTAGGCCGTAGAGTTTGGCCCATTGGTTGGCCACGCCGACCAGGGCCACGGTGGCTTGGTTTTCGGGGGCGGCGAGGGCGGGGGTGTCGTGGTGGGCGATGGCGTCGAGCACGATGAGGGGGAGGCCGGATTCCTGGCCGAAGATGCGGCCGGCTTCGCGGTGGTCGAGCCCGAGGAGGGCGACTTCGAGGGGGGGGAGGGCGGCCTGGTTTTGCCAGGCGGCGAGGAGGATGCCGGGGTAGGCTGCGGGCGCGACGACGGAGAGGGCGATTTTGCCGACGTCGTGGAGGATGGCGCAGACCTGGAGGGAGGGGGCGGCGTGGCGGCCGCTCCAGTTGTCGAGGCGCTCGGCGAGCATGGCGGTGGCGAGGGCGTGCATCCAGAGGTGTTTCCAGTTGAAGCCTTGGGCGATGCCTTCGGTGTCGCGTTGGAGGAGGAGGGCGTGGGACATCATGCGCACGCGGTTGACGCCGAGGAGGTGGACGGCGGTGTCGAGGTCGCTGACGGGTTCGCGGGAGGCGATGGCGACGGAGTTGGCCATGCGCAGGATGCGCATGCAGAGGGAGGGGTCGTGGCTGAGGGAGGCGACGACCTCGGTGATTTCGATGATATCGCGGCCGAGGGAGCGGGTGAGTTTATCGGCGAGGGATTTGAGGGCGGGGATTTGCTTGAGGGAGTGGAGGGCGGCCTCGATCTGGAATTGGTCTTCGGAGATGGCTTTGGCTTGGGCGCGGAGGGCGAGTTCGGCTTCGGAGCAGCGGAGGGTCTCGGCGAGGCTTTGGGTGATGGGGGGCGGGGCGAGGCGGGGGGCGTCGGGGGAAATGGGCGGGTTGGTGACGCGGGGGGGCCGGGGCGGAGCGGGGGCGGGAGCCTGAGGGGGTGGGGCGGCACGCGAGCTTGAGGCTCGATTGGGGCTGGGGGGGGCCAGGAGCGCCCAAAAAGTGCGAAGCCAGGAGAACACGATTAGAAGTTATCGTCTCAATTATGAGGGAACTTAAGCCGTTTTAGACAAGGAGGTAAACGGAGGGCGAGCTAAAGGTTTACGGCGCCGGGGCCGGTGCTGGAGTCGGTGTGGGTGCCGGTGTGGGCACCGGGGCGGGGGTAGGTGCCGCGACGGGGGCAGGGACGGGGGCGGGGGTCGAGACCGGGGCGCTGGCCGGGGTGGGGGCGGGGTAGAGGAGGGTCCAGAGGGCGTCGAGCACGGGTTGGGGGAGGGTGAAGACGAGGCCGAGGGCGGGGCTGCCGGCGAATT
>JAIXRU010000309.1 GCA_027485045.1 Opitutaceae bacterium | reverse complement strand
CGTAGGCGGCGGAGTGGGACTTGTTGAAGCCGTATTGGGCGAACTTGTTCAACAGGTCGAAAATCTCGTTGGCCTTGGCGTCGGGGATGGTGTGCAGGCGCTTGGCGCCCTCGACGAATTTCACCCGCTCCTTGGCCATGGCGTCGGCGTCCTTTTTACCCATCGCGCGGCGCAACATGTCGGCGCCACCCAGAGTGTAGCCACCGATCACGCGGGCGCACTCCATCACCTGCTCCTGATAGACAATGACGCCAAAGGTCTCTTTCAATACCGGCTCCAGCAGCTCGTGCGGATAGACGATGGACGAGGGGTCTTTTTTGCCGCGCGCGTAATCGGGGATAAACGCCATCGGACCGGGGCGGTAGAGCGCGGAAATGGCGTTGATGTCGTCGATGGTCGAGATGCCGACCTGACGCGCCGCGCCCTGCATGCCGCCGGATTCGAGCTGGAAAACGCCGATGGTTTTACCCGCGTTGAGCAGCTCGTAAGTCTTGGGATCTTCGAGCCCGAGTTTTTCGAGGTCGAAGACGGGATCGGCGGTGCGGCGCACGTTTTCCACCGCGTCGGAGAGCACGGTGAGGGTCTTGAGGCCGAGAAAGTCCATCTTCAACAGGCCGAGCTTGCCGACCGCGTTCATGTCGAACTGCACGGTGACGTCGCCCTCCTGTGCGGTCAGCGGCACGAAGTCGTCCAGCGGCTGGTCAGTGATGATGATGCCGGCGGCGTGTTTGCCGGTGTTGCGCACCATGCCTTCGAGCACGAGCCCCTGGTCGATGATTTTTTTGGCGACCGGGTTGCGATCGTATTCGCCCTTTAGTTCGGCGGATTTCTTGAGCGAGTCCTCGAGCGAGATGTTGAGCTCCTCAGGGATCATCTTGGCCAGGCGGTCGGCCTCGGCGAAGGGCAGGTCGTGTACCCGGGAGACGTCGCGCACCACCATCTTGGCCCCGAGGGTGCCGTAGGTGATGATGTTGGCCACGCAGGCGTTGCCGTATTTCTGGCGCACGTAGTCGATCACCTCGACGCGACGGCGCATGCAGAAATCGATGTCGAAGTCGGGCGGCGACACGCGCTCGGGGTTGAGGAAACGCTCGAAGAGCAACCCGAAGCGGATGGGGTCGATGTTGGTAATGCCGAGCAGATACGCGACCAAGCAACCGGCGCCCGAACCGCGTCCGGGGCCGACCGGGATGGCGTGTTCTCGGGCCCAGTTAATGAAATCCCACACCACCAGGAAGTAGTCGTCGAAGCCGGTGACGTTGATGATCGAGAGCTCGTAGCCGGTGCGCAGGACGAGCAGTTCGTCGGGGGCGAGGCCGGAGTAGTCGGGCGGCGCGGGTTTCTGGCCGGCGGGCAGATTGGTTAACTTCGCCAGGCGCGTGGCCACGATCTCGCGGGCGGCGACCTCGGCGTAGTCGTGGCCGTAGCGGGTGCGGAGGCCGGTCACGCAAAGCTGTAAAAGATACGCGGCGGCGGGTTTCTCGGGGTGCGTGGCCGTGATCTCGGTGGGCAGCGGATAACGCGGGTAGCGCTCCGAGCCCTTCGGAAAGGGGATTTTCAGGTCGCACATCTCCGCGACGAGGCGGGTGTTGGTCAGCGACTCGGGAATCTCGCCGAAGAGTTTCAGCATCTCGTCGGCCGACTTCAGGTAGAACGCCGAACTGTCGAAGCGCATGCGGTTCTGCTCGGCCACCTTGGAGCCGGTCTGGATGCAGAGCAGGGTATCGTGTGAGGCGGAATCGGTCTCGCGCACATAGTGAACATCGTTCGAGCAGATGACCTTGAGTTGATATTTCTCCGCCAAAGCGAGCAGGCCGGGGATGATCTGTCGCTGCTCGCGAATGCCGTGGTCCTGGATTTCGACGAAGTAGTTTTCGCGTCCGAAAATCTCCACGTAGCGGGCGCAGGCGACATCGGCCTCGGCCTCGCGACCGTGCATGAGGTGTTGGCACACCTCGGAAGCGAGACAGCCGGTAAACCCGATCAGGCCCTTGGCGTATTTGGCCAAAGTGGGCAGGTCGGTGCGCGGCTTGTAGTAAAACCCCTGGAGGTGGGCGTCCGAGACGAGTTTTAGCAGGTTTTGGTAACCGGTCAGATCCTTGGCCAAAACGCCGAGGTGAAAGTAGTTTTTCCCGTCCTCGGATTTGCCGGCTTTTTCCAGCCGCGAACCGGGCGCGATGTAGAGTTCGCAACCGACCAGCGGCTTGAGGTTGGCGGCTTTGGCGGCATTAAAAAACTCAATGGTGCCGAACATGTTGCCATGATCGGTAAGCGCGACAGCGGGCTGGCCCAGCTCGGCCGTGCGCTTCATCAGCCGGTCGATTTTGCAGGCTCCGTCCAGCAGGCTGTAATCGGAGTGGACGTGGAGGTGGACGAAATCTGAGGCGGCGATCGACACGGTCGGAAGAAAGCAAGGCCCGAGGGCGGGCTGGGCAAGCGTGGAGGCAAAGAAAGGTGGAAACGCGTGGCCGCCATCTGCGTCGACCGCCCGGTCGGGCGCTGGGACGGCGATATTTCGTGTTTTAAACTTCAACTCGCCGCCGCCGCCCCCAGCCTGCGGGCGTGTCCGAGACTTTGCGCATCCTTATTGTCGGCGGCGGGGCCGCTGGTTTCTTCGCCGCCATCCAAGCCGCCGAGGCGGCGCCGCACGCCCGCGTCTGCCTCTACGAAGCCACCGCCCACCCTCTGGCCAAGGTCCGCATCTCCGGCGGCGGGCGCTGCAACGTCACCCACGCCTGCCCCGAACCGCGCGAACTGGTAAAACGTTACCCTCGCGGAGGTCGCGAGCTGCTCGGGCCCTTCACCCGCTTCGGCCCGCGCGACACCATCGCCTGGTTCGAGGCCCGGGGCGTCACCCTGAAAACCGAGATCGACGGGCGCATGTTCCCCGACACCGACGATTCCGCCACCATCATCACCGCCCTGCGCACCGCCGCCGACCAGGCCGGCGTGCATCTCTTCACCAGCATGGGCGTGCGTACCATCACGCGGGCGGCAGATGGACCGGGCTTCGACGCCATCTTCACCGACGATTCCGGCGCGCGTTTCGACCGCATACTGATCGCCACCGGCGGCAACAAAGGCTCGGCCGGCCTCTTCATCGCCGCCGAACTCGGCCACACCATCGAGAACCCGGTGCCGTCGCTGTTTACTTTTCACATCGCGGACTCCCGCCTCGTGGGCCTCGAAGGCCTGTCCGTACTCACCGCCGCCACCTCGGTGCCGGGCACCAAACTCGCCGACGGCGGACCCCTGCTCGTCACCCACTGGGGCCTGAGCGGCCCGGCGATCTTAAAACTCTCCGCCTGGGGCGCTCGCGAGCTCGCCGCGCGCGATTACAAGTTCCCGCTGCTCGTTTCCTGGACGGGCGACACCCCAGCCCGCGCCTTGGAAACGCTCACCGCCTGGCGCCACGCCAACCCGCGCAAACAAGTCTCCACCCTCAACCCCTTTGCCCTGCCCGCCCGGCTCTGGGAACGCCTCATCGCCGCCGTGCCCGGCCTCTCGCCCGAGGCGCAATGGGCCGGCATATCCAAAGAAAACCTACAAAAACTCGCCACCCAAGTCGCCGCCTCGGAGTTCGCCGTCGAAGGCAAAAGCCTCAACAAGGAGGAATTCGTCACCTGCGGCGGCGTGCGCTTGCGCGAAGTGGATTTCAAGACCATGGAAAGCCGCCTCATACCCGGACTTCACTTCGCGGGCGAGGTGCTGGACATCGACGGTGTGACCGGCGGTTTCAACTTCCAGGCCGCCTGGACCACCGGCTGGCTGGCCGGTCAGGCGCTGGGAGCGACGGCGCGGCCCCCAACGCCGCCGCTGTGATTTCAAGATTGGCCCGCGCCCTACATCGCTAGACGCTCCCGCCCCTCTCGTTTCGCCCCACCCCATGACCGCCGAAGAAAACAACTACCGGCTCCGCCATTTCGCCCGGATCAGGCGGGCGAAGTTTTGGTTAAAGTACATGCCCCGACGTGCGCGTTTTCACACCTACCCGGTGGTGGGTCGCTTCTCCGCCTTTGCCCGAAAGCGTAACTACCTGTGGTCGTTTAACTACATAAACATCCGTCCGGCGCTTTACCTGGGCTCCGTGCTCACTCTGATCCCCATCCCGGGACAACTCCCCCTCGGCTTCCTGCTCTGCCTGCTCTTTCGCTCCAACTTCATGGTCATGGGAGCGCTCCAGTTCGTTAGCAACCCCGCGACCGGACCCTTTTTTCTCTACGGCACCTATAAACTCGGCGCGGTCACCCTCGACATCACCAGCCTTTCCAGCCGCCCCGAACCCCCGCCCGCGCCCGCCGTCTTTGAGGGCTCACTTAATCCAGCCCCCGGAATTGCACCTCCCCAGGATGCAGCGCCACCCGATCTCGCGCCCCCGGACGCCGAGACGAAGCCCACGCCGTGGCTCGACCGCTTTTACCGCATGCTCGGCGATCATCTTCCGCCGCGCGACCAGCCGATCACCGCCCAGGCGTGGGTCAAAATCGCTATGCACCTGCTCGCCGCCCAACTCCTCGGCGCAATAATCGCCGGTCTCGCCATGGGCGCGGCCCTAGACTTGCTCTGGCGTTGGCTCATGATCCCCGCCGTACGCCACCGCCTTGCTCGAAAACCGGTCACCGCCGTCGTGTCTCCGCACGATACCTCCCTCCCTCCCACCTCCTGACCCCGACCCATCGTGGAAAGTTTTTTCCCGCTCTTCCTTCGCCTGCCCCTGCTGCTAGCCAGCCTCTTTCTCGGCCTCTTCGGCTGCAGCAGCCAGCCCACCCCTCCACCCAAGAGCAAACCCACCCCGGTCAAACCCGCCCCGACCGCGCCCGCCAGCACCAACACAGCCCCCGCCGGCACTCCGACACCCCGCGCCCGCCCCACTACGCCGCCCCAGACCGGGGCAGTCATGCTCGGCATCGACGTGCTCGCCGCCGATGGCTTCGCCGCCGTCAAAGGCAAACGCATCGGCCTGCTCACCCACGCCGCCGGCGTGAACCGCGCCGGCGTCTCCACCATCGACGTCCTCTACCGCGCCCCCGGGGTAAAACTCGTTGCCCTCTTCGCCCCCGAACACGGCCTCGCCGGCCAGATCAAGGCCAGCGTAAACTTCGGCGACGAGACCCACGCCGGCACCGGCCTGCCTGTTTACTCCCTGCACGGCAAAAACCGCAAACCCACCGCCGCCCAGCTCAAGGGCCTCGATGCCCTCGTCATCGACCTGCAAGACATCGGCGTGCGCAGCTACACCTTCAACGTGGTCATGCGCTACGCCATGGATTCGTGTTTCCAATACGGCGTGCCGGTCATCGTGCTCGACCGCCCCAACCCCCTCGGCGGCCTCAAGGTGGACGGCCCCGCCCTCGACCGCGAATGGATGAGCGGCGTCGGCGCCTTCCGCATCCCCTACGTCCACGGCCTCACCATGGGCGAACTCGCCAAAATGGCCGCCGACGCCCCCGGCGTCCTCGACATCCCCGAAGCCGCCCGCGCCAAAGGCAAACTCACCGTCATCCCCATGCGTGGCTGGCGGCGCGGCATGCGCTGGCCCGAGACCGGCCTCACTTTTGTGCCCACCTCGCCGCTGGTGCGCGATTTCCCCGCCGTCGTGGGCTACGCCATGGTCGGCCTCGGCTGCGAATACAGCGGCTTCCGCCACGGCGCGGGCAAGGAACACCCCTTCCGCGCCATCAGCTTCAAAGGCAAGACCACCACCCAGCTCAAGGCCGACCTCGACAAGCTCGCCATCCCCGGCCTCAACTTCCGCACCATCACCGTGCCCGACCCGCAGGGCAAACCCGTGAGCGCACTCTACGTGGACGTGCTTAACTGGAACGACTGGCGCCCCACCCAGCTCAGCTTCGAGCTCATGCGCCTCGCCTGCCGCTACGACCCGCCAAATCCCTTCGCCGAACTCAGCGCCAAAGAATCACGCTCCTTTAACATCCACGTCGGCAGCACCGAATGGTGGAAGGCCCTCACCCGCGACGGTGCCAAGACCGACCTCGACGCCTTCGAAGCCGAATGGGCCCGCCGCTGCGCCATCTACCAGCAACAGACCAAACGCTACTGGCTCTACCAACCCTGAGCCGTGTGCGAGCGCGAACGCTGCTCCGTCCCCACTTGCCAATTCTGCTACACTGACCGCTCGCATTTACGCTCATGCCCGCCCGCCACCCATCCCAAGCCCTGCTCCGGTCCCTCGTGGCCGCGGGTCTTGGCGTCTTGGTGTTGAGCCTGGGCCTGCTCGCCCACCTGCCCGCCGCCCACGCCTGGCTGCACGCCGCCGAGCACGCCTGCGAACCGGGCGAAAACGCCCCCGCCTCACCCGCACACGCCCACTCCAAATCCGCGCTCCCCGCCGCCTCCGCCGGCCACGCCTGCGCCATCACGATTTTCGCCCAGGGCACCGACGCCCCGTCGCCCGCCCCGTACCTCGCGCCGCCGCCGCTCCTCCCGCTCGCCCGGCTCTCCCTTTCGGAAAACGCCCCCAGCCTCCGAATCCCCTCCGGTTTGCTCCCCCCCGGCCGCGCCCCGCCCGCCGCCGCCTGATCGCCGCCTCCACTCGTTGGCCCGCTCCTGAGAGCGCGTGCCTTGGCGAAGCACTTCTGCGCACCGCTGTCCGTGCCTCGCTTCCCGCGTGTTCATGCTCCTGCACGTTCCCGTGCCCAAACCGTCAATACACCCGAATCATGTCTCCTTTCCTTCCTCGTTCTCTTCTCCTTCCACTCTGCGTCGCCGCTTCGGCCTCGACCACCCTCGCCCAATCCGCGCCCCCCGCGCACGCCCACGCCGACGAACCCGTCCAACTGGAAAACATCGTCGTCACCGCCTCGCCCATCGCTCGCGCCCAGGCCGACCTCATCAGCTCCACCAGCGTGCTCTCCGGCGCCTCCCTCCAGGCAACCCGCCAACCCACCCTCGGCGAGACCCTTGCCGCCCTGCCCGGCGTCTCCTCCACCTACTTCGGCCCCGGCGCCAGCCGTCCCATCATCCGCGGCCTCTCCGCCAACCGCGTGCGCGTGCTCGCCAACTCGACCGACACCCTCGACGCCTCCAGCACCTCCCCCGATCACGCCGTCTCCGTCGAACCCTTCCTGGTTAAACGCATCGAGGTCGTGCGCGGCCCCGCCGCCCTCCTCTACGGCTCCGCCGCCATCGGCGGCGTGGTTAACGTCATCGACCACCGCATCGAATCCGAACTCCCCGCCGGCACCGTCTCCGGCATCCTCGACTCTTCCTTCACCGACAACGGCCGCGGCTACTCCACCGGCGGCGCCGTCGATATCGCCCTCGCCCCCGATCGCGCCGCCCAATCCGGCTTCGTGCTCCACCTCGACGGCTTCCGCCGCGAAGCCGACGACCTCAATCTCCCCGGCTTCTCCGGCCAGGAAGACGAGCTCGGCAACCCCATGCCCTCCGGCCGGCTCTACAACTCCGCCCTCGATTCCCAGGGCGGCTCCATCGGCCTCAACTACGTATCCGAAATTTTCGACGCCGGGGTAAACGTTAACGGCTTCGACACCTCCTACGGCATTCCCTTCGAATCGTCCGACGAGGTCATCTCCATCGACCTCCGCCAGCGCCGCATCGACACCGCCGCCACCTACAAACGCGACTTCGGAATCTTCGAGGAAGCCCGCTTCAAACTCGGCCATGCCGACTACCAGCACAAGGAAATCGAGGGCGGCTCCGGCGGCACCGTCTTCACCGTCGAAGGCATCGACACCCGCCTCGAACTCATCAACGGCGCAGTCGCCGGCTGGACCGGAGCCCTCGGCCTGCAACTCGGCACTGCCGAAACCACCGCCGCCGGCGACGAAGCCTTCCTCCCCTCCCACACCACTGATAACGCGGCCCTCTTCCTCTTTCAGGAACACCCGGCCGGCCGCACCACCTGGCAAATCGGCGCCCGCCTCGAACACCGCGCCATCGACGCCGCCCCCTTCACCACCAGCGAACCGGGCGTGACTTTCGGTGCGCGCGACGACGCCAGCACCACCCTCTCCGGTTCCCTGGGCGCGATCTATACGCTCTCCGAACCCTACAAACTCGCCTGGACCACCAGCTACACCGAACGCGCCCCCAACGGCCAGGAGCTCTACGCCTACGGCCCCCACCACGGCACCGAAGCCTACGAGATCGGCGACAAAACCCTCTCCACCGAACGCAGCCTCGGCTACGAGCTCAGCCTGCGCAAAACCGCCGGCTTTGTAACCGGCTCCCTCACCGGCTTCACCCAATACTTCGACGGCTATATCTTCGAAGAAGGCACCGGCATCACCGTCGACGAGGAAAACTCCCCCGACCCCGACGAGCACCTGGAACGCACCCTCTTCGTCCAAAGCGACGCCCTCTTCTACGGCGTTGAAGCCGAGGCCATCTGGCATCTTCACCAAGCGCCCAGCCATACCCTCGATTTCACCACCGTCGCAGACTACGTGCGCGCCGAGGATACCGACGGCAACGACCTCCCCCGCATTCCCGCGCTCAAAACCCGCCTCGCCCTCGATTGGAAGAAAAACGCCTGGCGCGCCGGCACCGACCTCGTGCTCATCGCCAAGCAGACCGACACCGCTGCG
>JAIXRU010000049.1 GCA_027485045.1 Opitutaceae bacterium | reverse complement strand
TCTTCGAGGCGACGGTAGCCGTCGATGATGGCGCGGTAGTGGTTGAGGTTTTGCGGTTCGGAGGCGAGGCGCTGCTTGGCCTCGTCGATAAGGCGCTGGGTCATCTCGGCGGAGGTGACGACTTTGCTGGCTTGTTCGAGGGAGTTGGCCTGGGCCTCGTCTTTGAGTTTTTCGCGGAAGGAGCTTTGGGTCTCCCAGTTGCCTTTATCCATGGTCTGGGCCACGGAGGCGCGGCGCATGAGGGCGAGGGCGTCGCCGTCCTGGGGACGAAGCTTGAGCATCTCGTCGGCGATGCGGAGGGCGTCTTTGTTGAGTTTGGCGTTGAGGTAGGCCTCGGCGAGGTGGAGGAGGGTGTCGTGATCGCGGGGTTGGATTTCGCGAATGCATTCCCAGGCGAAGGCGGAGGTCTCGAGCAGGCCGAGGGCGGCGGTGGCCTCGGCGAGGTTTTTCAGGGCGGGTATGCTCTTGGCGTCGCTGAGGAGCAGTTTCTCGGCGGTTTCGAGGGATTTGGCGGGGTCTTTTTTGCCGCCGCCGAAGAGGAAGCCCGCCATGGTGACGGAACCCATGGCCTTGGACATGAGGGAGGTTTTGCCTTCCTGGTGGCGAACGAGTGCGACGCGTTGCAGGCGGCGGACGGGGAGGCAGCCGGGGGCGTTTTTGAGCACTTGGGACGTGACCTCGATCACGTAATCGTAATTGGCTCGCTGGAGAGCGACTTGGGCGGATTCAATCTGCTTTTGCAGACGGGCATCGAGGGCGGTGAGCGGAACTTCCTGCATGGGTAGGGGGGGAGGGGGAATGAGCTAAAAGCCAAGGCTACTTGGGTCGATTAACAAAAGACTACAATCGACACGTAAGGTGGAAAATAAACTGTAAAAGGCAAGAGTCGCGTGGGTCTTAACCGTATTTCGCGCAATTAAAACCAAGAGTCAGGAAGCGTTTGGGGTGGGTTTGGCGCCGGATTCGGCCAACCAGACGGCGGTGGCGAGCAGGGCGAAGCTCAGGCCGAGTTTTATGGGGTCGGTCGATTCGCGGAAAAGCAGGAGCGAGGCGGTGACGCCGAGGGGAATTTTGGCGTTGTTGAGGGCGGCTAGCGTGCCGGCGTTGACCCGGGCGAGGCCGATGTTCCAGAGGAAGAAGCCCGCACCGCTCGCCCCCAGGCCCAAGCCGGCCAGGATGAGCCATTGGGTGGGGGACGGCGAAAACGCGGCCCAGTCGGTAAACGGGATCGATACGAGGGCGGTGGCGATGAAGCCGCCCAGGGCCAGCCAGCCGAAGAGGTGGGACTCGGTGAGGTGGGAGAGCGCGGGGCGGGTGCGTTTATAGGCGATCTGGCCGGCGGCGAAACAGAGGTTGGCGCCCTGGACGAGGGTGAAGCCCACGATGGCGTCGGGCGTGCCCACCCCGCGCCAGACCAGCACGCCTGCGCCGAGGGCGGAGAGGGCGGCGGCGGCGGCGTGGCGGGGCACGAGTTTGTTATCCAGCGCGCCGTCGAGGAGGACGATGTAGAGCGGGGTGAGAATGGTGAAGAGGTAGACCTCGTGGCCTTGGAGGTGGCGGAAAGCTTCCAGGTAAAGCAGATACATGACCCCGAACTGGATCGCGCCGATGCCGGCCAGCCAGGCGGCGGTGCGTTTGGCGAGCAGGGCAGGGCGGAGAAACGGTGCGAATACAAGAAGGGTGAGCCCCAGGCGCACGGTCGCGACGGCGGGGGAGGAGAGGTCGCCGAGGAAGTGTTTGATGAGGCCGGGGGAGAAGGCCCAAAGCAGGGAGACGAAGAGCAGCAGGAGCATGGTCCGGGTGGGGGAGCCGGGGGATCAGACGCGGAAGATCGCACCGAGTTTTTTGCCCAGAATCAGGCTCAGGCCGCCAAGACAGATGGCGAGAAAAGTCATGGCCCAGAGGCCGAGTGCGCTGGCGATGAACTGGCCGTCGCCGATGAGCTGGAAGAGCTCCAGAATGGTCTTGGTAATCGGGTAGAAGGCTTGTTTTTGCGCGAGGATGAGGGAGTCGGAGACTTCGAGCATGGCGAAGGCGAAGGCGAGGAGGCCGCCGGCGATGAGGTTGGCGGCGATGAGCGGCAGGGTGATTTTCCAGAGAGTGCGCAGGGGCGGGCAGCCGAGGTTTTGGGCGGCTTCCTCCAGGGTTTCGCTCGTTTGCTCAAAGCCGGCGGCCGCCGCGCGAACCACGTAGGGGAGGCGGCGCACCGAGTAGGCGATGATGAGCAGGGCGGTGGGGTTTTGGGTGGGATTTAAAAAAGAAAAGAACCGCCCCTCCTGGCTCATGACCAGAAAACCGAAGGCGAGCACGAGACCGGGGACGGCGAGCGGAAGCATGGCGAGCACGTCGAGCAGGCCCCGCCAGCGCAGTCGTGAGCGAACCACTACATAGGCGATGGCGACGCCGAGGACGAGGTCGATGACGGTGCTGGCGGCGGCGAAGATCAGGGAATTGCGAATGGCGGAGACGGTGAGCGGGTGGCCGAGGGCGAGATGAATATTTTGCAGGGTGAAGGCGTCCGGCAGCACGCTGGCATACCAATCGGTGGCGAAGGCGGTGAGCACGACCCCGAGGTGGGGCAGCAAGGCGACGGCGGTGGCGAGGGAGAAAAACGCGGTGCAGAGCCAGGCGGCGGCGGGTGGCAGCGGGCGCGCCCCGCCGGTGGAGGACGCCTTGGCCATCATGGCATGGGCGGGGCGGCCAAAAAGTCCTTTGCCCACGATGTAAAGGGCGGTGGTGCTGAGGAGCAGCAGAGTGACCAGCGCGTAGGGCGCGGGACTGCCGCCGATATCCTTGAGGCCGTAGAAAATCTGCACGGAGGTGATGCGGGCGTAATCGAAGATAAGGGGAACGCCCAGCTCGGTGAAGGCGGCGATGAAGACGATGGTGCCGCCGGCGAAGAGACCCGGGCGTATCAGCGGAAGGGTTACGCGGATGAAGCGGCGCAGGCCGGTGCAGCCGAGGTTTTGCGCCGCTTCCTCCATGGCGGGGTCGACGTTGGCGAGGGC
This sequence comes from Opitutaceae bacterium, assembly GCA_027485045.1. Classification (GTDB taxonomy): domain Bacteria; phylum Verrucomicrobiota; class Verrucomicrobiia; order Opitutales; family Opitutaceae; genus IMCC26134_A. Next base: position 974 of record JAIXRU010000049.1, on the reverse strand, counting down.
GGCCGCGCAGTTGAGGTAGACGATGGGGTAGAGGGACAAGGCCGTGACGACGGCGATACCCCAGAAGGGGGCGACGGCGAACCAGTCGAAAGTCCAGCCCTCGGGGCGGAAGCCGATATCAATGAGCAGGGAGTTGAGCGCGCCGTATTGCCCGAAGATTTGTTTGATGCCGATGGCCCCGACGAAGGGCGGCAAAATCATGGGCACGAGGACAACGGCGCCGAGCAAGGCTTTGCCGGGAAAGGTGTAGCGGTCGGCGAGCCAGGCCAGGGGAAGCGCGATTACGAAGGTGATGGCGGTGGTGGCCAGGCCGAGGGCGAAGGCGTTGCGCAGGCCCTCGCGGTAGAGCGGGTCGGACAGGAGGGCGGCGAAGGTCCGCAAGGTGAAACGGCCGTCGCCATCGAGAAAGCCGCCGCGCAGGATTTGATAAACCGGCCAGAAGAAAAACGCCGCGAAAAACAGCAGCGTGAAAACGAAAACAAAACGCGCGAAGTTGCGGGACATGGAGGCTTCGGGCGCGCGGCCCGGTTTAGGGTGAGGCCGGCTCGACCGGAGTGGTGGGAGAGGACTTCGGAGCGGGCCAGAAAGTGGCCTGGCGCAGGGCGGCATCCTTGCCGACGCCGAGGGCGTGGGCGGCGGCGTTGAGCCGGGAGGCCTCGGCAGGGGTCAGGGTCGTCATGCGGGCGGTGCCATCACGGTCGGTCCAGGCGACATTGTGGGAGCGCTGGCGGGAGGTTTTGACCAAGTCGCGCAGGAAGTTTTGGTCGGATTCGGAAAGGTTCATGCACGCAGGTTCGGCGGGCGAAAGGACTTTGGCCAGTCGAGATAAGGTAAAAAAACGCCGCGCCGGAAGAGCCGGCGCGGCGTGATTAACAAGCTCTGGCAGCTCGCGGGTTTTTAGACCTGTTCGAGCAGCTTGTAGAGGCGGGCGACCATCTTGCTGGGGTCCTCGAAGAGACCGGCGGCGATGAGGG
>JAIXRU010000015.1 GCA_027485045.1 Opitutaceae bacterium | reverse complement strand
CTCTTACGATTACGTTATCGATCACAATGTCGCCTGGGGTTCCACCGCCAGCATCATGCTGACCGCCACCACCTACGATCCCGTTAACGACGCCGAGGCACGGGTGACCATCGACCCGACCAGCAATGCCGATACCAATTTCGCTGGCGACATCACCTTCGCCGTTTGGCTAAAACCCACCCTCAGTGGCGTCACCGATGCTCGCAACATCGTGCGGCAAGGACCCCAGGGGGACAAAGAAATCTTTTTTCGCGTGCGCAACCAGACTTACGAGCTGGGCAGCAGCCAGACCGATACCACGGTCACGCCGAATCAAAAGGTCACTTACTTTGCCAGCTATCCGGTGCCCGCCGCCGATTATACGGACTGGGTACACTATGCCGGAGTTTATAACGGTAGCCAATGGCAGCTCTACCGTAACGGTGTCTTGGTCGCCAGCCAGGCCGCTCCCTTCGGGGCAGTGACTTTTAGCACCACCTACACGGAGCGCCCGAACAAGACGGCCGACCGCAACTGGGAGCTCGGGGGGATGAACACGCTGACGGAGGAAATGTACAGCGACTATATAGACGATTTTCGGCTCTATCGCGGCGCGCTTACCGCCGCTCAGGTTCTAAGTTTGAGTCAAGGTTCACCCCCCACTGTCAGCTTTGGCCGGATCTTTTTCGACTTCGAGGGTGTTACCAATCGCGACGTCTTGGATAAAAGTGTGGCGGGTTCGACGAAGAAGGGCCGCACGTCATATAAAAACGTCCGCTTCGAGCAAGTAGCGCGCGGCGGCAACGCGAATAATTTCGCCCTCCGCTGCCCTCCCTCGGCCGCCTGGCGCGGCATGCATGTTTACAACAATACTGCGGTGAACGGCATAGGTTACGGCTTCGAGGATTCCCCCAAGTTGAACTCCCCCGATCCCCAATCAAAGTTTATCAATAACATCACCCTCACGCGCTCCAATCATCCTTGGTGGGCCGTTGCCAGCGGCAAACCCGCCGATGGCCGCATCCGCACCGCCCCGAGCCTAGTGAATAGCAACAACGTCACCACCTATGGCAATTCCGGCAACCCCGGTCTCGTAGGTCTCTCCTCGTTGGGTTTCATTAATTCATCCCTCAACGACTACCGTATCACGGGCACCGCCCCCTCGGTCCGCGCCAAAGGCATCGGCATCACGCTCGCGGTCCCCGATACGACCCAGGCGATCATTAACGGGGCCTACCCCACCAAGCTCCTCGAAATCACCGCACCGGGTGTAGCCACGCCCGATTTGGGGGCGTTTGAAGGCGGGGATTGGGTCGCTGGAGCCACCACCTTGGCCAACGCAGATTTACCCTATGGTTGGGCACGGCGCGATATCGGTATCGACTCCGCCTTGGGCCCCACCGGTTACACGGCGGTCATCGGTTCCAATTACTACGTGAGTGGTGGGGGCAATGGCATCGGCTTGGCCAGTGATGGTTTTCATTACGCGCACACCACCTTGCTCGGCAACGGGGACCTCACCGCCACGCTCCAGCACCAAGAAGTGAGCAACCAAAGCTCTGCCTCCCGAGCCGGCTTGATGCTGCGAGCCAGCCAGAGCACTACGTCCCCCTACGTCGCCCTCACGCTTAGCCCGGGGCGCGGCATTGTTTTCGAATCTCGTCGCGCCACTCCCGCCCTCCCCACCGTGGCTTTTCAGCAGCCTTTGAGCGGCGGCTCCACTTTGGCCGTCAATACCAGTCACGCTCTGGTGGCCAGTGCCGAAAGCCTCGGCGGAGCTATCACCGAAGTCGCGTTTCGGGCCAATGGCACCTACATCGGCAAAGGATTTAGCCCCCCTTACAACACGGTTTGGACACCCACCACACCAGGCACTTACACGTTAACCGCGGTTGCCACAAATAACGTCGGCGCCACCTCCGTCGCCAGCTCCGTCACGGTCACCGTGGCCGCCGACCAGCTTAACCCCACCGTTGCGCTTACCGCCCCCGCCGCTTCCTCGACCAGCCAGGTCGGGCTGCCCGTCACGCTCACGGCCCAAGCCGATGTCGTGCCCGGAACCACCATCACCGAGGTGCGCTTTCGTGTTAACGGCGTTTACCATAGTAAAGACACCACAAGTCCGTATTCCACCGTGTGGACGCCGACCACACCCGGCACTTATCAGCTCACCGCCGCCGTCGTGGATAACGGGAACCCGGCTAAAATCATCACCACAACATCGCTTCCGGTCACTATCACCGAAGAGGTGCTGCCGCCGATCACCTTTAAGATCAGCCGCTCAGGCGACACCCTCACGGGTTCCTACCGCTCCGGCACCAGTGACTGGATCGACGTCGGGGTTACGACCGACCCGTCCCTGCCGGATCCCATGTTCGCCGGGTTGGCCGTTTCTACGCATAATCAACAACTACTCACCACGGCCATATTCAGTAACGTGATGATTAACGGGCGCCTGCCATCCCCGTTGCGCTCTGGAATCGATGAATGGCTGGGCGCCAAGTATGCCAACACCGCCGATACCCGTCCGCTCCAGCTCAGCGTACCGGCCGGACAAACCATGCCCAACCTGCTCGCTTTTGCGCTAGGCGTGGCACCCACTGCCGCGCCCACGCCAGACACCTGGCCGGTCATCGGGCTCACGGCACCCGACGGACTAAATCAACGCTACCCTACGATCAGTTTCACCCGACGTGTGATCGCCCCTACGGGCATCCTCTACACCGTAGAAGAATCAACGGATCTCGTTAACTGGACAGCGCTAAACTCCACCACCAATCAAGTGGGCACCCCCATCGTCATCGATGCCGACCGGCAGCGTGTGACGGTGCGCGCCAACACTCCCGCTCGGGCACTGTCGCCTAGAGTTTTCCTGCGGCTGAAGGTCGAACCTAGCCCCTGAGCCCGACTCCGTCCTGCCGGGATGAGCACCCGGCGCGTCATGGGTATACCACGCTGCCAAAGATGGCGGCAAAGGTCCTGAACGGATCTTTTTTAACTTTGGCCCGACAGCTCCTCGGCCAAGGCACGCAGATGGCCTTACGAAACGCGCTGCTTGTGATTAAAGTGCGGAAAAAACGGGGGCCGGTAGGACGTCGGTAATGAACCCCTAAAGAAAGAGGAGGCGCAGGTCTGCGTCGGGACGGGAGCGGGCGGCGGCGAGGTCGCGGACGTAGGTCAGGGCTTCGTCATATTCACGGCGGCGGCGCGGAGTTTCACGCTGGTCGGCGGGCAGAAAGGCGGCGCGGAGATTGGTGACCAGCAGGGTGGCCTCGCGGTGGGAAGCGAGCCGCTTAAGGCCGGCCATGAGTTCGGCGCGGGCGAAGAGCGGGGTGGCGGAGCTTAGCGTACTCAAGGCATCCCAATGGTAAAACCCTTGGCCAGGCTGGCCGGCGAAAAACGTGGAGAGCAGACGGGCGGCGGCGGCGGTAAAGGCGGCGTCGTAGCGGGCGGCGAATTCGGGGTGTTCGCGAGTCTGGGTTTCGAGTTCGGCGAGACTGAACGCGATGGCTTCCTGGATCTGGCGGGCGAGGTAGAGATCGTCGCCGGTAAGTCGCGCGAAGAGGGCGTTGATCAAATGCAGACGGCGCAGGTCGTCGCGGGTGGCAGATGCGGGCGGGGGTGGCATCGGGCTCGTTTTTTTTAACCACCAATGGTCACTGATGGTCACTCATCTAAAAACCCCGACGGAGTTTTGATGAGTGATGATTAGTGAGGATTAATGGTTTAGAGCGGGGTCTCGGGCTTTTTCCCGAGGTCTTTGATTTCGGAGACGAACTCCGAGACATCGCGAAACTCCTTATACACACTGGCGAAGCGCACGTAGGCTACGTGGTCTATCTTCCGCAGTTGGTGCATCACGCCTTCGCCGATGGCGTCGCTGGGTATCTCGGTATCGTAGCGGGCCTCAAGGATGTCCATAACGTCGTCGACCAGCATGCTGATGCGTTCCGCGTCGATCGGGCGTTTATGACAGGCGGCGCGCACGGAACGGGTGAGTTTTTCGCGGTCGAAATCCTGGCTGCGACCATCGTGCTTGGTTACGACCACGCCTTCTCGCACGTGGCTTTCGGTGGTGGTGAAACGATGGCCGCATTCGAGGCATTCGCGCCGCCGCCGGATGGTGTTACCTTCTCGGCTGATCCGGGAGTCGATCACCTTATCCTCGATCGAGGTGCATTTGGGACAGCGCATGGGTGGGAGCTAGGAGCAGGGAGCGGAGGGGCGGAGGGTGGCTAGTAAGGCGGGTAAGCTAGTAGAGCTGGTAAGGCTCCGGTAGCTTGGAGGCAGAGCGGAGTTAGGCGGCGTCGAGTTTGAGAAAATTTTCCAAGATACGCATGCCGCCTTCGGTGGCGATGCTCTCGGGGTGAAACTGGACGCCCCAGATTGGTAATTCCCGGTGGCGCAGCCCCATGATTTCTCCTTCGGCCGTCTCGGCTGTGATCGCGAGGCACGCGGGCAGGGTGGAGCGCTCAACCAACAGGGAGTGGTAACGGGTGGCGGCGAAGCCCTGCGGCATCCCGGAAAACACGTCGGTGTTTTGGTGGAGTATGGGCGAGGTCTTGCCGTGCATCAGGCGCTCGGCCCGCACGACGCGGCCACCGAAGTAGTGACCGATCGACTGGTGCCCGAGACAGACCCCGAGGATGGGCTTCTTGCCGGCGAACGCGCCTATCATATCGAGCGAGACGCCTGCCTCGGCGGGCGAGCAGGGACCGGGCGAGATGAGGATGCGGTCGGGGTTCAGCGCGAGGGCCTCGGCGGGGCTTATTTCGTCGTTGCGGAAGACGCGCTGCGCCACGCCCAGTTGCCCGAAGTATTGGACGAGGTTGAAGGTGAAGGAGTCGTAGTTGTCGATGACGAGGAGCACGCGCGAATGGGTTGTAAAGCGGCACAGTGAGACGAGGGGCGGGCGGGGCGCAAGCCGGGTGTGTGAGGCGGAGTGCCGAGGTGACCCTTGGGCAAGAAAGGCGGCGGCGGAGTAAATTCGGGATTGGAGGCGGCGGCTCCGCTGTTGAATGGTAGACGGCATGTCTGTCCCGCATTTTGATTTGTTGAAAACCGATACCGCCACCGCCGCCCGCCGGGGGCGCTTGCGCACACGTCATGGCGTGATCGAGACGCCGATCTTCATGCCGGTCGGCACGCAGGGCACCGTTAAAGGCGTCACCCCGGTGCAACTGCGTGAACTCGGGGCGCAAATCATCCTGGGCAACACCTACCACCTGAATCTGCGCCCGACGAGCGAGCTGGTGAAGGAGCTGGGCGGCCTGCACAAGTTCATGGGCTGGGATGGACCGATCCTCACGGACAGCGGCGGTTTCCAGGTCTTCTCTCTGGCCAAGCTGCGCAAGATGCACGACGACGGGGTGGAGTTCCAAAGCCATCTCGACGGCAAAAAACTCTTTCTCGGTCCGCAGGAGGTGATGACCATTCAGGCCAATCTCGGCAGCGACATCGCCATGGTGATCGACGAGTGTCCGCCCTGGCCCTGCGAGCGCGACGCCACCGCCGAGGCCTGCGTGCGCTCCCTGCGCTGGGCGACGCGCTGCAAGCAGATCGCGACCGACAACGGCTTCCTCGCCGCCGGCCACCATGTCTTCGCCATCGTGCAAGGCTCCACCTACGACGACCTCCGGCGCGAGGCGGCCGAGGCGCTGGCCGCGCTGGATTTTCCCGGTTACGCGGTGGGCGGGGTGAGCGTGGGCGAGCCGGAGCCGGAGATGCTTAAACAAGTCGGCGCGACCACGCCGTTCATGCCGGTGTACAAGCCCCGCTACACCATGGGACTCGGCACGCCACCGCAGTTGTTAAAAATGGTCGCACTCGGCGTGGACATGTTCGACTGCGTGCTTCCCAGCCGTGTGGCGCGCAACGGTCTGGTTTTCACTCCGGACGGACCGCTGAACTTGCGCAACGAGCGTTTCCGCGCCGATGGCGGGCCGATTCACGACGAAGTGAAGAACTACGCCACGAATTTCTCCCGCGCTTACCTGCGTCATCTGATGGTCGCAGGCGAGATGCTCGGCTGCACCCTGCTCACGATCCATAATCTCGCGTTTTACCTCGATCTCATGGCGCAGGCCCGGGCCCATATCGAAGCGGGGGATTATGGCGTGTGGCACCGCGCCTGGGTGGCTCGCTACGAGGCGGGCGCGGCGGCGCGATGAGCGCGTAGAGTTTCGTTTCCCAACTCACACTTTAGATCTTCCTGTTTTTTAGTTTTCACACTGACTTTTCCCCATGCGTATCCTCGTTACCGGCGGCGCCGGCTTTCTCGGTTCTCACCTTTGCGATCGCCTCCTCAAGGACGGCAACGATGTCATCTGCCTCGATAACTTCTTCACCGGGCGGAAGGGCAACATCGCCCACCTCCACGGACGTCCCGACTTCGAGCTGGTGCGCCATGATGTGATCGATCCGTTCAAGTTCGAGGTGGACCAGATCTACAACCTCGCCTGCCCCGCCTCGCCGCCGCACTACCAGTATAACGCGATCAAGACGGTGAAAACTTCCGTGATG